>NZ_CADEPJ010000183.1 GCF_902829245.1 Comamonas jiangduensis | reverse complement strand
AACACAAGGTGCACTTGTACGCCTTGTGGTCCTTCTTGGAAATACGTGGAATGTTGAATGGGCAGCCGGTCACGCAGTAACCGCAGCCCACACACTGGTCTTGCTGGAAGTCCACGATGCCGTTGGCGTACTGCACGATCGCACCGGGCGATGGGCAGGCCTTCAGGCAACCTGGGTCTTCACAGTGCATACAGCCGTCCTTGCGGATCAGCCATTCCAAGTTGCCTGTGGCTTCGTTTTCGTATTCCGTGAAGCGCATGACAGTCCAAGAATCGGCCGTGAGGTCGGTTGGATTGTCATACACGCCGGCAGCCAATGTGCCGACTTCGTCACGCAGATCGTTCCACTCCATGCATGCTGTTTGGCAAGCCTTGCAGCCAATGCATTTGGAGACGTCGATCAACTTGGCCACTTCTCCGCTGTGCGCACCGCGTGCGCTCGGCGAAGGCGTAGTCGTTGCGGAACGACGCTTGATATCGAGAGACATGGTTGAAGACATCAGCTATTCCTCCTTATGCCTTCTCGACCTTGACCAAGAAGGTCTTGGACTCAGGGGTGTTGCTGTTGCCATCGCCAATCGATGCGGTCAGGTTGTTGGCCATGTAGCCCTTGCGACCTGTCGTCGAGAAGCCCCAGTGGATGGGGATACCCACGTGGTGGATGGTCTTGCCGTCGATCTGCATGGGCTTGATGCGCTTAGTCACCACAGCCGCTGCCTTCACGAAGCCGCGCTTGGACGAGACCTTGACCTTTTGGCCGGTCTCAATGCCCAACTCCTTGGCCAGCGCTTCACCAATTTCCACAAACTGTTCAGGCTGAATGATGTTGTTCAGCTGAACGTGCTTGGTCCAGTAGTGTAAGTGCTCGGTCAGGCGATAAGTAGTACCCACGTGTGGGTAGTCCTTCGGATCGCCAGCGGTACCCTTGGTCGACTCCAAGATACGTGCAGCGGGGTTGATCACCGCCAGCTTGTTCTCGGGGTACATCGGGTTGTAGCCCAATGGATTGTCGAACGCTTCGTAGTGCGTAGGGAACGGACCTTCGTTCATGCCCTTGCGAGCAAAGAAGCGAGCCACGCCTTCGGGGTTCATGATGAAGGGGTTGATGACTTCTGGATCCAGGCCCACCGCCACGTCTGGCACGTCAGCGCCAGCCCACTTCTTGCCATCCCACTTGATCAGCACGCGGTTGGGGTTGAACGGATTGCCCTGACGGTCGCACGATGCACGGTTGTACAGAATGCGGCGGTTGGCAGGCCATGCCCAAGCCCAGTTCAGCGTATTGCCAATGCCGGTGGGGTCGCTGTTGTCGCGACGAGCCATCTGGTTGCCCGACGAAGTCCAGCTACCAGCCCAGATCCAGCAACCACCCAAGGTGGTGCCGTCATCACGCATCTCACCAAAACCGCCCAGTTGCTCGCCAGCCTTGCGGATGACGTTGCCATTGGCGTCCTTGATATCTGCCAATGCACGACCGTTGTACTCCTTGGCAATTTCCTCGGAGGTTGGGTGTGCTGCCTGTGCATAAGGCCAGTAGAGATTGACGATGGGGTCGGGGAACTTGCCGCCGTCCTTTTCGTACATCTTCTTCAAGCGCAGGTGCAGGCCAGACATGATCGCAATGTCGGTCTTGGCTTCGCCCGGAGCGTCCGAGGCCTTCCAGTGCCACTGCAGCACGCGTGAGGAACTCACGACTGCGCCGTCTTCTTCTGCGAAGCAGGTGGTGGGCAGGCGGAATACTTCGGTTTGGATCGAAGCGCTGTCTACGTCGTTGAACTCACCGTGGTTCTTCCAGAACTCGGAAGTTTCTGTGACCAGCGGATCCATCACGACCAAGAACTTCAGCTTGCTCAAGCCATTGCGAACGTTGTTCGAGTTGGCCAGCGATGCCAATGGGTTAAAGCCTTGGGCAATGTAACCATTGACCTTGCCTTGCACCATCATGTCGGTGATCTGCAGCATGTCGTACTGCTTGTCCAACTTGGGCAGATAGTCATAAGCCCAGTTGTTTTCGGCAGTCGCAGCAGGGCCCCACCATGCTTTCATCAGGCTCACGTGGAACTTGGGCGTATTGGCCCAATAGTTCATCTGGCCGGGGCGCAGCATCTTGGGTGTACGTGCACCAATGTACTTCTCGTACTCTTGCTCGCTTTCGTTGGGCAGCGTCAGGTAACCTGGTAACGAAGCAGACAAGATGCCCAAGTCCGTGAGACCCTGGATGTTGGAGTGACCGCGCAATGCGTTCATCCCGCCGCCAGCCACACCGATGTTGCCGCACAGCAGCTGAATCATGGCACCTGTACGCAGCATCTGTGCGCCGGTGGTGTGCTGGGTCCAGCCCAGGGCATACATGATGGTCGCAACACGGCCAGCAACTGCGGTCGACGCGAATTGCTCAGCAACGTGCAGGAACTTTGCCTTGGGTGTACCGCAGATGCTTTCCACCTTTTCGGGGGTGTAGCTTGCGTAGTGGCGCTTGAGCCACTGGTACACGCAGCGTGGATGCTGCAGCGTGGGGTCAACCTTCACAAAGCCATCTTCACCCAGCTCGTAATCCCACGACGATTTATCGTAAGTGCGAGTTTCGGGGTTGTAGCCCGAGAAGATACCTTCGTCGAACGCAAAATCTTCACGCACGATGAACGAGAAGTCTGTGTAGTTCTTCACGTACTCATGGTGGATCTTGTCGTTGGTCAACAGGTAATTGATGATGCCGCCCAGGAATACGATGTCCGAGCCCGAACGGATAGGGGCGTAGAAATCGGCAACCGATGCGGAGCGGTTGAAACGGGGATCGACCACCATGAAGTGCGCACCGTTGTGCTCCTTCGCTTCGGTGACCCACTTGAAGCCACAGGGGTGAGCTTCTGCTGCGTTACCACCCATCACGAGAATCACATCAGCATTCTTGATGTCTTCCCAGTGATTGGTCATGGCTCCACGGCCAAACGTCGGGGCAAGACCTGCCACCGTCGGGCCGTGTCAGACACGTGCTTGGTTATCGAGCGCCAGCAGACCCCAGGAGCGGGCTACCTTGTGTGTGACGTAACCGGCTTCGTTGCTGGAAGCTGAAGCAGCCAGCATGCCGGTGGTGAGCCAACGGTTAACCGTTTGGCCCTTTTCATTCTTCTCAACGAAGTTGGCGTCGCGGTCTTCTTTCAGAAGTTTGGCGATACGGTCCAAGGCTTCGTCCCAAGACATGCGCTTCCACTCGGTAGAGCCAGGAGCGCGGTACTCAGGGTACTTGAGGCGGTTGGGGCTGTGCACGAAGTCGAGCAGCGAAGCACCCTTGGGGCACAGTGTGCCGCGGTTAACAGGGTGATCTGGGTCGCCTTCAACGTGCATGACGGACAGCTTGGCGTTCTTGACACCGTCGCTGTACGAATACATCAAAAGACCGCAACCGACCGAGCAGTACGTGCATGTCTGCCGTGTGACGGTGGTAGCGGCCAGCTTGAACTGGCGTACTTCAGCAAGAGCGGCGGTGGGCGAGAAGCCCATCACTGCCAAGCTGGATGCCGCCAGACTCGAACCAGTCACTTGCATGAACTGGCGTCTGGATAGTTGCACCATGGGGTTACCTTTTTAAAACTTGACGCTTGTAGGCAGGATTCTAGTTATGTGTCTCATACAAGACCTACATTCCAGTCTTTAACCGATGAAGGCTGACGGGGAATGTATGCATATGGTTGCATAGATTGTGAATGTCTATACCGCTGCAAACCCTCGCAGTCGGATGTAAGACAACACCTGCACTGCCACTGCTGCCGTGTGCTCTGCAGGAGCAGGCGAGAACGGTGACAATTCATACCTTGTCATCAAGGTTCTCTGCTGCGGCGGAGGCGTGTCGAGGCTCGACCATCCTTGCCTGGTATCCACACACCACGCTGTGGAAAAGACTGTCGAGCCTGAGCGCCCGCATAAGCACTGTTGAATTTTCATGTCCCACCGCCAACCCGTTCGCGTTACTGATATTGCGCAGTACGACTGCATCATTGACGCCCGCACCCCTGCAGAGTTTGAACTAGACCGCATTCCGGGTGCCATCAATTGCCCTGTGCTCAGCAATGAAGAGCGGGTCACGATTGGCACTATCTATAAGCAAGTCAGTCCGTTTGAGGCCAAACGTCTGGGTGCGGCCATGGTGGCTGCCAATTTGGCCAGGCATTTGCACACCACTTTTGCGGACAAACCTGCGAACTGGAAACCCTTGGTCTATTGCTGGCGCGGCGGTTTGCGCAGCGGCTCCATGGTGACGTGGCTGCGCCTGGTGGGCTGGGATGCGCAGCAATTGGCGGGCGGTTACAAGGCATTTCGCCACCATGTGCTGGAAGTGACGGAGGCCATCGTGCCGCAATTGCAACTGCGCGTGCTGTGCGGTGCTACGGGCAGCGCCAAAACCAGGCTGCTGCACGCGTTGAAGGAACAAGGCGCACAAGTGCTGGATTTGGAAGGGCTGGCGCGCCACAAGGGTTCCTTGCTGGGGGGGCTGCCGGGTATTGCTCAGCCCAGCCAAAAGCATTTCGATACTTTGCTGGCGCAAGAGCTGAAAGCGCTGGATGTAAGTCAACCCGTGTTTATCGAAGGAGAAAGCCCCAAGATTGGCCGTATCGCACTGCCCTTGCAACTGGTGCAGCACATGCGCAAATCTGCCGTGGTGGAAATTGATGCCACGCCACAGGCGCGGCTGGAATATTTGCTGCGCGACTATGCCTACCTGGGGGATGACGTCGAGAGTCTGTGCGAGCGGTTGGGTTTTCTGAAAGAGATACAGGGCAACGAAACGATTGCCCGCTGGCAAGCGTGGGCCCGCGAGGGCGATTTGCCCGCCTTGTTTGAAGAGCTTATGCGCTTGCACTACGACCCGCAGTACGAGCGTTCGCAGTCCAAGCATTTCACACAATGGCCCCAGCGCCAGAGCCTGCCAGCCAATGACCTTTCGGCCGCAGCAGTGCAGGCACTGGCCTGCCAGATGCTGCGGTAGATTCGCAGTCAGCGACCTACGATCCCAATCCTCCAAGGAGAACTGCATGTCTGAGCCTACTTTTCCTGCAGTGCAACGCATTACCGGCCGCAAAGGCAGCTTGGGGGAGGGGATGGAGATTGCCCGCCTTTTGCCCACGAAAGCGCGGCGCATGATTGGCGCATGGTGTTTTCTGGATCATTTGGGGCCGCTGCAGTTCCCGCAAGGCGGGGGCATGCACGTGGGTGCGCATCCGCACACTCGGCTGCAGACCTTCACGTGGATGATGGAAGGCGAAGTCATGCACCGCGACAGCTTGGGCTCTGTGCAAATTGTGCGTCCGCAGCAGGTCAATTTGATGACGGCAGGCTACGGTATCTCGCACACCGAAGATTCTGTGACGCCCGGTGGCCGCATTCACGCTGCACAGTTGTGGATTGCCTTGCCCGATGCGGTAGCCGATCAACCGCCGGCATTTGCGCACTACGCGCAGGTGCCGCAGTGGCAAGCGCAGGGGTGTGTATGGTCACTGATGGCAGGTAGCTATGGCACACATACCGCTCCGACCGAGCTGCATTCGCCATTGATTGGCTTGGACGTGCGCGCAGATGCGGGTGTAGCGCTAGCGCTGGAACTGCAGGCAGACTTTGAATATGGGCTGGTGGCCTTGACTGGCGGCTTTGCACTGGACGGCCAAGCTTTCGTTCACGATGAGCTGGCTTATTTGGCGCCTGGCCGCACACAACTTGCGCTGCAACTACACGCTGGCACGCGCTTGCTGTTGGTGGGTGGCACGCCTTTTGCCGAGCAAGTGACCATGTGGTGGAACTTCTTGGGCAAGGACTTGGACGCCATCCGTGGCTACCGAGCCCAGTGGGAAGGTAACGATGCCCGATTTGGCACGGTGGAGGGGGGCGAGCACCGACGCCTGGCCGCCCCGCAACTGCCATGATGGCAAAGGCAGCTACGCGCCGTAGGCACACTGGGCGCTCGTTGTGGCGCTTAAACCTGGGCATGGCGCTGTTTTGGCTGGTGGCGCTGGGCGTGATGTACGTGGCCATGGAGCGTTACCTGCAGCCTTCGAGGCGGTCGTTCTCCAATGGTAGTTTGCAACTGCAGCGCCAGCGCGATGGTCACTTTTACGCGGATGGCAGCATCAATGGCCAACCCGTGCGCTTCATGGTGGATACGGGGGCTTCATCGATTGCCGTGACCGATGCCTTGGCACAGCGTGCCGGGCTGGAGGGTGGGCAGGTGGTGCAGTTTCAGACTGCGAATGGCCCGCGCATGGGGCGGCTGGTGCGGGCGCAAAACATTCAGGTGGGGCCGCTGCAGGTGCGCAATCGGACGGTAGGTACCGGCTATACCGGCCGCACTGCGCAAGATGCACTGCTGGGCCAGAATTTCTTGCGACAGTTTCAAGTCTCCATACAGGGCGATGTGCTCGAGTTGCGGCGGCTGCAAAAGTAATCAGTGAAAACAATAGCTGCTAGCGCTTACGCAGTGAACGTTAGAGGTTGTTTGGGCTGTGAATGGTCTAGTTGCAAAAAATGCTGGGCAGGCTGCTCATGCCTCAAGACTACTGCTAGTCGCACATCGATATAAGCAACAGCGCACATGTAGGACAAAGGCGCTTTCGAATGCAATATCTCTGTGAGTTGTTGTTTGTGATGATCAAGTAGGCGCTGTTGTGCCGATTTATTGTTTTTGTATCAATAAAAACTTATAAAGTATTTGACACAACCACAAATCAAAGCAATGCCAGCCATGCATCGACTACCAGAGGTCGTTCGGGAGTTCGTAGCAACCGGGAGGATCCCGTCGCCACCTGAAGTCTTGGTGCATCTGATGCGTGCCATGGAGGATGAGGCGTCTTCTATTGCCGATTTGGCGCAGATTGTCAGCCAAGATCCTGGCTTGACGAGCCGCATTCTGTCGGTCGCCAATTCGCCTGCGCTGCGGCGAGCGAAAGAACTCACAACGATTGAGGACTGCCTCACTTCCATCGGTATTCGACTGGTGCGCGCTTTGGTCACGTGCCTGTCCATCCAAAGGCTGTTTGACAAAGACAACCAGCTTGCATCGGCCGAAGTGGCGGATTTCTGGTGCCATTCATTGCTGGTGGGTGAGCTTGCACGGGGCATTGCCGAGCAGGCCGGTTTGAAAAACCCGGACGACGCTTATTTATCCGGTCTGCTGCACGACATCGGTGAATTGATTTTGCTGCAGGCCATCGGTGATCCCTATCGTCAGTTCCTGGCAAATGTATCGGCACACCCTTCGCTGACTGCCGATGAGGAACAGCTTTTTGGCACTACACACGGTGAGGTCGGGGCGTGGCTGATCGCTCATTGGGGGCTGAACTCGGTGCTGGGCGATGGTATTGCGTTTCACCATGCCCGTGCCACTGAGATAGCCGCAGCGACAGTATTGCCACAAGCCGTGTGGCTCGCGCAGGCGCTCACGGCGCTGGAGGAGGACGCGGTCGAATACGGGGCACTGATTGAGCGCACCGCGCTTTCCATCGACCAAGCGGCATTGGCTGCGACGCGAGCGCGTGCGGTGGAGCGCACCCGGCAGATTGTGGAGGCCATGGGGATTGCGGTGGCTGCGGAATTTCCTCAACGAGCCATCCAGCAGGTGCCCGCGACCAGTGCCCCCGTCATGGCGCTCAGCCCTGCCGATAGCGAGCTGTCAGTGATGGTGGGCGGTATGGCTTTGCTGCAGCCGCTGCAGCAGGATTTGCTGCAACTTGGCAACGTCAAGGAGGTGCTGCTGGCGCTGCGAGAGTCTGCGCGCATTTTGTTTGAGCTGCCAAGCATGGCCATCTTGCTGGTTGATGCTTCAGGTACTGTATTGACGGGCGATGGGGTGGACGACCAACCTTCGCTTTTTTGCCACCTCTCGATCCCCTTGGCTCCTGCCGGATGTCTGGCGGCGGCCGCTGTCGCTGATCGCCAAGTCAGCGCATCGTTTGCCAGCACCCAGCCGTTGGCTTTGCTCGACCAGCAATTGGTGCGCGCGCTCTCGGCGGAGGGCCTGTTGTGCATTCCGATGGTGGCCCGCCAGCGGACGGTGGGCGTCATCCTCTGCGGTCTGTCTTCCCAGCAATACGCAGGCCTGCAGCGACGCATTCCGTGGTTGAGCCATTTTGGAAAAATTGCTGCGTTGAGCCTGGATGTGGTGCTGGTGGCTGAGCAACAGCAACAGCAGGCCGAGGAGGAGCGGAGTCAGCAATTTACCCGGCACGCGCGCCAGATCGTTCATGAAGCAGGCAATCCGCTCGGCATCATCAAGAGCTATTTGAAGATTCTGGAACGCAAGCTGCCTGAAGACGGCGTTCGCCAGGAACTGGGAATCCTCACTGAAGAAATTGACCGTGTTGCCGCTATCGTCGGGAAAATGGCCGATGACCAAGCCCAGCACGCCGCCCGCCAGAGCATTGATCTGGCGGGCGTGCTGAGCGATTTTCTGGCCCTGTATGCTGATCCCCATTCAAACAAAAAGGGATCCGGGTTGAAAAGCAAGTGCCCACGGTTGAAATCCTTGCCTCTGTGGGGCGCGACAGTTTCAAGCAGATCGTGCTCAATCTCTGGAAGAACGCATCAGAGGCATTGGGGGCGGGCGAGCTGGTCAAAATTGCCCTGATTGACGGTGTGGTGCACGGGGGCGCCCCTTACGCGCAGCTTCGGATTGATGACACGGGTCCTGGCATCAGCGAAGCAAAAATCCGCACCCTGTACGAGCCTGCAGCCGTTTCCGCGACACAAACGCGTGGATTGGGCCTGTCACTGGTGGGGCGGCTCGCAAAGCAGGAAGGAATTTTGATCACCTGCCGCAGCCAGCCGGGAACGGGGACCTGCATCGAACTACTGGTTCCAAAATTCATACCGGAGAGCGCACTCACATGAATGCCATCAGCATCCTGGGCGTTCCCGACAGCCCTCAAAACCTGGAGACAGGCTGCCATCTCTTGATTGCTGACGACGAAGCACGCTTTCGAACCGCCTACAAAACCTTGCTGGCCCATGAGCAGCGGGTCATTGAGGAGGCCGAGAATGGACAAGAAGCCTTGTCCAAGCTCAAAGAGGGAAAAATCGATCTGGTGATCCTGGATTTGAAGCTGCCGGACATTTCGGGGCTGGAGATCATGGAGTGGTTGACCGCCAACAAGATCAACACCACCGTGATTGTCTTCAGCGCTGACAAATCCATCAATTCCGCAATCCATGCCTTGCGCTACCGGGCTTTTGAGTTTTTGCGCAAGGATTGCGATCCGGACGATATGTTGCTGGCGGTCGAGCGTGCTTTGAACCACCGGCAGCGGGACAAGGAGCACGCCATCATCTCGGCCCAGCTCAAGCACTCGGAACGTTTGCACCGATTTTTGGTGGAGCAGTCCCCCGACATCATCTTTACGCTCAACCGAGAAGGTTTTTTTACCTTCATGAACAGCCGCGTATACAGCCTGTTGGGGTACGAGGCCGATGAGCTGATTGGCAAGCACTACTCGCTGATCGTCGACCCGCGCGACTACCTGCACGTGCAATATGCGTTCAAGGAGCGGCGTGTCGGTCTGCGCGCCACCAGCAACAAGGAAGTGCGCTTTCGCGTCAATCCGGTATCGCCCAAGGCCAGCAGCGGCAGCGAGATCACGGCCATCCTGAGTACCCAGGGCGTGTATGAGGCCCAGGATATCGGGCAGACAGGACGCTTTCTGGGCACAGCTGGCGTGGCCCGCGACATTTCCGAGCGCAAGCGCGCAGAAGAAACAATTGCCTTTCAGGCCTTGCACGATTTGTTGACCAAGCTGCCCAATCGCAACCTGTTCATGGATCGCCTGGAGATGGCCATTGTCGAGGCGAGCCGCCGCAAAGAAAAACTGGCCGTGATGTTTTTCGATCTGGATCGCTTCAAGCTGGTCAACGACACCTATGGCCATGCCGTTGGCGACCAGCTTTTGCGGGAGTTTGCGGCGCGTGTGCGCAAATGCCTGCGCAATGGCGACACCCTGGCGCGCCAGGGTGGGGATGAATTCACCGTCTTGCTGCCGTCCCTGGCGCATCGCGATGACATTGCCGTGATCACGGAAAAAATCCAGGAGGAATTGCGCAAGCCCTTCAGGGTCTCGGATACGCAGTTTCTGGCTACGACGAGCATTGGCGTTGCGGTCTATCCGGAAGACGCGACGAATGCCGCAGAACTGATCCGCTGCGCCGACATGGCCATGTACCAGGTGAAAGGGCAGGGCAAAAATGGCTGCGCAGCTTTTTTGCCGCACATGCAGACCACCTACCTGAACCGCTTGTCGATTGAGAATGACCTGCGTGAAGCCGTCAAACAGGGCGACCAGTTCGAGCTGTACTTTCAGCCGCAGATCGAGGCTTTGACTGGTCAAGCGACAGGTTTGGAGGTGCTCATTCGTTGGCACCACCCCAAGGAAGGAATGATCAGCCCCGATGTTTTCATCCCGATTGCTGAGGAAACAGGGTTGATTGTGGCCATCAGTGACTGGGTGCTGTGGAAGGCCTGTTCCCATTTTGCGGCCTTGAGTGCCATGGGTTTTGACAATCTGCGCCTTGGCATCAACCTCTCGCCCCGTGAATTCGATCGAAGTGATTTCATGGAGCGTATCCAGCTGCCGCTGGAGGAGTTTGGCGTGCCCCCCCAGTTGCTGGACATCGAAATCACCGAGAGCCTGCTCATGAAGGATGTTGAAAGTATCGTTGCGCGCATTCAGCGCTTGCGCGATACCGGGATTCACATCTCCATCGATGATTTCGGCACGCGTTATTCATCGCTGAATTACTTGCGCCGGTTTTCGGTCAATCGCATCAAGATCGATCAATCCTTTGTGCGTGACCTGGGCCTGTCGCAGGACTCCTACGCCATCATCCAGGCGATTGTGGGCATCGCCAAGAATTTCAAGCTGAACGTGATTGCCGAAGGCGTAGAAACGGCGCAGCAACTGGAGATACTGCACCAATTGGGGTGCAGCGAGATGCAGGGCTACTTCTTCAGCCGCCCCTTGCCTTTTGAAAAGACGTTGGAGTTTTTGAAGACCACTCCGCAGTACGCTCTTGGTTGATCATGGCGCGGCTCGTGATGGGGGAAAATCCTTGGACAACCCGTGGCGCTGGCGTGTATCCCTCTTTTCGTCACATAGCGAAAGCTGGAATTGATGCATGGAGGCCGGTGCAAACTGGTACTTCCGTGTTTGGCTGGGCAGCGTAGAGGGCCACCATATGCACCATGCATGGAGCTCAGGGTGTGACGCTTGCGGCACTTGGCGTTAACGGGGGGCCTTTACCTGAGCACGCCATCTCACTGCAAATCCAGCGACCGATACTGCTGGTTTCAGCACGTCGATGTGGGCGATGCCACCCTTGTCATAGACATCCTCCGCCGCCTGAAAACCGAGTGATTCGTAGCACTTTTCCACCCCAGCTTGCGCACCAATCCGTATACCTTGGCCGGGAAAGTGCTTTCCCGTGAAGACGATGAGGCCAGCGCACCCAATTGACGGCTCCGTGTATTTGAGCCCGGGCTCTACGACCCGTGGGGCATGGCAGAGAGCCCCAACAGGTTCGCCTAATGGTTCGTCTGCACGACGCGCCATCGCCCCAAAAACAAACCGCCAGACACATGCCTGGCGGCCTGGAGGTGAATCAACCGTGGCGGCTCAGGCCATCACGGTTTTTGCAGCATCTTGATGATGCTGGAGAAGTCCTGGCCTCCGTGGCCCGCAATGCTGTGGGCCGCATAGATGGCGCGTGCCATGCCGCCCAGCGGGGTACTGGCCTTGGTGGCGATGGCGTTGTCCTGGGCCAGGCCCAGGTCCTTGAGCATCAGGTCCGTGCCAAAGCCGCCGGCATAGCCCTTGCTGGCAGGGGCATTCTCGTGCACGCCGGGGAAGGGGTTGTACTTTTCCAGCGCCCAGTTGCCGCCGGAACTGCGGCGCATGATCTCGCTCAGCACCTTGGGGTCCAGGCCGTTGGCCACGCCCAGGGCGATGGCTTCGCTGGTGCCCACCATCAGAATGCCTAGCAGCATGTTGTTGCAGATCTTGGCGGTCTGGCCGGCCCCCACGGCGCCGGCGTGGAAGATGTTGGCGCCCATTTTTTCCAGGTAGGGCTGGGCGCGTTCCAGCTGTGCCGTGGTGCCGCCGACCATGAAGGTCAGCGTGCCCGCAATCGCGCCGCCCGTGCCGCCCGACACCGGGGCGTCGATGAAGTCGATGCCGGCGGCATCGGCCGCCTTGGCCACCTCTGGCTGGTGGCGGCGGCGATGGTGGAACTGTCGATCACCAGCGTGCCCGGCGCAATGCTGGCCAGCAGACCGGGGGCGCCGTCCTTGCCCAGGAACAGGGCCTCCACGTGCTGGCTGGCGGGCAGCATGGTGACCACCACCTTGGCGCCCTGCACAGCGTCCTGTGCGCTGAAGGCGGCGGTGGCGCCTTCAGCGACCACCTTGGCGACGGCCTCCTTGGACAGGTCGAAGGCGCGCACGGCGTGGCCGGCTTTTTGCAGGTTGATGGCCATGGGGCCGCCCATGTTGCCGAGGCCGATGAAAGCGATGGTGGTCATACCGTTGTCTCCTGGTGGTGTTGAACTGGGGTTGTAATCTTCAAAAAAACTAGCTGTCTGCGCTGGTGTGATAAGGGTAGGAGGCCTAAAAGTCTTGCAATGTGAGCTGGCCTATGCTGAAGTCGGCCCCGCGCTCGGCCAGCAGGCTGCGCAAAATGCTGCGGTGGCAGCGGGCTTCGTCCTCGCAATAGCAGCCCAGGGCGAAACGGCCGTGGTGCGACAACGCCGCCAGCAGGTCCAGCGTGCGCGCCGCCGGGGCTTCGGCCATGGCCTTGCGAAAGGCTTTCTCAAACTGTTGCCAGTCCTTGGCGTCGCCGTTTTTCTGCGCCGCCTGGCCCAGGGCCATGAGTTCGGCCGAGGGCGACAGCTCCGGGTACCAGACGTCGTAATAGTCGCGACGGGCAAATTCGGCCTTGGGCACACCGCGCGGCGGGCGGCGCACGGTGCCGATGCGCAGGCCTTCGCCCGCGCTGCGCGGGCTGCCAAGTTGAACGATGCGGATGGGCATGGCGGATCTCCGGGCCGGTCAGGCGTCGTCATCGAACACGGAGTGCTTGCGCGCAGGCGAGCGCGGCGTGGCCTTCGTGTTGCTGGGTGTTTTGGCCGTTTTGCGCAGGCTGGAAGACCGTGGTGTGCTCTCTTTGAGAGAGCGCGTCGGTGCCCCGTCACCGCGTGCGGCCTTCTTGCGCGTGGCCTTGGCCAGCGGGTTGAAGGCCAGGGCCGCAGCGATCCAGTGCTGCCACTGTGCGCGCGTGGCGTAGGCGGCGGGGCTGATGTAGAAGTAGCCGTCCATCAGCCCCTTGCTGGACAGGGTGCGCACGCCCGGCGTTTCCGCCACGGCGGCGTGCGTGTCTGGCGGCAATCGCACCAGCAGCTCGTCGCCTTCCACACCCAGGCACAGCTTGCCGTTGACCATGAAGACATGGCAGCCGAACATGCGCTTTTCCTCGACCTCGCCGGCATCCAGCAGCGCTTCGCGCACGGCGTCGATGAGCTGCAAGGTGTCTTCGGAAAGCGGGCGGGCAGGCATGGTGGTTTTGGTGTGAAAAATGGCGTTGAGGCTGGTGCAGTGCGCGCTGCCAGCTATGAAAAATGTCAGCGGATGGCGTCGGGCGCGTCGGCCTCCAGCATGCGCCGGGCAATGATGACACGCATGATCTCGTTCGTGCCCTCCAGGATCTGGTGCACGCGCGCATCGCGCATCAGGCGCTCCAGCGGGTACTCGCGGATGTAGCCATAGCCGCCGTGCAGCTGCAGGGCCTCGTTGCAGACCATGAAGCCGGCGTCCGTGGCAAAGCGCTTGGCCATGGCGCAGTAGGTGCTGGCGTCGGGGGCGGAGGCATCCAGTTTGCTGGCAGCCAGGCGCACCATCTGGCGCGCGGCAACCAGCTCGGTCGCCATGTCGGCCAGCTTGAACTGCAGCGCCTGGAAGCTGGCGATGGCCTTGCCGAACTGCTTGCGCTCCTGCATGTACTGCTGCGCCTGGGTGAGTGCGCCCTGGGCGGCACCGATGGAGCAGGTGGCGATGTTGATGCGCCCGCCGTCCAGCCCCTTCATGGCGATCTTGAAGCCTTCGCCTTCCTGGCCCAGCAGGTGGTCGGCCGGGATGCGCACATTGTCAAAGCTGATGACGCGCGTGGGCTGGCTGTTCCAGCCCATCTTCTCTTCCTTCTTGCCGTAGCTGATGCCCGTGGCATCGGCCGGCACGGCAAAGGCGCTGATGCCCTTGGCGCCCGAGTCGGGGGCGCCGGTGCGGGCCATCAGCACCAGCACGTCGGTGCTGCCTGCGCCGCTGATGAAAGCTTTGGCACCGTTGATCACGTAGTGGCCGCCGTCCCTGTCGGCCCGGGTTTTGAGCGAGGCGGCGTCCGAGCCGGCGCCGGGTTCGGTCAGGCAGTAGCTGGCCAGCTTCTGTCCACTGGTCAGTGCCTCGCCCCAGGTGGTGCGCACGGCTTCGGTGGCCCAGGTGCCCAGCATCCAGGTGGCCATGTTGTGGATGGTGATGAAGGCGGTGGTGCTGGGATCCACGGCGGCCAGCTCCTCAAACACCAGCGTGGCATCCAGGCGCGGCAGGGCCAGGCCGCCGGTGTTCTCGGGAGCGTACAGGCCGCAAAAGCCCAGTTCACCGGCCTGGGCGATGGCCTCGCGCGGGAAGATGGCTTCGCGGTCCCATTCGGCGGCATGCGGGGCCAGGGCGGTCTGGGCGAACTGGCGCGCGGTGTCGGCAAAGGCGCGTTGGTCTGCGCTGAGTTCAAAGTCCATGGCGGTGTCTCCTTGTTCTTCTTGGTCGGCTGGCCCGTGCGGCGGTTCAGGTGGATCAGGAACCCGGTGCCCGGCCTTCGTGCAGCCAATGCATCAAGGCTTGGCGGCGTTGTTCGGTCAGCTGCGTGAGGCAGTCGTGCAGGCGCTGGGGCCAGTCGGGGCTGCCTTCAGCGTCTGCGTGCTGGGCTTTGCAGTGCTGGCTGCGCTGGCGGCTCCACGCGGATTGGTCTTTGCGCAATGCGGGGCGTTCATGGGCTGACAGGGCGCGCATTACATCGCCATACAGGATGTTCTGCGCGCTGTCGGCCTGCTGAAGCGCTGCACGGCGCAGGCGTTGGTGCTGGCGGTGTCTGCAGACTGCGGATCACAGGCAGCACCCGCTTGCGCCAGTGCGGAGCCTGCCAGCAGCCAACTGGCGGCCAATGTGGCGTACTGAATCCGGGAAAGAAGGCGGAGCGTCATGCCCAGCATCTTCCCAGAATTCAATGCCAAATTGGCTGCTAACGCCCGCTGTATCTGCGCTGGCAGCTATGCTGTGCGCAGGCTTTACTTCAGGCTGATGGTGGTGTTCACGCCGTGGCTGGTGGTCGAGTCGTCGAACCAGCGCGCGGTGACTGTCTTGGTCTGGGTGTAGAACATCACCACCTGCTTGCCGTAGGGGCCCAGATCGCCCAGCTTGGAGGCGCGGCTGCCGGTGAACGAGAACAGGGGCACAGGCACAGGGATTGGCACGTTGATGCCGACCTGGCCCACGTCGATTTCTTCCTGGAACTTGCGCGCGGCGGCGCCGCTTTGCGTGAAGATGGCCGTACCGTTGCCGTTGGGGTTGGCGTTGATGAACTCAATCGCCTGGTCGATGTCGTCGGCTGCCACGATGCACAGCACGGGGCCAAAGATTTCCTGGTCGTACACGCTCATGCCGGGCTTGACGCCGCTGAAGATGGTGGGGCCGACAAAGTTGCCCTTGTCGTAGCCAGCCACCTGGGGCTTGCGGCCATCCAGTTCCAGCACTGCACCTTCGGCAATGCCACGTTCAATCAGGCTTTCCACGCGCGACAGGGCAGCGCAGCTGACCACGGGGCCCACGTCGGTGCCGGGTTCGGTGCCGCCGCTGACCTTGAGGGTCTTGGACTTTTCCACCAGCTCGGGAATCCACTTCTGCGCATCGCCCACCAGCACGGCCACCGACAGCGCCATGCAGCGCTGGCCTGCCGCGCCGAAGGCTGCGCCCAGCAGGGCGTTGAGCGTTTGCTCCTTGTTGGCATCGGGCAGGACGATGGCGTGGTTCTTGGCGCCCATCATGCACTGCACGCGCTTGCCGTTGAGGCTGGCGCGGTTGTAAACGTGGGTGCCGACCTTGGTGGAGCCCACGAAGCTGATGGCCTTGATGTCGGGGTGGTCGCAGATGGCGTTCACCGCGTCTTCACCGCCGTGGATCACGTTCAGCACGCCGGGGGGCACGCCCGCTTCCAGTGCCAGTTCGCACAGGCGCATGGTGACCATGGGATCCTGCTCGGAAGGCTTGAGCACGAAGGTGTTACCGGTGGCGATGGCCATGGGGAACATCCACAGCGGAATCATGGCGGGGAAGTTGAAGGGGGTGATGCCGGCGCACACGCCCAGGGGCTGGTTCAGGGTGTAGGTGTCCACGCCGTTGGCCACGTTGTTGGCCAGCTCGCCCAGTTGCAGGGTGCCGATGTTGGCGGCGTGCTCCACCACTTCCAGACCGCGGAAGACGTCGCCTTCGGCGTCGGGCAGGGTCTTGCCCTGTTCGGCGGTCAGGATGGCGGCCAGCTCCTTCATGTTCTCGCGAATCAGCTGCTGCAGCTTCAGGAAAATGCGGGCGCGGGTGCCGATGGGGTTTTCTTCCAGGTCTTGAAGGCTTCCTTGGCGTTGCTCACCGCCAGGTTGATTTCCTCGGGGGTGGCAAAGGGCACGCGGGCCAGCACCTCCTGGGTGGCCGGGTTGACCACGTTGCGCCACTGGGTGGTTTTGGATTCGACCAGCTGGCCGTTGATCAGCAGCTTGACGGTGGGCGCAAGCTTGGGGAAGTGGGGGCATTCATGGCGTGTCTCCTTGGTTGGTGGGTGTCTGTGGGGTGGCTTTTGCAGCACATATGCAGGCATCGTAGATGTGCAAATCTGCTTGGGCAATACGCGTTTACGCACCTTGGCTTTGCAAAAAAGCACAGGCACACTGCGAGCCATGGACTGGGATCACTTGCGTTTTTTTGCGGCACTGGCACAGACGGGCACCTTGGCAGGGGCGGCGCGCGTGCTGGGGGTAGAGCACACCACCGTGGCGCGGCGCATTCAGGCGCTGGAGCAGCAACTGGGGCATCCAGTTTTTGTCCGTGAGGCGTCGGGCCACAAGCTCAATGAGGCGGGGCGGCAACTGTTGCCCGTGGCGCAGGCCATGGAGCAAGCGGCACGTGGGATGGAGCACTTGGGGCAGCAAGCTGCGGCGCAGCCCAGCGCAGTCGCTGGCCTGGTGCGAGTGGGGGTGACGGAGGGGCCGGGCGTGCAGTTGCTGGCAGCGCCTTTGGCGTTGCTGGCGCAGCAGTACCCCAAGTTGTCGGTCGATTTGCTGGCTTTACCACGTCTGATGCATTTGTCGCGCCGGGAGGCAGACATCGTCATTTCCCTGGAGCGCCCCAAGCGCGCGACGGTGGTGGTCAGCAAGCTGGCGGACTATCACCTCTATCTATATGGAGAGCGCCAGTATTTGGCCCGCAGACCCTTGGTGCGCAATTGCGACGATTTACGGCATCACCAATTTATTGATTACGTGGACGACATGCTGTTTTCCAAAGAGCTGCAATTGCTGGCGCAAATGCACAAGCCGATGCAGTATGTGTTTCGCAGCACCAGCATTGCCGCGCAGTACGCCGCGGTGCGGGCTGGGGCCGGGCTGGCGGTGCTGCCCGCTTTTTTGGCCGATCGTGACCCCTTGCTGCAGCGGGTGATGCCAGAGCAGGCCAAGTTTGAGCGCACTTTTTGGATGGTGATGGCCAGCAGGGGGTTGGGCAGGTTGGCGGGCTCCTTGAATTCAAAGGTGAATTCGGCATCGGCCAGCACGGGCGCGATTTTTTCCATGCGCTCGATCTGCTGCATGCGGCTTTGCGCCTGCTTGGCCTTGGTGGCCTTGGCCTTGAAGCGGTCGATGAATTTTTGCGGATGGGCGATCTTGTCCTGCTGCTTGTCAAACGCCGACTGCTGCAGCTCCAGCTGCTGGGCGCGCAGCTCTTCGTACTTGCTGTAGTTGCCGCCGTAGCGCGTGATTTTGCCGCTGGCCAGCTCCAGGGTGACGTTGGTCACCGCGTCCAGAAACTCCCGGTCGTGCGAGATGACGATCATGGTGCCGGGGTAGCGCTTGAGCCAGGCCTCCAGCCAGACCAGGGCATCCAGGTCCAAGTGGTTGGTAGGTTCGTCCAGCAGCAGCAGATCGGACGGGCACATCAGCGCACGCGCCAGCTGCAGGCGCATGCGCCAGCCGCCCGAGAAGCTGTTGACGGGGTGCTCCAGCTCGCTGGTCTTGAAACCCAGGCCCAGAATCAGCGCCTGGGCACGGGCGGTGGCATCGTGCGCGCCCGCGTCTTGCAAATCGGCGTGGGCCTGGGCAATGGCCATGCCGTCGCCCGAGGCTTCTGCCGCTTGCAGGCGCGCGTTGACCTCGCTCAGGCGGGTGTCGCCGTCCAAGACAAACTGGGTGGCGGACTCATCCGTTTCGGGCATGTGCTGGGCCACCTGGGCCATGCGCCATTGCGTGGGGATGAAGAAGTCACCGCCGTCTTCGTGCAGCGTGCCGTTGAGCAGGGCAAACAGCGAAGACTTGCCTGCGCCGTTGCGCCCGACCAAGCCCACGTGCTCTGCGGGATTGATGGTGGCGTTGACACTGTCGAGCACCACTTTGGTGCCTCGGCGCAGGGTGACGTTTTTCAGAGTAATCATCAGCAGGGAGAAAAAGTGCACCCGCAGACGTTGTACATCTTGCGGGTGTTTAAAAAATGGATAGCGCCTAGCGTAGTAGGTATAAGCGCTAGAGGCCAAAAAGGCCTGTAGTCACCAGCCGTGCTTCAGGCACAGTGGCGACGTGCTTATTGTGCCGTGCGTTGTTGCTGCGACAGCAACTCCTGCCGGGTGACCAGCAGCACGGCGTCTTCGCCCACGCTGGTGTCCAGCCAGTAGACCAGCAGCTCGGGGAAGGCAGCTTCAAAGAAGGGGCGTTCGTTGCCAATTTCCAGCACCAGCACGGCGTCTTCGGTCATGCATGCGGGTGCGTCGGCCAACAACTGGCGGATGAAGTCCATACCATCGGCGCCACCGGCCAGCGCCAATTCCGGCTCGGCCAGGTATTCGGCGGGCAACTTGGCCATGCTGTCGGCGTTGACGTAGGGCGGGTTGCACAGAATCAAGTCCCACGGGCCGAGCACTTTCGACAGGCCATCGGGTTCCACCAGTGTCACGCGCTCTTGCCGGCCGTGGTTGTCGACATTGATGCGGGCGACGGTCAGCGCGTCGGTGGACAGATCGGCGCCGGTGACTTGAACTTCCGGGTAGGCCATGGCGGCCAGGCATGCCAGCGAGCCGTTGCCGGTGCATAAGTCCAGCACGTGCTTGGTTTTGTCGCTCAGGAAGTGGTCGATGGAGCCATCGGCCAGCAACTCTGCAATAAAGCTGCGCGGCACGATGGAGCGCTCGTCCACATAAAAAGGCACGCCCATGAGCCATGCCTCGCGGGTCAAATACGCGGCAGGTTTGCGGGTGTCGATGCGTTCTTTAAAAAGCGTAGCTACCTGCGCTTGCTGCTCTGGCGTTACCGGCTGATTTTCTACAGAATCTTCATCATCGCCCAGGGGTGCGTCAATCGGCAGGCCTAGCTGCCACAGCACCAGCCAGATGGCTTCTTCTTCGGCGTTGGCCGTGCCGTGGCCAAAGCCAACGCCAGCCTGGGTCAGGCACTGTGCGCCGGTGGTGATGAGGACGCCTACGGTGGCGCCGTGGGGCAAGGTAAGCGTGGCTCATGCGGCGGCTCCTTCGGTGGCGGCTGCGGCTTGCAGCTTGGCGTGCAGGTGTTCCAGCATGCGGCGGTAAATGTTGGTCAGCGGCTCCACGTCGGCCAGCACAATGTGCTCATTGATTTTGTGGATGGTGGCGTTGGGCGGGCCCAGCTCAATAACTTGGGGGCAGACTTTGGCAATAAAACGGCCATCGCTGGTGCCGCCACTGGTCGACAGCTCGGTCTCCAGGCCGGTTTCGGCGCGGATGGCGACTTGTGCGGCTTCCACCAGATCACCGGGCGTGGTCAGGAAAGGCTCGCCCGAGAGGCTCCAGGTCAGGTCGTATTCGAGCGCGTGCCTGTCGAGTACGGACTTGACGCGCTGCTTGAGGGTCTCGGCCGTGTTCTCGGTGCTGTAGCGGAAGTTGAAGTCAATCACCACCTCGCCGGGAATCACATTCGAGGCGCCCGTGCCGCCGTGGATGTTGCTGATTTGCCAGCTGGTGGCAGGAAAAAAGGCATTGCCCTGATCCCACTCCATAGCCGCCAACTCAGTCAGCGCAGGCACCGCCTGGTGGATGGGGTTGCGCGCCAGCTGGGGGTAGGCAATGTGGCCTTGCACGCCTTCCACGGTCAGGCGGCCACTGAGCGAGCCACGGCGACCATTTTTGATCATGTCACCGGTCTGCTTGACGGCGGTGGGCTCGCCCACAATGCACCAGTCCAAGCGCTCGCCGCGCGCGCTGAGCGCTTGGCAGACGATTTTGGTGCCGTCATGGCCGGGGCCTTCTTCATCGCTGGTCAGCAAAAAGGCAATGTCCAGCTGGGTGCTGGCGTTGGCGGCCAAAAAGTCTTCCACCGCCACAATGAAAGCAGCGATGGAGGTTTTCATATCGCTGGCGCCGCGCCCAAACAGCTTGCCATCGTGGTAGGTGGGGGTGAATGGCGGGCTGCTCCACTGCTCCACAGGGCCGGTGGGCACCACATCGGTGTGGCCCGCAAAAACCAAAGTTTTGGCGTGGGGCAGGCCGGTGCGGCGCACGGCCCACAGGTTGTGCACGTGAAAGTGATCGGGGCCGCTGTCCATGCGTTCGCACTGAAAGCCTAAAGCGCTCAAACGCGTCGCCAGAAGCTCAAGGCAGCCAGCGTCGTCGGGGGTGATGGAGGGGCGGCTGATCAGTTGCTCAGCCAGTTGCAGGGTGCGAGACATGAGAGATATCCAATTGGGGCTACACCTTCTGTGTAGCCGTGCCCCAGGTCTGCACCTGGAGCTTTATGTTTTAAGGCCTGTGTTGAGCAGCAGGTCACCAAACTCAGGCAGGGCTGGCACTTCTGCGGCCAATACCGGAGCGGCCGCCTCTGCGCGGCTGGTGTGTGCGGTATTTTGGGGGGCATTTTGCAGGCGCCACATCAAATTGGTGGGCGAGTCTGCATTGGCCAAGCCTTCATTACGGTCAATTGTGCCACTGGTGATCAGGCGTGCCAGGTCTTCTTCAAAGGTTTGCGAGCCTTCGGCCATGGACTTTTCCATGTTGTCGCGCACGCCAGAAAAGTCGCCTTTCTCGATCAGCTCCGACACCAGCTTGGTGTTGAGCAGCACTTCCACCGCCGGGACGCGGCTGCCAGCAGGGGTGCGCAGCAGGCGCTGGGTGACCACGGCCTTGAGCGACGAGGACAGATCGCCCAGCATGGTGGCGCGCACTTCGACTGGGTAAAAGCTCAAAATGCGGTTGAGGGCGTGGTAGCTGTTGTTGCCGTGCAGCGTGGCCAGCACCAGGTGGCCCGATTGTGCATAGGCAATCGCGGCCGACATGGTTTCGCGGTCACGGATTTCACCAATCAAAATCACATCGGGCGCCTGGCGCAGCGCATTTTTCAAGGCAATTTGCAGTGACTGGGTGTCAGAACCGACTTCGCGCTGGTTGACGATGGAGCGCTTGTTGCGGAACTGAAATTCAATCGGGTCTTCGATGGTCAGGATGTGGCCGGTGCGCTGTTCATTGCGGCTGTCAACCATGGCCGCCAAGGTGGTGCTTTTGCCCGAGCCAGTAGCGCCCACCACCAAAATCAGCCCCCGTTTTTGGAGGATGAGTTCATCCAGAATCGGCGGCAGGCTCAAATCTTGGAGTTTGGGCACTTGCTGCGAAATAAAGCGCACAACCACGGCCACCGAGCCACGCTGGCGCATGGCGCTGATGCGAAACGGCCCAGGAGTGGCAAAGGGACGGCCATATTCAGCTCGCCGCTCTCTTGCAGAGTTTCCATGTCTTGGGGCTTGACCCCCTCGGCAGGCAAAGCGCGCGGAGCATCGGGGGGTAACAACTGGCTGTTGATGGGCACGCATTCCCCATCAATTTTGATCAGCGCGGGGGAATTGGCGGACAGGTAAACGTCCGATGCCTTCTTCTCAGCCATCAGCCGCAAAATGCGCTCCATCATGCTCATGCAATCAGCCTTTGTTGTAGAAAAAAAGGAAGGGGTGGGTTTCGCTTGAGATGCAGAGTCTGCCGCAAAACGAGCGATTGCCATGCAAAAAAGCCGAACCCAGGGGCTCGGCTTTGGATGATACGTATCAAACCTGCATCAACAGGCCACTTGGCAGGGCGTTTTAGTCGCGCAGCAAGTCGTTCAAGCTGGTGGTGGAGCGGGTTTTGGCATCCACGGTCTTGACGATGATGGCGGCGTACATGGAGTAGTCCTTGCCATCCTTGGTCTTCTTGGGCAGGTTGCCCGAGACCACCACGGAGCCTGCAGGCACGCGGCCATAAGTGATTTCGCCGGTTTCGCGGTTGAAGATGGGGGTGGATTGGCCGATGTACACGCCCATGGAGATCACGGAGTTCTCTTCCACGATCACACCTTCCACCACTTCGGAGCGTGCGCCGATGAAGCAGTTGTCTTCAATGATGGTGGGGTTGGCTTGCAGGGGCTCGAGCACACCGCCCAGGCCCACGCCACCGGACAGGTGCACGTTCTTGCCTACTTGCGCGCAAGAGCCCACCGTGGCCCAGGTGTCCACCATGGTGCCTTCATCCACGTAAGCGCCGATGTTCACGTAGGAAGGCATCAGGATGGCGCCCTTGGCAATGAAGGAACCACGGCGCGCCACGGCAGGCGGCACCACGCGTACGCCGGTGGCGGCAATGTCGGCCTCGGACATGCCTTCGTACTTGGTGGGCACTTTGTCGAAGAAACTCAGATCACCGGCTTGCATGAGCTTGTTGTCGTTCAGGCGGAACGACAGCAGCACGGCCTTCTTGAGCCATTGGTGCACGGTCCACTGACCGACGCCTTCGCGCGAGGCAACGCGCAATGTACCGTTGTTCAAAGCATTCAGCGCGTATTCAACGGCTTCCACCACTTCCTGGGGGGCGGACTTGGCAGAGATCTGCGCACGGTTGTCCCAGGCTTGGTCGATGATTTGTTGCAGTTGTTGGGTCATAACAATGATTTACTTGACGTTCTTTTGAATGAAATCCGCGATGCGCTGAGCTGCCTCGACGCACTCTGCCGTCTCGGCCACCAGGGCCAAGCGTACACGTTGCGCACCGGGTTGTAGCCATGCACATTTCGTGCCAAATAGCTGCCGGGCAACACAGTGACATGGGTTTGCGCAAACAGCTCACGGGCAAATTCGGTTTCACTCATGCCCAGGGCATCGGGTATGCGGGGCCACAGGTAAAAACCAGCATCGGGCAGGCGTACGTCCATGACCGGCTCCAAGATGGGCATCACAGCGGCAAACTTTTCCTTGTACAGCGCTCGGTTATGCACCACATGCGTTTCATCCGACCACGCGGCGATGGAGGCGTGCTGGATGGGCATGCCCATGGCGCCACCGTGGTAGGTGCGGTAGAGCAAAAAGGATTGCAGCAACCGGGCATCGCCCGCGACAAAGCCGCTGCGCAGGCCTGGCACATTGCTGCGCTTGGATAGGCTGGTGAACGCCACTAGGTTGCGAAAATCATGGCGACCCAGCTTCACAGCGGCTTCCAAACCACCCAGCGGCGCCTCATCGCGGAAGTAGATTTCGCTGTAACACTCGTCAGAGGCAATCACAAAACCATAGCGGTCTGACAGATCAAACAGCTTTTTCCACTCCTGCAGCGGCATCACCGCCCCTGTAGGGTTGCCGGGCGAGCACACATACATCAGCTGGGTCTTGGCCCAGACATCGGCAGGCACGCTGTCCCAGTCCACTGCAAAGTTGCGTGCGGGGTCGCTGGCCACAAAGTAAGGCGTAGCGCCTGCCAGCAGCGTCGCGCCTTCGTAGATTTGGTAGAAGGGGTTGGGGCACAGCACGGTGGCACCGGGCTGGCTGGGGTCGACGATGGTTTGCGCAAAGGAGAACAGCGCCTCGCGTGAGCCGTTGACAGGCAGCACCTGCGTGGCTGCATCGACCGTGATGCCATAGCGGCGCTGTAGCCAGTCGCTACAGGCTTGGCGCAAGCGTATATCGCCCGCGGTGGCAGGGTAATTGGCCAGACCGCTGAGGTTGTCAGTCAGGCTGGTTTGGATGAAAGCGGGCGTGGCATGGCGTGGCTCACCAATACCAAGGCTGATAGGGCGCAGCCGTGCGGCAGGTGTAACCCCCGCAAAGAGCTGACGCAGCCGCTCAAAAGGGTAGGGCTGAAGGTGTTGGAGCAGGGGATTCATGATCTAAATATTATGTGCTGAGTTGCGCAATCTCCCTGAGCTTTATGCGTGATATCAGCTTTACGAATGCAGAAATTGCATGGGTCGACGCTTAGCTTTCACGCGCATTACGTCCCTGCCTAGGACAACTCCTGAGGCACCATTCCTATAGCAACGGTACAAACCTTTGGACACATTGATACAAAGTAGGGCGGGGTAATGCAAAAACCAATGCTTGGGATACTCAGGCGCTGCAAACTGGGCTGGAAGCTGGCACTGGTGGCCTTCAGCGGGCTGCTGGTCATGGCGGTGCTGTGGGGCGGCGCCTACGCGGCTTTCGATACTCAGATGCAGCTGGGCATGGCGCTGGCCGGTGTGTTGTGGTTTTTGTATGTGGTGCACAGCGTCCACCGCAACATCTCCGCAGAAATGGCGCGGCTGCTGTCGGCAATGGAGCAGGCCGCACACGGCAATCTGACGCACCGCATCACTGCCAGCAGCAACGATGAACTGGGCGAGATGGCCAAGTTGCTGGACAGCATGGTGGTGGCGCTGTCGAGCATGGTGGCCGAAATTCGCAGCAATGCCGCCTTGGTGACGCAAGCGGGGCATACGCTGACGCAAGACAACCGCGCACTGGCAGAGCGCACGGAGTTGCAGGCCACCAACGTGGCGCAGACCGTGGTGAGTGTGGAGCAGGTGACGGCAGTGGTGCAAAACAATGCCCAAGCTGCCGCCGAAGCAGACCGCTACACCCACCAATTGCGCAAGGCGGTTGAGCAGGGCAGGGGCGTGATGGAGCAGGCCGTGCAGTCGGTGGAGGCGATTGAGCGCGGCGCGGGCCGTATGTCCGAGATCATTGCGGTGATTGATGGCATCGCATTCCAAACCAATATCTTGGCCTTGAACGCAGCGGTGGAAGCCGCACGGGCAGGCGAGCAAGGCCGGGGCTTTGCGGTAGTGGCCTCCGAGGTGCGCAGCTTGGCGCAGCGCTCAGCAGAAGCCTCCAAGGAAATCCGGGTGCTGATTGAAGCGTCGGTGCAGCAGGTGGCCAGCAGCACACGCCTGATTCGCCAGGCAGGCCAAGGCATGCAGCAAGTGGCGGAGGGGATTCGCAGCGTGGCGGGGCATGTGGAGGCCATCTCCGACTCGGGCAATGCCCAAGGCACGGGGCTGCAGCAAATCAACCAGGCAGTACACGGCATTGACCAAGTGACGCAAGAGAACGCACAGATGGTGCGCCACGTGGTGCAAGAGGCCCAGGCGCTGGAGCAGCGCGCGGCCACCTTGTCGGAAGCGGTGGAGCGCTTTCGGCTGCAGCAGGGCACGGCCGTGGAAGCGGTGGCGCTGGTAGAGCGCGCGGTGGCGCTGTGCCGCATGGGCATGCCGCTGGAGCAATACTGGCTGGCGCTGACCAACCCCCAGCAGCCTTTTCACGACCGCGATATGTATGTTTTTGTGCTGGATGCCTCAGGCCGCTATCTGGCGTTTGGTGGCAACCCCGCCAAGCGCGGCAGCCGTGTGCAGGATGTCAACGGCGTGGATGGCGATGCGCTGCTCAGCGCCATCATTGCGCAAGCCGAGGCTGGACCAGGCTGGGTGGAGTATGACTTTTCCAACCCCATCACCGGCCAGGTGCAGGCCAAGATGTCTTACGTCTGCAAGCAAGGCGGCGTGTATCTGGGCTGCGGGGTGTACAAGCGTTTTGCAGGCTAGTTCACGCCGCCACGCTCCGTCTGGCTTGTGCACGGCACTGCGTGCCTGAAACGCGGCGGTTGTAGAGACAGTGGCGGTGGCAGCGACCCACTTGAATAAAGTATGAAAATAGCTTCTAGCGCTTATGGAATAAGCATCAGAAGCTATTTTTTTTTTACCGCTCTTTTTTCACGACGGCAGCCGCGCCCCCCTGCGTTCCCGCTCTGGCCGTCGTTAGTCTTTATGGCCGCGCAGGCCGCGTGCTTTGGCTAGGGCAGCGGCAATCGCCGCTTTTTTGTCGGGCACCACCTCGGGCACAGGGGCGGTAGCCTGTGCATTCGCGTTGATGCCGTCCTCAGCGATGCCCTGCGCTTGCAAGCGTTGCTGGCGGGCGTGATAGCGCTGTTTGGCGTGCGCGGCCTGTTTGGGCGACCAGGCCTCCCAGCCGGTGCGCTCCCCACTCACGACTTCCAGCTCAATACAGTCCACCGGGCATACGGGAATGCACAACTCGCAACCAGTACAGTGCTGCGGCATGACGGTGTGCATCAGCTTGTTGGCACCCAAAATGGCATCGGTAGGGCAAGCCTTGATGCACAGCGTGCAGCCGATGCACCAGTTCTCATCAATGCGCGCCAGCGTGAGCGGGCCTTCAATGCCAAATTTCGGGTTGAGTGCCGTGGCTGCTTGCCCGGTGATGGCTGCCAAGCGCGCAATGCCTTCAGCACCCCCCGGGGGACATTGGTTGATGGGCGCGCCTTCGTGTGCAATGGCTTGCGCGTAGCGGGCGCAGTCGGGATAGCCGCAGCGTGTGCACTGCGTTTGCGGCAGGGCGGCATCAATGGAAAAAGCCAGTCCGGTGAGGACTGGCTTAGAGGTGAACTCAGGCATTCGGTCTAGCGGCCGCCACGTCGGCGCTTGCTGGAGGTGGGCGCAGGCCTGGCGGTGTTGGGTGTATGAGGAGGAGAGTGTTGCGCAATTTGCGGCGCTGCGTCTTCTGCCAGCACCAATTCCCCATCGTTGACGGGCGCGCTATCGGCCTCGGGTGCGGGGTGGTGGGCGTAAATAAAGCCACGCACTTTGGGGTAGACCATGTCGCGCCAGCGGCGGCCGCTGAAAATACCGTAGTGGCCGGCGCCCATCACGTCGTATTGCAGGCGCAAATGGGCGGGAATGTTGGCACACAGATCTTGGGCCGCATGAGTTTGGCCCGATCCGGAGATGTCGTCCAGCTCGCCTTCAATGGTGAACAGTGCCGTCGTCGTGATGTCTTGAGGCCTGACGCGCTCCAGTGTGCCGTCCGGCGCACGCACATCCCAGGTGCCGTTGACCAAGCTGAAGTCTTGGAACACGGTCTGTATGGTCTCCAGGTAGTAATTGGCATCCATGTCCAGCACGGCGTTGTACTCATCGTAGAACTTGCGGTGCTGCTCTGCGCTGGCGTCGTCGCCCTTGACCAAATCCTTGAAATAGTCGTAGTGGCTGCTGGCGTGGCGGTCGGGGTTCATGGCCACAAAACCGGTGTATTGCAAAAAGCCGGGGTAGACGCGGCGGCCGGCGCCCGGGTAGTTGTTGGGCACGCGGTGGATGACGTTGTTCTCAAACCACTCAAAACTGCGCTGCGTGGCCAGGTTGTTGACCGAGGTGGGTGATCTGCGGGCATCAATCGGGCCGCCCATCATGGTCATGGACAGCGGCGTGGTTTCACCGCGACTGGCCATCAGCGAAATAGCGGCCAGCACCGGCACCGTGGGCTGGCACACGCTGATGACGTGGCAATTGCCGTATTGCTTTTGCAGGTAGCGGATGAAGTCTTGGACGTAGTTGATGTAGTCGTCCAGATGAAATTCACCCTCTTCCTGGGGCACCAGGCGGGCATTCTTCCAGTCGGTGATAAAGACTTTTTGGTCGCTGAGCAGACTTTTGACGGTATCACGCAGCAAGGTGGGCGTAATGGCCCGACAGGGGGGCAACCACCAGCACGGGCGGCTGGGTGAGCAGCGTATCCAGCGTTTTGGGGTCATCCGAGAAGCGCTTGAAACGGCGCAGCTCGCAAAACGGCAAATCCATCTCCACGCGTTCCATGATGGTCACGTTCACGCCGTGGACGGGTACGGACGCAATCCCGAATGCTGGTTTTTCGTAGCCCTTGCCCAAGCGGTAAAACAGATCAAACCCTGCGGAGATGCGCTGTGAGAAGGGGCTTTGCGATAGCGGCAGCAAAGGGTTGGTGTAGAGCTTGGCTGTGGCTTGCGCGAAGTCCGCGAACGGTTCAAGCAAGGCACGTTGGGTTTCGTAAAGCTGGTAGAGCATGGCGGGCGATCTCGTTATGTTGCAGTGCAATATAGCAGCATGCGTCTACGAAAAGAAACAGCGTTTTTCTTGATGAGGAGTCGCCGTAGTGACAAAAACCTGTGCGCAGCAGCGCTGGCTTTTGTAGGAGAGAAGCGGGTGCAAGGCGCTTTCGCCGTCGCATGCCTGCTATCACTTGGTAGCCAATCGCCTAAAAAAATAGCTGCTTGCGCATGATTTGTAAGGTTTTCAAGTACATAAGTAGATGAAAGCCAATGAGATAAAGCGCTAGCAGCTATGGTTTTTGAATATTTGAAGAAGACTTTTTAATCTGCCGTCTATCCATCAGGCCGCGTATTGGCAATTTTTGACACTTCCCGCGCCGACAAATGCTTGAGCTTGTGGTCGCTCCACACTTGGCGCCAGCGGCGGGCGCCGGCCAAACCGTGGCGCAAGCCCAGCATGTGGCGGGCAATGCTGTACCAGTGCGTGTCGTGCTCGCGCGCTTCCCGCCCCCTGTAGTCCACCATGGGCGCCTCCATGCTCTGGTGGGGGGGCTCGGGAGGGGCTGCGCCCAAATACAACTCCTCCCCGCGGCCCCTCCCCCCCGGGGTGTGGGGTGCCCCCCCGCCCAACATGACCCCCGCCCCCGTTCAGGTTGATCTCGTCATAACCCCAGTCCTGGCCAATTTTGGCGGCTTTGGCCAAGTCGCCTGGCTCGCTGCCGCCCAACTGCAGGGCCACGGGGTGCTCTTCCAAGTTAAAGCGCAAATGGCGAGCCTGCTCGCCATGAATCAGGGCGCCGGTGGTGATCATCTCGGTATAGAGCAGGGTGTGCTTGGACAGCAGACGGTGCAAATAGCGGCAATGGCGGTCCGTCCAGTCGAGCATCGGCGCAACCGACATGCGCCAAGGCGATGTAAGGTCTTGTTTTGTTTGTGGTTGTTGTTGAGTCATTGGCATTTTTGGCTGTCTGTAGCACCCTGAAAAACGCCTGAAAAACCTGATTTTCCTTGGTCGGGGCTACAGTCAGTGCTACGAATGATGCTTGTAGCACTGCGCACCATGGGAACCATATCGGCAAGAAAGCGTGAGGATGGATCTACCGCGTACACGGCACAGATTCGCCTTAAAGAGCAAGGCGTTATTGTGCACACAGACGCACAGACCTTCACGAAGAAGGCTTTGGCATAGGCTTGAATGAAACGCCGTGAGGCGGTGCTCTGCGACCCCGCGATGGGCTGGCACCGGGTGGTCATCTGTGACCTTTCGCTCAAGCCATCCATCTTTAGTGAGACGCAGGCTGCCGATAGGCAGGTAGTTACGGCTTTCTTCAGGTGTGCGGCCCCTTCTGAACTGCGTGGACTGCATGCGATGGTCTTGCTTGCTCTTTTGCGCACGCCCTGATGCATCGCGTTGCCAGAAACCATCAGCCTTCTCAAGGCCAAGCGGCAACGCTTTGCGGATAAATGCTGCCGGCGTCTCGTCCAAGCACATTGGGCACAAAATTGGCGCTGTGGTCGGGGTACAGCTTGCGTAGCGCCTCGATCTCTGGGGGCAGCCACGGATGCCTCTTACTCATTCATGAAGTGCTCCAGAAAATAAAAAGCCCGCGCAGTGTGGGCTTGGGGTGTGGCAGCTTTTCTGCGTTTGAACCGGGTGCACGCAGGTGCTGCCGCGGCTTTGTTGCACTCGTGCTGTAGCTGCTCACAGTCTGTGTTCGGCTTGCAGTCCTGGTATAGACGGCTCTGCTGAAGCAAGGCTGCAGCGATTGCTCTACTTAATACTCCCGGTAACATGTTGGCTGCTGAACCGATCAACAAGGTGCCTTTATCGCGTTGTGGGGCTAGGAGTCTTTAAAGGTTAAGGCCCCTCATTCCAACTCTTGAAGGAATCACCATGAAATCGCATCTCCGAATTTTGGCTGTGACGGTGAGTTTGGTCTGTGCTGGTACGGGTTTCGCTCAAACGACTGGCGCGCCAGCGACAAAACCGAGCGCG
>NZ_CADEPJ010000182.1 GCF_902829245.1 Comamonas jiangduensis | reverse complement strand
ACGTGCAGGCGGCGGCAAGGTGGGCCAGCGTGGTGTCGGGCACCATCAAGTCGGTGCGAATGGCCTTGGCCAGCTGTGGCAGCGTCATGGCGATAGAGCCAACCTCCAGCGCCTGCACGTGTGGCCGCAACTCGTGGCTGTTGCCCGTAAAGCCCAGCAGCAGGCGGGTGAAGTGGGGCGGCTCACCATCTTTAAGCACCGCATCAAACACCGCCTGATACACCTGCGCCGTGGCGGCGTGTGCCAGTTGGCGGGCCAGATCGATGCGGCTGGTGGTTTCCGGTGGCTGGCCGTGGGTGGCGGTTTGCTGCTCCAGCACATCGAGCACCCAGGTGCGGAATTCTTTGGCCACCGATGTGCGGGCAAACATGGCCAGCAGGTGCGCGCCGCGCAGGCTGAAGATTCGGGTTTCACGCTGCAACTGACCGTTGTTTTGCGAGACCGTCAAATTGACGGTCTGGGTCATGCCTTTGTGGAATTCGGAAGCGTTGCGCTCGTAGATGCGGCTGACCGCATCCTCACGTGCGTAGCCCAAAGCACGCGCAAGGTCGCTGGCTTTGAGCCAGTGTTGGCCGTGCTGGTCAACGATTTCGAATGTGGTGGAACGAAAAGACAGCGCTGATGCGCGGTTGCTAGGAGTGTTAGCCATAGTGGCCTCCGAAGGTTGCATGTTTGCTACAACCACCGCCTTGCTGCTAGCCAAATGGCGGTGACTCGAAGGGGTTAGCAGACCGGGCAACCTCGCGGCAAACCGGCGAGCCTTGCGGCTCCCCCTCCGAGCCACCAGAAAACTGGGGCCACAGACGACAAAGCCGCACAACTGCGGAAACGAGGTGCGGCTTTGTTATCACCGCGAGATTGCTTCAGGCGTATTGGCTGCCGGCTTGAATGCCGACTTGCGGCAGCAAGCCCGCTTGGGCTTGTGCACCTTTGCTGATCGTGGCGTCCAATTGGGCGCGCGCGCTTTGCCAGGCGGCGTCATAAGCCTGGGCTTGTTCGGTAAGTTGCACCAAACTTTGGGCCTGTACGGCGGCAGTTTGTACACAAGCCAGTAAAGCTGCGCAGGCAATCCGGCCCATAGCGGGGCGCAAAGCGCGAGAGATGTGCTGCCCGAATGAAAAGACCATGGGAAACGTCTCCAAGAATCTCACCGGCAGCGCCTGTCTGCCTTGTTGTTGTATTGCTCGACTCAGTATGTAGGCACTTTAGGGTCACGCTCATGCGACCAAGCGTCAATGCCCCCTGTGATATTGGCCACGCATTCGAAACCTGCACGCTCGACCAGATATACGGCCACGCTCATGCTGCGCGCGCCGTGGTGGCACAGGCAGGCAATCGGGCGCTCGGGGTCAAGCTCATTGAGGCGGGATGTGATCTCGCCCATGGGAATGCACTGCAGCTCAAACTGGTCACTGGGCGCCACACTGGCTACTTGGCACTCCCACTTTTCACGCACGTCCAAACGACGGGCTTGGCAGCATCACCGGCGAATTGGCCCAACCACTCGTCCAGCAGGGAAGGGCGCACTTGATAAAACATACAACTCTCCGGTGAGACCGATAAACGCAGACGTTAGAACGTGAAACGTGGCGCGGTTGCAAAGCCTTGCAGGCGCGGCACCACGAGATCCCATGGGGTTTTGGTCGTGGTCTGGCCGTTTTGCTTGGTCACGATGGTGAAGCGCATCATGGGCTTTTGCCCGACGATGGCAGCCAGGCGGCCGCCTTCTTTGAGGTGCGACAACAGCGCTTGGGGCAGCACTTCGACGGAGCCGCTGAGCAAAATCACATCAAAAGGGCCTTCGGGCAAGGTGTCTTTAGAGCCATCGGCCACACGCACGTTAACGTTGGTGCAATCTGCATCGGCCAGATTTTCGCGGGCCATATCTGCCAACTCTGGATTGATTTCCAAAGTCACCACGTCTTGGGCCAGCTTGGACAGCAAGGCTGCGCTGTAGCCTGAGCCGGTGCCGATTTCCAGCACGCGATCGGTAGGCTGAATGTCCAAATCGTTGATCATGCGCGCTTCTACACGGGCTGGAGCATGCACTCGCCGTTTTCGATGGCGTTTACATCATCATTCAGGGGCACTTCAACGTCCATGAAAGCCAGGCTGTACTGTGCGGGAGGTGTGAAATCTTCACGGCGCACGGTGTAGAGCGCTTCGAGCAGGCGTTCTGCCGACACATTCCATGGGCGCACTTGTTGCTGCACCATGTTGTAGCGGGCATTTTCGGTAGCGTCTTGGCGATCTAACAGGCTGTTCAGGGGCAAATTCATTGGGGTCTCTCCGCTGCGGGATGGCTTATCTGAAACAAACTCAGGATTCTACGAGTCTAGGGGTGCTTCTGCGGCGTTGTCGGGCTCCTGACCCTTCCAAAGCTTTTTGCACCACTGCGTCAAATCGTCTAAATAGCAATACACCACCGGCACGACCACCAAGGTCAGCAGCGATGAGGTAATGACCCCGCCAATGACGGCCTGCCCCATGGGTGCGCGTTGCTCGGAGCCTTCGGTGACGGCAAATGCCAGCGGCACCATGCCAAATACCATGGCCAGGGTGGTCATCAGGATAGGGCGCAGCCGCACTTTGGCGGCCAGCAAGAGTGCTTGCTCACGCGGCAGGCCCGGCTGCAATTGCCCCCACTCATCAGTGTGCTCGCCCCGTGCACGGATGGCAAAGTCCACCAGCAAAATGGCGTTTTTCGTGACCAGGCCCATCAGCATGACGATGCCGATGATGGAGAACATGCTCACGGAAGAGTTGAACATCATTAGCGCCAGCACCACGCCAATGAGCGTCAGAGGCAAAGCGGTCATTAGCGCCAGCGGCTGGATAAAGCTTTTGAACTGGCTGGCCAAAATCATGTAGATAAAAATGATGGCCAGCGCCAAGGCAGAGATGGCATAGGCAAACGACTCCTTCATGTTCTTGGTGGAGCCGCCAAACTCCCAGCGGTAGCCCGGCGGCATCTGCAGCTGGTTCAGCAATTGGGTGATGTCTGCCGAGACCTCACCGACCGAGCGCAGGGCTACGTTCGCGGTAAATTGCACCTCACGCGTCATGGCGCGGCGGTTGATCTGGCTGGGGCTGCTGGATTCAACCACGTCAGCGACCTGGCTGAGTTGCACCACACGGGTACTTCCGTCAGAACCGGTCAAGGCAAACGGCAGGCGCTGCAAGTCAGCAGGCTGCGTGCGTGCTTGGGGCGCCAGGCGCACATTCACATCGTAGGTTTGATCATCGCTGGCGCGCCAATTGCCAATCGTGTCGCCCGCCACCAAGGTGCGCAAGCTGCTGGCAATGCTGGCTACTGAAAGGCCCACATCAGCGGCTGCATCGCGGCGCACCTGCACGTTGATGACAGGCTTGGGAGGTTGCAAGCTGGTGTCCACATCCACCAAGCCGGGGATGTGCTGCAACTGCTTCATTAACTGCTGGTTCAGCCGCCCCAGCTCGCCCAGGTCTGGGCCCATGATGGTAAATTCAATTTGCTTTTGCCCGCCCACGGGCTCCAACAACCCCACGTGGGTCACGATGATGCCCGGCACATTGCGCAAGGTGTCGCGTAGCTTCAACGACATGGCGTCCAGACTGCGTGAGCGCTCTTTGCGATCCACCAAGCGAATGTAGATGCTGGCGGAGTGCTTGCCTTCGGCATTGCTGGTGTTGATGCTGGTGAGTGTGTAACGCACCTCAGGCATGGCACGGATGATGGATTCCACCTGCAGCGCTTTGGCTTCGGTGGCCTCAATGGCCGAACCCTGAGGGGTTTCAAAGTTAACGCGGGTTTCGGAAAAGTCGGCAGCGGGTACAAATTCCGAGCCCAGCAGCGGGAGCATCAGCACACTGCCGACAAAAATGCCCAAGGCAATCACTACGGTAGCCAGCTTGTGCAGCAGCGCCCAGCGCAGCAAACGCTGGTACAGGGCAGATAAATCTTCGCTGGCATTGTCAAACCAGTGCGTGATGCGGCCCAAAGTGCGGTCGTACAGCGTGGGTTGGCCTGCGCGCGTGCCAGATTGGCCATGCACGTGAATGCTGGGGTCATGCCATACGCTGGAGAGCATGGGGTCCAGCGTAAAGCTGACAAACATGGAGATCAGCACCGCCGCCACGATGGTGATGCCAAACTCATGGAAAAACTTGCCGATGATGCCGCCCATAAAGCCAATGGGCAAAAACACAGCCACGATCGACAAGGTGGTCGCAAGCACGGCCAAGCCAATCTCTTGCGTGCCATCCATGGCTGCGTCATAGGCGTTTTTGCCCATCTGGACGTGGCGCACAATGTTCTCGCGCACCACAATCGCATCGTCAATCAGCAGGCCCACGCACAGTGACAGCGCCATCAGCGTCACCATGTTGATGGAAAAGCCGAACATGTACATGAACCAGAAGGTGCCAATCAGCGCGATCGGCAGCGTCAAGCCGGTGATGATGGTGGAGCGCCATGAGTTCAGAAACAAAAACACAATCACCACCGTCAGCACGGCACCTTCCAGCAGGGTTTGGCGCACGTTGTCGACGGCCACCTGAATCGGGCGGGCGGCATTGGCAATCGGCTCCAGCTTGATGCCCGCAGGCAATTCTGCGCCCAGGCTGTCAATCGCCTGGTTTAAGCCTTTGACCACTTCAATCGTATTTTCATCCTGCGCTTTTTGCACCGAAAGCACCAGGGTGCGCTGACCGTTGTACAGCGCCAGACTCTCGACCTCCTGCGCGCCGTCGTGCACCTGTGCAAGTTGCCCCAGTCGCACAGGTGCGCCCTCGCGCTGCGCCACGATGATGTCGGCAAACTGCTCCGGCCGCTGAATGCGCGCGTTCACCTGCACCACACGCTCTTGCTGCAGCGAACGAATGCTGCCCACCGGCAAGTCCTGGTTTTCACTGCGCACCGCACTGACCACCTGCGCGGGCGTAATGCCATACGCCTGTAAAGCGGCCGGGTCTAGGTAAATGTTGATCTCGCGGGGTGTGTCGCCCACCAAATTCACAGCACCCACGCCGCGGACGTTCTCCAGGCGCTTTTTCAGCACCTGCTCGGCCCACGTGGTCAGTTGGATGGGCGACAGCGGCTGCGCGCTCGTAGCCTGTGTGTCGCGGTCGGGCAAGACGGCCACCGACCACACAGGCGCACTGGCGGGGTCAAAACGCAGCACCCAAGGCTCATCCACCTCATCGCGGAGCAGGGGGCGCACAGTTGCGACTTTCTCGCGCACATCATCGGCGGCTTTGCGACCATCAATATGCAGCTGAAACTCGATGATGATCAGCGATTTACCCTCATAGCTGCGTGAGGTGAGGGCGTTGATGCCCGCAATCGAGTTGATGGCTTCTTCCATCGGTTTGGTGACTTCGCTTTCCACCACCTCGGGGGAAGCACCGGGGTAACCCACAGAAACCACGACCACGGGGAAATCGATGTTCGGAAACTGATCAATCGCCAGCCGCTGGTAGGAGAACAAGCCCAGCACCACAAAGGCCAGCATCACCATGGTGGCCATGACTGGGTTGCGCAGACTAACCTTGGTAAACCACATGGTGCGTACTTTCTGCAGGTGCTTAGTGCGCTCAGCGGCCTACCGGCGCTGGTTGGATAGCAGCAGGCGTGCGCGGCTGCGCTGCGTCCTGCAGTTGCACCTGGGTGCCTGCGGGAATGCCACCTACATTCCCCATCAAAGCAATTTGCCCGGGCTGCAGCCCTTGAACGGCGACCCATGTCTGCGCTTCGCCTACGCTTTGCGGCCCCAAGGTGACGGGGCTGTGCTGCACCACATGGTTCAACACGGTTTGGACATAGGGCTGGGGCTGGTCGGTGCGCACAGCAGTCAGCGGTACCGCCAAGGCTTGTGTGCTGCCCGTGTGTATAAAGCCTTCCACATACATCCCCGGGCGCAGCGGTGTATCGGCTGCAGCGGTCAGGCGCAGGTAAACGGGTACAGAGCGGTTACCTGTGGAAGCACTGGGATTGATGCGCACCACCAGGGCCTGTAAGGGCTGCGGCGCTTGCCCATTGCTGGCACGCAGCTGCAATTGTGCGTTCTGGCCGACCCGCACTTGGGCAGAGTCATTCGCGGGCAACTGTGCCTCCAGCTCTAAAACCGCAAGGTTCACCACCTCCAGGATCGGCGCCTCCACGTTCACGCTCCCGTTTTGCGCCATGCGGCGCGCTACCTGGCCGGTGATGGGGCTGCGCATCGTGTCATCCAGACTTTTTTGTGCCGCGTCTTGGGCGGCCCGTGCCGCGGCGTAATTGGCCTGTGCCGCCTGCAAGTTGGCGGCTGAAGTAGCCAGCGCTGTCTCGGAAATAAACCCTTTGCCCACCAACGCCCGGTTGTTGTCGTGCTGACGCTGCTGGATAGCTACCTGGGCGTGTGCGGCATTGGCTTGCAACTGGGCCTGCCGAAAGCGCGCATCGGACTCGGTGGGGTCCACCCGGGCAATCACCTGGCCTTGCGCCACGCTATCGCCTTCGCGCAATTGCAGCTCTCGCAGCTCCCCGGGAACGCGGGCTTTGATCACTGCGCGATCTACTGCAGACAAACTCCCGGTAATGCGCAGCCCCAAGGGCAACTCACGCAGCTGCACGTGCATCCACTCGTGCGGTGCAATGCTTAAACTGGCTGCAGCGCTCTCCAGACTTGCGCTGAGTGCTTCTTTTTTTGCGCTGCGATGGTCCAGTGCACGCCACATGCCCCCGATGATGGCAATCACGCAAATGATCGCCAGCAGCCACATCCACTTGGGAGTCTGGCGAGCAGCGGCGGGGGCAGTCTGGGGCGTGCCGGATGTCATTGCGGGTCAGCGGCCAAGCCGCGTAGCAGGTTGTCTACGTGCATGTCGAAGTAGGCTTGGGCAGAAATGCCTAGTGAATCGGGGTAGCACACACCCATGGAGTGGCGCCATTGGATGTACGAGAACATGGGCGTCATGATCAGGTGGATGCCTGCATTCACGTCGATGGGGCGAAACTCGCCCCGCTCAATCCCGCGCTGCAAGATACGGCGTACCAAGTCGTGGCCCGGCTTAATCACTTCTTCCAGATAAAAAGTTGCCAGCTCGGGGAAGTTGCAGCACTCACTGGTCATCAACTTGTAGATGCCTCCTGCGTGCGTGTGGGCAATACGCTCTACCCACACGGCGAAGGCATAGCGCACCAGATCCGGCGTGGAGCCTGCAAAATCACGCAGCTCGTTGCTCCATTCCACAAAGCGCCCGGCAATGTTTTCGCGCACCACGGCTTTGAGCAACGCCTCCTTGCTGGGGTAGTACAGAAACAGCGTTCCCTTGGATACATTGGCACGCGCAGCCACTTCCTCCACGCGTGTGGCGGCATAGCCTTTTTCTACAAACAGGCAGGTGGCCGCCTCCATTAATTCAGCAGGGCGTGCTTCTTTGCGGCGGGTGCGACGCGGGGAATCGGCGGGAGAAATATCGGCGCTCACAGGTACTCGGTCCGTCCAATAAAAATGACCAGCTGGTCATTAGCCGCAATATAAGAAAGGCCTCCCAGAGCGTCAAGTGGTTAATTTCTACAAAAAGCAAGCTCGCAGCTGTCGGCAAGCGCCACGTACTCGATGTACAAACAGGACATGCAAGAAACCATTTATTTCGGCGGCGGCTGCTTTTGGTGCACAGAAGCGGTGTTTGACAGGGTGCAAGGCGTTCTGGATGTAGAAAGCGGCTACGCCAACGGGCACGTGCCGCAGCCCAGCTATGAGCAAGTGTGCGAAGGCACCACGGGCCACGCAGAGGTGCTGAAGGTAACGTTTGATACCGAACAGATTTCGCTGCACACGCTGCTGGAAATTTTCTTTGGCACCCACGACCCGACCACGCTCAATCGCCAGGGCAATGATGTGGGCACGCAGTACCGCAGCGGTATCTACACCACATCGCCCCAGCAGCATGAGGCGGCACAGGCATTCGTGCAGGCACTCAATCAAAACAAGGTTTTTGGTGTGCCGGTGGTGACCGAGGTGCTACCGCTGGACAACTACTGGCCTGCGGAGGACTACCATCAAGACTACTTTGCGCGCAATCCCCACCAAGGTTATTGCGCGTACGTGGTGGGCCCCAAGGTGCACAAGTTCTTGCAAACCTTTGCTGCGCACGCCAAAAAAGACGCATAAAACATAGCCTGCGTGTGCAGGCAGGCCGCGACCCCTTTGCGCGACAGGCATAATGCAACCGTGTTGCGTTAATGGCTGTCTACGCCTGCTTATGCCTGAATCTCGTGCTCCCACTGCTTTGACTTTGCCTGCTGGCATGCGCGCGACGCGTGCGGTGCAGGTGTTACTGTCGGTGCTGCCTGCGCAGCAACCGGCGCAGGGTGGACGCAAGCGCAGAAGCGCCCTCCAGGCGCAGGGCGTGCAAGTCAACCGCGTGACGGTTTACCGGGCTTTGGATCGGCTGGCCGAAGCCGGGCTGCTGCAACGCTCGGTCGACGCGCAGCGCACCACCCGTTATTGGGTGGCCAATACCTTGGCGCCTGCGCCCTCGGCGCACATGGAATGCAAAGCCTGTCACCAGCCCATGGAGCTGGACGACAGTGCGGCCGCTGTACAAGCGGCCTTGCAGGCCTTGCGCCAGGCGGTGGCACAGACGGCCGGGGTACACAACCCCACGCTGGATGTCACCGTGCAAGCCGAATGCGCGCACTGTGCCCACGGGCAGTAATGGCAGTGATAGCCATTGATGCGGCACATCTTTCTTCAACCCCTCTGAGAGTCTTTCCCATGAAATCTCTGCTTTGTACTGCGGCAGCCGCTTTGCTGCTGTCTGCCCCCGCGTGGGCGCAAAACCATGCCCACGGCCACGATGATGCGGCGCACAGCCACAGCAAACCAGCCACTGCTTCGGCGGCCAAGGTCGATGCCCATACCCAAGAAGATATTGAGCGCCACCGTGGCATGGCCCGCGCGCATGAGCAAGCTGCGCAATGTCTGGCTGCTGGCAAGCCTTATGAAGACTGCCAAAAGCAATTGCAAACCAGCTGCAAAGGCTTGGCCCTGGGCAAAAACTGCGGCATGCGCCACGCACACTGACCGTTTCCCCACTTCCTGAAGGATTTTTCGCTTTTTCAGCTCAGATATGAACTGGTTTTCCCGCATGCACGCTGCGCGCACGCCCTGGTTAGGGTGGTGGCTGGCATTGGCTTTGGTGATTGCACCAGCCTTGGGGCGCATGCACGAGGTGCTGCACGCACCGACACTTTCCTCCATCGCACAGGCCAGTACACCCGCTGAGCACTCGCATACGCATGGCGGCATTGCCGCATGGTTTGACGGGCACAGCGCGCAAGCTTGTTTGGTGCTCGATCAATTGGGGCATGGCGCCAGCAACACGCCTGCGACGGTGGCAGCAAGCCATCTGCAACCGGCCCAGCCACCGCTGTGGATCTGCGTTGCCCACTTGTTGCCCGCGCCTACGCGCATCTTCCAGGCCCGCGCGCCGCCTGAAGACTTCATCGCCTGACCTCAGGCGTTCCTCTCTAAAAAAAGAGCTATTGGCGCTTTCTACATAAGCGCTAGAGCCACTTTTTATCCAGATTTTTACGATGCGCTGCCACGGCTTGCCCGTGCTGCAGAGGCTGTCTGCTGCTTGATGCGCGCTGCGCACAGGCCGGCAGTGTCTGCGCGCGTCTTTTTGCTTGAAAGAAAACATGAAGTCTTTGCAATCCCCTTGGCACTTGCAGCTGATTCAACCTGCAGCCATCGCGGTGGCTGTGTATGTGGCCCATATCCAGATGGGCCACGCGCAAGAGGCCATCGACCACGGCCACCACCCAGCCAGTGAGGTGGTTTTGCCCGGCGTGACCGTGTCCGCCACCGGATTGGGCTGGGCGGCGCAAGATATGGCGGCCCCTGTGAGCGTGCTGGAAGGGCAGACATGGCAGCTGCAACGCGCAGCCACTTTGGGCGAAAGCCTGGCGGGTGAGCCCGGCATTCACGCCACCCACTTTGGCGCGGGGCCAGCCGCCCCATCATTCGCGGCATGGACGGCCCGCGCATTGGCGTGCTGGCCAACGGCGTGGAATTGCACGATGCCTCCACCATCAGCCCGGACCACGCCGTCACCGCTGACCCGTTGCTGGTGCAGCAAGTGGAAATTTTGCGTGGCCCCAGCGCATTGATCCACGGTGGTGCCGTGGGTGGGGTGGTGAATCTGGTGGATGACAAAGTGCCCACGCAGCGCCCAGACCAGCCCGTGCAAGGCAGTGCCGAGGTGCGCTGGGGCAGCGCCGCCCATGAAAAAAGTGGCGCGATGGGGCTGACCACAGGCAGCGGCCCCTTGGTGCTGCGTGTGGAGGCGGCAGGGCGCAATGCCAGCGATTACCGCGTGGGGCGTGGCTGGCAGGCCGAAGAGGGCGGACGCAAAGTGTCGGGCAGCTTCAGCGATGGACATACGGGCACGGTTGGCCTGTCGTGGGTGGAGCGCGATGGCTATCTGGGCGCGGCCTACACCCGCCAGCGCGCGACCTATGGCTTACCCGGCCATGCACACAGCGATTGCCACCCGCACGGCAAGCATTTGCACTGCGGCAGCCACGGTGGTCACCACCATGGCCACGAGGAAGAAGAAGCCACACCCGTGGTCGACATGACCAGCCACCGCTGGGATGTGCGCGGCGAATGGCGCAACCCGGTGCAGGGCGTTGAAGCGCTGCGCTTCAAAGGCAGCCACACCCGTTATGCCCACGACGAGCTGGAAGACGCAGAAGTGGCCACGCAGTTTCGCAACCGGGCCCACAATGCGCGCATTGAAGTGCAGCACGCGCCCATTGCAGGCTGGCGCGGCATGGTGGGCATGCAAAACGGCCAGCGGCGCTTTAGCGCTGAGGGCGAGGAAGCCTATGTACAGCCCACCAACACCCAAAAATGGGGCGTTTTCATGCTGGAAGAGCTGCAAGTGGGTGACTGGCGCTGGCAGGCCGCGCTGCGGCAAGACCGCCAGCAGGTGCAAGCCTTTGACAGCCAGATCGAGCGCAAACACCACGCCAATTCGGCATCGCTGGGCACGGTGTGGCGTTTTCAGCCAGGCTGGCAGGCCAGCGCCTCATTCAGCCACGCAGCGCGCTTGCCTTCGGCCGAAGAGTTGTTTGCCAACGGCCCGCACATGGCTACCAACAGTTGGGAAGTGGGCAATAGCCAGTTGCGCAAAGAAACCAGCAACGCCTGGGATGTGGGCCTGCGCAAAACCACCGGTGCCACTACGTGGAGCACCAACGTCTACCACCACCGCATTCAGGGCTATATCTATGGCCGCACGGTGGATGAGCAAGAGGGCTTTCAGCTGCAGCACTACACCCAGGCCAACGCCCGCTTTACGGGGCTGGAAGCGCAAGTGCGCCAGCGCATCAACCGTTTTTTTGGCGTGAGTGTGTTTGGCGATGTGGTGCGCGCCAAGCTGGCCCACGGTGGTGATTTGCCGCGCATTCCAGCGGCCCGCGTGGGGCTGCGGGTGGACGGCACATGGCAAGGCTGGGAAGGGCAGGCTGAGTGGGTGCGGGTGCTGCGCCAAAACCGCACAGCGGCGTATGAAGACGCTACAGGGGGCTATGGCATGCTGAATCTTGGTGCCAGCTACCGGTTTGCCGGCAGCCCAGTGAGCCTGACGGTGAAGGCTAACAACCTGACCGATCGCCTGGGCTACGCCCATACGTCGGCCATCAAGCACGCGGCGCCTTTGAAGGGGCGCAACCTCATCGTGGGGCTGCGCGTGGACTTTTAAAGCGCTGGCGGGCTGTGTAGCCTAGGTGCCTTAAAGAGGGCCAGCCAAGGCCTATGATGCCGATCCGGAGCACAGACCAGCACAGGGCTGGTGCTGGCTCCGGATTTTTTTACAGGTGCATACACGTGGAGTCACCAGCGCTTTCGGCTTTGTTGCCAGTGGTTTTTTTGATTTTGACAGGGCTGGTTGCGGCCAAAGTGGACTGGATTCGACCGGGCGCCGTCAAAGATTTGACGAATCTGGTGTTCTACGTGCTGACCCCGGCCTTGCTGTTTCGCACCATGGCCACGGTCAAGCTGGCGGACTTGGATTTCAGCCCCATCGTGCTGTACTTTGTCGCAGTGGGCTTGGTGTTTGCCGGCACCATGCTGGTCTATGGCTTCACCACCTTGGCCGCCGCACGCGCATTGGGCCACACGTTCAGCAACAACATCATGATTGGCATTCCCTTGGTGGGCTTGGCCTATGGCCAAGAGGGGCTGGTGACGCTGCTGACGCTGATTTCGGTGCACGCCTTGGTGTTGCTGGGCAGTGCCACACTGGTGTTTGAGCTGGCGCAGGCGCGCCAATCCAGCGCCCAGGGCAAGCCACAGGCACTGGGCCGCACCTTGTGGCAAGCAGCCAAAAACAGCGTGATCCACCCGGTGCCTCTGCCGATTATTGCGGGCCTGCTGTTTGCACAAACTGGCTGGAGCATTCCGCTGGTGGTCGACAAACCCATGCAGTTGCTGGGGCAGGCCTTGGGGCCGATTGCCCTGGTGCTGGTGGGCGTTACGCTGGCGTACAGCAAACTGGGCAGCCTGATCAAGCCGGCAGTGCGTATTGCCGCCGTCAAAACCGTGGTGCACCCTATTTTGTTTTTGGGCGTGGCGTGGTTGTTTGGCCTGCGTGGCGTCCCCCTGGCGGCCATGGCACTGGCGGCATCACTGCCCGTGGGCGCGAATGTGTATATGTTTGCCCAGCGCTATGGCGTGGCGCAAGAAGAGGTGACGGCCAGCATCGCCATTTCCACAGGGCTGTGTTTATTCACCGTGCCCGTTGTGCTGCTGGTGCTGCAAAAGCTGCTTTAAAAAAAATGAAAAAACAAGAGCTGTCAGCGCATGGAATACATGGGTTTCAAAATGATTTCTATCTGAAACCTAAGATGTCAAAGCGCTAGCAGCTCTTTTTAAGATAGCTCTTGGCCGCGTTGCCTATACCTGCTGTGCGGCACCGCAAGCGTTGGTACTCAACAGCGGAGCCGTACACAAAACCCAGTACATCCAAGAGGTCGTGCAAAACCGCGCTGTATCAGCGGCTGTGTGTGTGTCGGCGCTTAAGGTGCCAGCCGCTCACGCAGCCATGCACCGTTGTGGGGCTCATAGCGCAAGCGGTCGTGCAAACGGCTCTTGCGGCCTTGCCAAAACTCCCAGCGGTCAGGCACCAGGCGAAAGCCTCCCCAGTGCGCAGGGCGGGGCGGGTTCAGCAAAAATTGCGCGCCATATTTGGCGGCATTGGCCACCAGCACGCTGCGGCCGCTGATGACCTGGCTTTGTGGGCTGGCCCATGCGCCAATGCGTGAGTCCAAGGGACGGCTGTTGAAATAGGCATCGCTTTCCGCCTCACTCACGCGCTCAACGCGCCCTTCAATGCGCACCACGCGCTCAAGTTCCACCCAGTGAAACTGCAGCGCGGCAAACGGGTTGCCCGCCAGCTCTTTGCCTTTGCGGCTGTCGTAATTGGTGTACCAAACAATCCCGCGCTCGTCATAGCCTTTGATGAGCACCACGCGCGTGCTCGGGCGCAAATTACTGCCCACGGTGGCCACCGTCATGGCGTTGGGCTCGTTCACCTCCGCATTCACTGCTTCTTGCAGCCATTGGTCAAACTGTGAAGAGGGTCGCTGTGCGAGGCATCCTCATTCAACTCCGCGCGCTCATAACTTTTGCGCAAATCAGCAATGTGGGCAGAAATTTGGCTCATGCCGTGATTGTGCACCTGCGGGAATGTGCCGCCGGTCGCGTGAACTGCAAGTTTTATGACTTTTTGCAGTTAAAAGTTTTTTGCAAATGTCGCAAATGTGTTACAAATTTGCACGCCGTGCCATCGCACGCCGATTGCCATGAACAGGAGCCTTCGCCACAGGAGTGCTTTACCACCGAGAGATGCCATGTCACAGTCCAACGATTCACAAACACCTATGCTTATCTTGGCGTTTTCTGCGGCGTTGATGGCGTTGTCGGTGTCCTATTCCGTAGATGCAGAAACTTTGAGTGACAAAACGGCCCAAGCAGCACCGGGTGGCATGGCCCAGACGACATACGCCGCCTATGAACCGCCCACACTGGCACCTTCTGCCATCGTGCTGCAGGGCGTGCCCGCGTTCCGGGTAGAGCAGGGCATGGTCAAGCTTTTCTTCGCCCCCAGCAAAACCGATATTCCATTGAGCGCAGAAAGCGCATTGCAAGACATCGTTGCAGCCATGCAAAACGGCCAGCGCGTACAGATTTCAGGCTTCCACGATGAAACCGGCAATGCCCAGCAAAACATCGCACTGTCTAAAAAAGCGCTGAAGTGGTACAAAAACGCCTGATTAGCCTGGGTGCACCCGCGCAGGCGATTGCACTGAAAAGCCCGCCGCAACAGCCAGCACTGGCAATCATGCAGAAGCGCGCCGGGTTGAAGTGACGCTGCTGCCGTGAGCAAGGCCTGCCCACGCGTTGCATCTTCCGTCAATCAATCACCGAGCATAAAAACGCCAGCGCTCTTGATGAACGCTGGCGTTTTTTGAGAGAAGCCGTGCGAATTAGCGCAAGCCAGTGCCTGCGCCGTGATCGTCCTTGCGCTCAATCAGCTCAATCTTGTAGCCATCGGGATCGGTCACAAACGCAATCACGGTCGAGCCACCCATCACGGGACCCGCTTCGCGGGTGACATTGCCGCCGGCAGCCTTGATTTTTGCGCAGGCAGCATACGCATCAGGCACGCCCAAAGCGATGTGACCGTAGGCCGTACCCATGTCATAGCTTTCCGTGCCCCAGTTGTAGGTCAGCTCAATTTCGGCTTGGCCAGGGTTACCGCCTTCGTAGCCCAAGAAGGCCAGCGAGTATTTGTACTCTGGGTTCTCAGAAGTGCGGATCAATTGCATACCCAGCACATTGGTGTAGAAGTCAATCGAGCGCTGGAGATTACCAACGCGCAGCATGGTGTGGAGAACTCATAGTGTGTGTATTGTGCATAAAGCAGGATGAGGCGGCTTAAAGCAAGGCGAGAGCACCTAAGTTTTGCGGCGGATGCGCACTATCTACAAAACTCTGGTCGACTCAGTTTGTGATCTGCTTCAGGTAATGCTGCAGACTGGCAGCAGACAACTCGCCGTTGCGCACGGCCTGCAATTGTCCTGATGCGTCGTAAAACAACGTTGTGGGCAACCCATTGCCCCCAATGTGCTGGGCCATAAATCCTTGCGGATCCAGCCAAGTCTGCGCAGCAGGTAAGCCGTGCAGATTGACAAAACGCACGATGGATGTTGCAGGCTCCTGCTGATTGAGCCAAATAAATTGCACGTCAGGTTGGCCTTGCTGTGCCTGCACCAGCACAGGCATTTCACGCACACAGGGCGGACACCAACTTGCCCAGAGATTCACTACCACTGGCTTGCCTTGTAGCGCAGCTAAATCTACGGTCTCACCCTGCGAATTCAGGGTTTCCCATGCAGGAATGGCAGAAGGAGGGGCTCCAAACTGATCAAGTAAGCCCAAGCCGCCCCACCAAATGAAAGCCGCCGCTGCAATCCCTAGCATCAAAGATTGTGTTTTTTTGTATTGAGCACGAAGCCCTAAGCTCAGGGCATACAGCGTTGCTGTAGCAAAGCCCGCAGTTGCGGACCAGCCGCCGTCTCTGATATCAAGTACAGAGAATGGTGCTGCACCATACGCTTGCGGATACTGCAGCACAAACCCCAATCTGGCAGCCACCAAGCCTGTGGTACATAACCAGAACACATGCGGTTTCAGCTTTAGTTGGTGTATGGCAGCCAGTTTGTGGGCGACCCAAGTCCAACTCAAGCATCGTGCTCACTGTCTTTCAAACGGTATGAGCTCATGATGCTGGATGTTACAAACGGTGGTTTAGCTTTGGCAAAGCTTTTTGAATCTTTTGCGTGTATCTACGCGTACAGAGACTTGAATTGCAGAGTTAGTTCCTTGGGCGGACAGTAATTAAATACAATGGGTCTTTTCGTTAAATAACAACAATTACAAGCAGATGCGCGTGCTGCTGGTGAGCTGCATACGGGCTATAAACGTCCGTCCTGGTGCACGCCCAGGTCCACAAACGCGCCGAACTGGGCCACGTTGCTGACTGTGCCTTCGAGGATCATGCCCTCCTTGAGGTCCTTGATGTCTTCCACGCCGTCGTTGAAACGCGCCACCACAAAGTCCGGGCGCGGGTCGCGGCCGGGCTTATCCAGCTCGCCCAGCATGTCCTTGACGGTCATGGCCCCGAACTTCTCGGTCACAAACTGCTCGGCCTTCAGGCCCTTGAGCACGTCGCTGCGGCCCATCAGTTGGTCCACGGGCTTGCCGGTGGCGGCAATGATCTGCTCCACCACCGGATAGGTTTCCGGGTGCACGCCCGTCATGTCCAGCGGGTTGTCGCCACCGCGGATGCGCAAGAAGCCGGCGGCCTGCTCAAAAGTCTTGGCGCCCAGGCCGGCCACGTCCATCAGCTGCTTGCGGTTTTTGAACGAGCCGTTGGCATCGCGCCAGCGCACCACGGACTTGGCGACCGAGGCGCTCAGGCCCGACACGCGGGTCAGCAGCGGGGCCGAGGCCGTGTTCAGGTCCACGCCCACCGAGTTCACGCAGTCTTCGACCACGGCGTCCAGCTGGCGCGCCTTCTCGCTCTGGTTCACGTCGTGCTGGTACTGGCCCACACCGATGCTCTTGGGGTCGATCTTCACCAGCTCGGCCAGCGGGTCCTGCAGGCGGCGCGCAATGCTCACCGCGCCGCGCAGGCTGACGTCCACATCGGGCAGCTCCTGCGAGGCGAATTCGCTGGCCGAATACACGGACGCGCCCGCCTCGCTGACCACCACCTTCTCGATCTTCTTGTCCGCCTTGGCGGCCAGCTTGATCAGGTCGGCCGCCAGCTTGTCGGTTTCGCGACTGGCCGTGCCGTTGCCAATGGCAATCAGGTTCACGCCATGCTTTTCC
>NZ_CADEPJ010000181.1 GCF_902829245.1 Comamonas jiangduensis | reverse complement strand
GGCTCTAGGTGCTCTTGATCTTGAAGCATGTCCTGTGCGCGGCTCAGCGGCGTGCTGGCGCCTGCTTCATCATCTTCCAGCAGGTGTAGCGCACCCTGCGCCGCTTCCAGCAGCGCTTGCGCGTGTGACAGGCGGGTGTGCTGGGTGTTGAGTTCGTCCCACTCCTCCATGCCAGGGTTGAGTTTGTCCAACTCCCCAATCTGCCACTGCAGGCGCTCGCGTTCGCGCTGCAGCGTGTCTTGCGCGGCGATGGCGTGTTCCAAATCCTTGGCTGCAGCGCGCCAGACCATCCAGTGCTGGCGCAATGCTTGCGTGCTGACGTTGGCATACGCGTCCAGCAGTTCGCGCACGGCATCGGCACGTGTCAGGCTTTGCCAGGCGTGCTGGCCGTGAATGTCCAGCAACTCTTCGCCCAAGCCGCGCAACTGTGTGGCGGTGGCGGGGGCACCATTGATCCAAGCGCGGCTGCGCCCTTGGCTGTCAATCACGCGGCGCAGCAGCAGGCTTTCTTCCAGCGCAAAGCCGCCTTCTTGCAGCCAGTGCTGCAGGTGGTCGAGGCAGTCAAACTCGGCACTGATGTCGGCTTGCGTTGCGCCTTCACGCACCACGCCAGAGTCAGCACGGCTGCCCAGCACCAGTTGCAGCGCATCAATCAATATGGACTTGCCCGCGCCGGTCTCTCCGGTCAGCACGGTAAAACCGGTGTGCAAATCCAGCTCCAGCTGCTGCACGATGACAAAGTCGCGCAGGGCAATGCGTTTGAGGGCCATGCTCAGTAGCCTCCCTCGTTCCAACCCAGCTTTTTGCGCAGCGTCGCGAAGTAGTTCCAGCCGACAGGATGCAAAAAGCGCACGCTGTGTTCGGAGCGGCGCACGTAGATGCGATCGCCGTGCAGCAGCGAGGCGAGCGATTGCATGTCGAAGTTGGCACTGATGTCGCGCCCGCTCACCACTTCCATCATCACTTCCGTTTGGTCAGACAGCAC
>NZ_CADEPJ010000180.1 GCF_902829245.1 Comamonas jiangduensis | reverse complement strand
GTGGTCACTCTGGACGACGCTCGTCGTTCTGGTGGCGGGCATGCTCATCATGATGGTGTGGCTGGCCGGGCGCTATGAAGCCTCCCAGGTGCAGGACAAGCTCGATCGCGATGCGGCGCAGGCCGTGGGTGAAATCCGTGCCAGCTTGAATCGGAATTTGCGGGATTTGCAGGCAGTGAATGCATTGCACACCACGCCGGAGCAGTGGAGCGTGCGTGTGGCAGAGATGCTGCAGGTGCGCCGCGAACTTTTGCGCGTGGAGTGGCGGGATGCCGACATGCACATTCTGCGTTTTGCAGAAACGCCATACCGCGCGATTGAGTGGGAGAGCGGTTCGCGGGAGGAATCCTTCAGCAACGTGGTGACGGCCTGTGCCAACGCCAAGCGCACCAGCAGCTCCACCTACTCCTCCAGTTACTTCCAAATTCTGGGCGAAGCCATGGGCGCAGAGTTGATGGAGGTGTGCCTGCCCCAGATGGAGGACGGGCAGCTCAAGGGCTTCATGGTGGGGACGTATTCGTTGCAAAACATTTTGTTGACGCAACTGAGCAAGAACCTCACGCAAAGCCAGGAAGTCTCCTTCACAGAGCCTGATGGCACACGTTTGGCGCTGGTCGGCGCTGCCTGGCGGGGATCGCGTGTGTTTACCTCGCAGCAGCTTTTAGACTTGCCCGGCAACACCATGGTGCTGCGCATGGACAGCTGGCACCGCGCGCCCAGTGTGTTTCCGAACGTGATGACCGCTACCGTCACGGGCATGGCGATTGCGCTGGCCTCGGTGGTGGTGATTCTGGTGCGCGATAATCGGCGGCGCTTGCGTGCAGAGCGCGACTTGGGGGATGCGTTTGCGTTTCGCAAGGCCATGGAGGACTCGCTCATCACGGGGCTGCGCGCACGGGATTTGCAAGGCCGCATCAGCTACGTCAACCCGGCGTTTTGTGCCATGGTGGGCTTTAGCGCTGAAGAGCTGCTAGGGCAAAGCTTTGCACCGTATTGGCCGCCAGAGCTGGCCGAGGAATATGTGCGCCGTCAGGCGCGGCGTCTGGCCGGCGCCATTCCCGCCGCGCGGGAAGGACATGAATCGGTCTTCATGCGCAAAGACGGCACCCGCTTTCCGGTGTTGATTTTTGAAGCGCCACTGATCAATGCGCAAGGCCAGCAGACCGGCTGGATGAGCGCTTTTATCGACATCACTGAGCAGCGGCGCATGGAAGAGCTGTCCCGCGCCTCCCACGAGCGCCTGCAAGCCACCGCGCGCTTGGCCACGGTGGGTGAGATGGCCTCCTTGCTCAGCCATGAGCTGACGCAGCCCTTGATGGCCATGTCCAGCTA
>NZ_CADEPJ010000179.1 GCF_902829245.1 Comamonas jiangduensis | reverse complement strand
GGGTGGTCGTGCCCCTGCACCACGCGCAGCACATTTTTCTCCATGTCTTTGGCCGCCACAAACCAGGGCGCATGGTCGCCCGCGCCACGGGCCGCGCCCTTTTCCTTGACGCCGCCAATCCCCAAGCCCGAGCGCTGGCCCAGCGTATAAAAGCTCAGGCCCACGTGCTTGCCCAGCCGGCGGTTGCGGTCGTCCAGAATCCAGCCGGGCTCCTTGCTGATGTAGCGGTTCAGAAACTCGCGGAAGGGGCGCTCGCCGATAAAGCAGATGCCGGTGGAGTCTTTTTTCTTGGCGTTGGGCAGGCCAATTTCTTCCGCAATGCGGCGCACTTCGGTCTTGCACAGCTCGCCCACGGGGAACAGCGCCTTGGACAGCTGCGCCTGGTTCAGCCGGTGCAAAAAGTAGCTTTGGTCCTTGCTGCTGTCTACGCCCTTGAGCAGTTCGTACAGCCCGGTTTCGGTGTTGTGGCGCACGCGGGCGTAGTGGCCCGTCGCAATCTTTTCGGCGCCCAGACGCATGGCGTGGTCCAGGAAGGCCTTGAACTTGATCTCGGCATTGCACAGCACGTCGGGGTTGGGCGTGCGGCCCGCCTGGTATTCGCGCAAAAACTCGGCGAACACGCGGTCTTTGTAGTCGGCGGCGAAATTGACGTGCTCAATCTCGATGCCAATCACATCGGCCACGCTGGCCGCGTCCAGGAAGTCCTGGCGGCTGGAGCAAAACTCGCTGTCGTCGTCATCTTCCCAGTTCTTCATGAAGATGCCGACCACGTCATGCCCTTGCTGCTTGAGCAAATAGGCGGTTACCGCTGAATCTACGCCGCCGGACAGGCCAACGACCACTCTGTGCTTAGTCATAGCTGCGGATTATCCCAGTGCGCCCGCGTTTGCGTGCGAGCACGGTTTTGCTGCTGCGGGCTCAGGCGGCGTCGCCGTCGTGTTGCAGCGCCTGCACGATCTGGCGGTGGCTGTAGTCCGACGAGCGCTGGTAAAGCGCCAGCCCAAACAATGGCATCACGCCAATCAGATGGTCAAAAATTTCACCCTGAATGCCTTCGTACTCCACCCACACCGTGGTGGCTGTGTAGCAATACAGCTGCAGCGGAATGCCGGTCGGCGACGGCTCCAGGGTGCGCGCCAGCAAGAACATACCGGGCCCCTTGGCAATACGCGGGTGGGCCATCAAATAGGCGTAGGCATAGGCCTTGAACGCCGCCAGGTTGGTGACCATCTCGGGTGCGATGGCTTGCGTGGGCATGGCGTTTTGCGCGGCCTCAGGCTGGGCCAGCAGGCCATCGCGCTCACTCCAGTACCCCTTAAGCAGGGCAATATTGGACAGCGCCGCCCGCTCCTGGGGCGTGAGCAGGTGCACCGTGGCCGCGTCGATATGCAGCGCGCGCAGAATGCGGCGCCCCCCCGAGTTGAACATGCCCCGCCAGTTCTTGAAGCTGTCGCTCATCAGCTTCCACGTGGGAATGGTGGTGATGGTCTTGTCCCAGTTCTGCACCTTGACGGTGTTCAGGGCAATGTCCACCACAAAGCCATCCGCCCCCACCTGGGGCATTTCAATCCAGTCGCCCACGCGCATCATGTCGTTCGAGGCAATCTGCACCCCGGCCACGAACGACAAGATGGTGTCTTTGAACACCAGCATCAGCACCGCCGACATCGCGCCCAACCCCGACAGCAGCAGCAGGGGCGAGCGGTCCATGATGGCCGCCGCAATCAGCAGCGCACCAATGATGTAGGCCATCAATTTGCCCAGCTGCACATAACTTTTGATGGAATTGGTTTGCGTGACCTTGGGGCCATCGTGGCGGTCATGGGCGTCATTGATCTCACTGAGCAAGGTGGCAATCACACGCACCACGTGGTAGACCGTGAGCGCCGTTGCCACGTTGGCAATCGCTTTGCTGCCGTTGGCAGGAAGGTGTTCCACCCAATGAATGCCCAGTTGCACCACCACCGAAGGCACGATCTTCGCTATGCGCACCAGCACATGGTCGTGCAACAGAATCGGCGCCCATCCCGCGCCAGGCATGGCGCGGCGCCACAGGCGGATGAAATGAAACAGCACGCCCTGCACCACAAAGCGCGAGACAAAAGCCAGCAGGGCCAACACCATCAAGCCCGAGGTGGCCTGGGCCCAAGGCTCCATCTCGGCATAAAAAGCAATCGCAGTTAAATCCACAGATACCTACCTCCGCCCGCATTTCACATGCAGCGAATGACACAAATTCAAGTCTTCAGGGGGAAAACACGGGCAAGCCGCACTTAAAGGGTCGCCCGTTCACGCGCAAGGGAATGCCCCCAAGCGCCTAAAATCCAAGAGAAGCAGTATTTTGACTGCACAACCGATCTACCAGCTCCATGCAAGACAAATACAACCACATTGAGGTCGAGCGCGCTGCGCACGACCACTGGGCCGCCACTGATGCCTACCGTGTCGTAGAGGACAGCAACGAGAAAAAGTTCTATGCCTGTTCCATGCTGCCCTACCCATCGGGCAAGCTGCACATGGGCCACGTGCGCAACTACACCATCAATGACATGCTCACGCGCCAGCTGCGCATGAAGGGCTACAACGTCTTGATGCCCATGGGTTGGGATGCTTTCGGTTTGCCTGCGGAGAACGCCGCACTGAAGAACAAGGTGCCGCCTGCGAAATGGACGTACGACAACATCGCGTACATGAAAAAGCAGATGCAGGCGATGGGCCTTGCCATCGACTGGAGCCGCGAAATCTCCACCTGCGACCCCGAGTACTACAAGTGGAACCAGTGGCTGTTCCTGAAGATGCTGGACAAGGGCATTGCCTACCGCAAGACCCAGGTGGTGAACTGGGACCCGGTCGACCAGACCGTGCTGGCCAACGAGCAGGTGATCGATGGCCGTGGCTGGCGCACCGGCGCCCTGGTGGAAAAGCGCGAGATTCCCGGTTACTACCTGGCCATTACCAACTACGCGCAAGAGCTGCTGGATCATGTGCAGGTCGGCAACGACAAGGCCACGCTGACCGGCTGGCCCGACAAGGTGCGCCTGATGCAGGAAAACTGGATCGGCAAGTCGGCGGGCGTGCGCTTTGCGTTCACCCACGACATCCAGAATGCCGCCGGTGAGCTGATTCAAGACGGCAAGATGTACGTCTTCACCACGCGCGCCGACACCATCATGGGCGTGACCTTCTGCGCCGTCGCACCCGAACACCCACTGGCCCTGCACGCCGCTGCCGCCAACGAGAAGCTGGCAGCCTTTATCGAGGAATGCAAAAAAGGCGGCACCACCGAAGCCGAGCTGGCGGTCAAGGAAAAAGAAGGCATGCCCACGGGCCTGTTTGTCACGCACCCGCTGACCGGCGCGCAAGTGGAAGTGTGGGTCGGCAACTACGTGCTGATGAGCTATGGCGACGGCGCCGTGATGGGCGTGCCCGCCCACGACGAGCGCGACTTTGCGTTTGCCAAGAAATACGACCTGCCCATCCAGCAGGTGGTGGCCGTGGACGGCGAAACCTTCTCCACCGACGCCTGGCAGGAGTGGTACGGCGACAAGCAAAAGTGCGTCTGCGTAAATTCCGGCGCGCTGGATGGCTTGACCCATACCCAAGCCGTGGACAAGGTGGCCGAGCTGGTCGCTGCCAAGGGCCTGGGCGAGAAGAAGACCCCCTGGCGCTTGCGCGACTGGGGCATCAGCCGCCAGCGCTACTGGGGCACCCCCATCCCCATCATCCACTGCGCCGATTGCGGCGCCCAGCCTCAATACTTCTGGCCCAAGGATGTGGAACACGTCTATGACGAAGCGGGCAAGATCATCGGCGCCAAGCTGAAAGTGGAAGTGGACAGCGCCGACGGCCTGCTGCCCGTGGGCACGGCCATCGACTACGAGGGCGTGGGCACCATGTCCAAGTCCAAGAACAACGGCATTGACCCGCAAGAGCTGATCGAGAAGTACGGCGCCGACACCGCGCGCTTGTACACCATGTTCACCTCCCCCCCAGAGCTGACACTGGAGTGGAGCGACTCTGGCGTGGAAGGCAGCTACCGCTTCCTGCGCCGCGTCTACAACTTCGGCCACAAGCTGCTGGGCATCAACTACACACCGGCCATCATGCTGGCGCTGGGTCTGGACCGACTGGACGACGTCGAGTTTGGCAAAGACGCCAAAGCCCTGCGCCTAGAGATCCACACCGTGCTCAAGCAGGTGGACTACGACTACCAGCGCATGCAGTACAACACCGTGGTGTCGGGTGCGATGAAGATGATCAACGCGCTGGAATCCTTCAAGGGCATGGAGACGGCCGACGGCCAGATCGCAGCCATTGAAAGCTTTGGCATCTTGCTGCGCGTGCTCTACCCCGCTACGCCGCACCTGACCCACATGCTGTGGAAGGAGCTGGGTTATGCCAACAAGCAAGGCGACTTGCTCGATGCAGCCTGGCCCGAAGTCGACCCCAAGGCCTTGGTGCAAGACGAGCTGGAGCTGATGCTGCAGGTCAACGGCAAGTTGCGCGGTGCCATTTTGGTGCCCGCCTCGGCCGACAAGGCGCAGATCGAAGCCATTGCCGTGGCCAACGAAGACGCCTTGAAGTTCACCAACGGTGCCACGCCCAAGAAGGTGATTGTGGTGCCGGGCCGTCTGGTTAACATCGTCGTTTAACGCAACCCAAGGATGACCGCCATGCGTAAACGTACGCTGCTTTCCCTGATGGCGCTAACCCCCGTGGTCAGTGCCTGCGGCTTTCGCCTGCGTGGCGCGCCGTCCTTTCCCTTCAAGACGCTCTATGTCCAGGCGCCAGAAGGCTCCCCCTTCACGCGTGAAGTGCTACGCAACCTGGCCACTGCGGGTGGCAACCTTACCGTCGTGCTGCCCCCCGCCAAGCCCGACACGGCCGAGGCTACGCTGCAACTGCTGGGCGAGCGCCGCCAGCGCATCATCTTGGCCAAGACCGTGTCTGGCCAGGTGCGAGAGGTGGAGCTGCGCTTGTTTGCCCGCTTCCGGCTGGTCGACCAGCAAGGCCGCGTCTGGCTGGAAGACACGGAACTGCAGCAAAAACGCGAGATGAGCTACAGCGAATCCCTGGCTTTGGCCAAAGACGAAGAAGAAGCCATGCTCTACCGCAATATGTACTCTGACCTGGCCCAGCAACTGCTGCGCCGCCTGTCCGCCGCCCATGCGCCTGCCGACGAATAAGCGCCCATGCAACTGGCACTGAACCAACTGGCCGCACACCTCACCAAGGGTCTGCGGCCTTTGTACCTTGCACGGCGATGAGCCGCTGCAGCTGCAAGAGGCGGCCGATGCCATTCGTGCCGCTGCCCGCGCGGCGGCCACACCGAGCGCAGCGTGCACACCGTACAAGGCGCGCACTTTGACTGGAGCACGGTACTGGCCGCTGGCGGCAGCCTGAGCCTGTTTGCCGACAAGCAACTGGTGGAGCTGCGCATTCCTTCCGGCAAGCCCGGCAAAGACGGCAGCGTGGCCATCCAGCAATTGGCCGCCAATACGGCACACGACGAGAACACGCTGACCATCGTCACCCTGCCGCGCCTGGACGCCGCCACCAAAAAAGGTGCCTGGTTTACCGCGCTGGAGGCGCATGGTGCCACCATTCAGATCGACCCCATTGAGCGCGCCGCGCTGCCGCAGTGGATTGCCCAGCGCCTGGCACGCCAGAACCAGCGTGTCGCCTCGGGCGAGGATGGCCAGCGCACGCTGCAATTTTTTGCCGACCGGGTGGAAGGCAACTTGCTGGCCGCGCACCAAGAGATCCAGAAGCTCGGCCTGCTGCAGCCCGAGGGTGAGTTGAGCTTTGAAGTGGTTGAGCAAGCCGTGCTGAACGTGGCGCGCTATGACGTGTTCAAGCTGTCGGAAGCCATCCTCTCAGGCAATCTGACGCGCGCCATGCGCATGCTGGACGGTTTGCAGGCCGAAGGCACGGCCGAGGTGTTGGCACTGGACGCTGGCAGAAGACATTCGCAACCTGCAGCGCGTCAAAATGTCCAAGCCAGCGGCCAGCCACTGCCCATGGTGCTGCGCAGTCTGCGCATCTGGGGCACCAAGGAAAAGCTGTTCGAGCGTGTGGTGCCGCGCCTCACACCCAACGCTGCGGTGCGCCTGCTGCATTCCGCCCACGTGGTAGATGGCATCGTCAAAGGCCTGCCCGCCGATGGCTGGCCGCGTGACAGCTGGCAAGCCCTGCGCAAACTGACCATGGACATGGTGGCAGCGCTGCAAGGCCCGCCTGCACGGCGTTAGCCCGCTAAAAAAGTAGCTGCTCGCGCTTTGATTACCTGCTTTTTCAATGCTTTTCATATTGAAAACATTGCTCATCGAGCGCAAGCAGCTCTTCTTTAAATCTTGCATGGAATGCAGCCATAAAAAAGCAGCCTCGCGGCTGCTTTTTGCATCTGCTGGCCAGTCGTAGCGGCCATCCACGCTCAGGCCATCAGGCGTTCCAGCGCTTCACGGTACTTGGCGGCGGTCTTCTCGATGACCTCTTGGGGCAGACGCGGTGCAGGGGCTGTCTTGTCCCACAAGCGGCCATTGACCTTGGCCTGCTCCAGCCAGTCGCGCACAAACTGCTTGTCGTAGCTGGGGGTTCACACCCGCCTTCAGTGCTTCTTCATAGCCTTCCACGGGCCAGTAGCGCGAGCTGTCGGGCGTCAGCACTTCGTCCATCAACACCAACTCGCCGTCTTCAGTCAGGCCAAATTCAAACTTGGTATCGGCAATGATCAGGCCCTTGGTCAGGGCGATGTCTGCCGCTTCCTTGTAGATGCGAATGGCGGTGTCACGAATCTTGGAAGCCAGCTCCTCGCCCACCATCTCCACCGTGCGCTCGTAGGTGATGTTTTCGTCATGGTCACCCATTTCAGCCTTGGCGGCGGGGGTGTAGATGGGCTCGGGCAACTTGGCCGAATTCACCAAGCCAGCGGGCAGCTTCACACCGCAGACCGCTTGCGATTCCTGGTATTCCTTCCAGCCGCTGCCGGCCAGATAGCCGCGCACCACCGCTTCAATCATCACCGGCTTGAGGCGCTTGACCAGCATGGAGCGGCCTTCCACCTGCTTGACTTCCTCGGGCGTGACCACGGACTCGGGCGCTTCGCCGGTCAGGTGGTTGGGGCAGATGTGGCCCAGCTTGTCGAACCAGAACAGCGCCATCTGCGTCAGCAGCACGCCCTTGCCGGGGATGGGCTCGCCCATGATGACGTCAAAGGCCGACAGACGGTCCGACGCCACCATCAAGATGCGGTCATCGCCCACGGCGTAGTTGTCACGCACCTTGCCGCGCGCCAGTAGCCGCAGGGAAGTGATGTTGGAGGTGTGCAAAGCGGAAGTCGTGGGCTGTGTCATGAGAGGGCAGACAAAAAGAATTCGAAACGATGCAAAACCACCACCCTCCCCGAGGGCAGGCAT
>NZ_CADEPJ010000178.1 GCF_902829245.1 Comamonas jiangduensis | reverse complement strand
CTTCTGAGGCACTGCCCATGCGCCACAAAGCCATTAATGCCAACCGGCTCTTCGAAGCTTTTCGCGACACTTTGCGCTGGGAGTGGCAAGCAGGCCTTGGCGCGTCCGAGCGCCGCTTCGACGAGATGGCGGTGCGCTCTGCACGCTCGGGCGCCGACTTGGTCGGTTACCTCAACTACATCCATCCTTACCGCCTGCAAGTGCTGGGCGAGCGTGAAGTGGCCTATCTGCAAAATGCCACCGACGAAGATTGCGCCCGCCGCATTGCCCGCATAGTGAAGCTGGAGCCTCCCGTCTTGGTGCTGGCAGACGGGCAGACTGCGCCCCAAGCGCTGCTCACCATGTGTGAGCAGGCGCAGATCCCCATGTTTTCGACCACCGAGGCCTCTGCCTTTGTGATCGATGTGCTGCGCGCCTACCTGTCCAAGCACTTTGCGGATCGCACCACCATGCACGGCGTGTTCATGGATATCTTGGGCATGGGCGTGATGATTACGGGCGAATCCGGCTTGGGCAAAAGCGAGTTGGGGCTGGAGCTGATCACCCGGGGGAATGGTTTGGTGGCCGATGATGCGGTGGATCTCTATCGCATCAACCAGACCACCATCGAAGGCAAGTGTCCCGAGCTGCTGCAAAACCTGCTGGAAGTGCGCGGCATTGGCCTGCTAGATATTCGTGCCATCTTTGGTGAAACCGCAGTGCGCCGCAAAATGCGCCTCAAACTGATTGTGCATCTGGTGCGCAAAGAGACCATGGAGCGCGAGTACGAACGCTTGCCCCAAGAGCCGCTTACACAAGACGTACTCGGCATTCTGGTGCGCAAAGTGGTGATCCCTGTGACGGCAGGGCGCAATATTGCCGTGCTGGTGGAGGCTGCTGTGCGCAACAGCATTTTGCAATTGCGCGGCATTGATACCTACCAAGAATTTGTAGAGCGCCACCGCAAGGCCATGGAGCGTGACATGGGCAAAGGCGCTGCACACTGATCACGGATACAGGCTAGACAAACCAAAAAGGCATCCATCATGGATGCCTTTTTTATGGAGCCCCCACCGCCAGCGATTAACGCTTGGGAATACGGGTTACGCAATCTGCGCATTGCCCATAGAGCGACATGGAGTGATCCTGGATGCTCCAGCCCATTTGGTCTGCAATCATCTGCTGACGCTTTTCAATTTCCGGGTCGTAAAACTCTTCCACCTTGCCACACGCGGTGCAAACAAAGTGATCGTGGTGCTGCCCCTCATTGAGCTCGTACACCGCTTTGCCACTCTCAAAATTGCTGCGCAGCAAAATACCAGCCTGCTCAAACTGCGTCAGCACACGGTACACCGTCGCCAAACCGATGTCCGAGCGCTCATCCAGCAGAGCGTGCCCCAGCTATGCACCAAGCTCTATGACGAACTGCTGGCCGAGCGCGGGGCCGTCGACAACTTCTCCTCGTTCCTGCGGGTGTGCTGCACGCGCTACCTGGCCCTGCAACTGAGCGGTGAGATTCCGCAGGATGTGCGCATCCCCATACGCACGCTCACCCCATCCAGCCACCGCAGCCCACCTGCCCCAGCGCACACGCTGCACCATTGAGCCACCCGATGGTGCGGGCGGCGACACACCGCCGCTATTGCTAGTACGAGTGCGAGCGCCGTGGCGACTCCTATTGCGATGGCCTGCCAAAGCGCGCCTGCACGTGCCCCCAAGGGTGCCCCGCGTGCGCCACCTGAACAGCCGCACCACAGGCGGGGGTCCAGAGGGAAAAACACTTAAAAATGCTTGCACGCTTTGATAGATCAGCGTGAGCAGCTATCAAAACAAGTCATGGGGGTGGCTTGTTTTTTGCCGCGCGTCTTACGGGCTGGGGGCCTGCTCCAAGGCTTCTGCCTGCAAGAAGCGGCAATGCGGAAACCGCTCACAGCGCAAGAAATAACGCGCCATGCCAGCACTATCGGGCAGCTGCGGCGCACCACGCTGTCGCCACAGGCCGGGCAAGGCGCGGGCTCCAGCAACGGTGCGGCCAGCGTGGGCGGCACCAACGCTGGCTGTGGCGGCGCGGCGGCCAAGGGCCGGCGCCAGTGCAGGCTGGCGCGGCATAGCCGGTGCTTTGGGTGTCATCCGTGGCTGGCTGGGCATGACCTTGCGGCGCGCGGTGCTGGTCGAAGGCAAGGCGTGGCGCTGCTGCAATTGCGCGACATGCGCCTTGTGCGTGCTGCGCATAGGCTCCAAGCGTTGGTGCGACAAGGCGCTGACCAGCTGCGCCACGGCAGGGGTGTCCAGCACCTCCTCGCGGTAGCTGCGAATCAGCGCCGTCACCGCCCGCCCCTGCGTGACATGGGCGGGCATGGCGGTTTTGAACTGGCAGTCGCCCGTAAACACCCCCACCGAATGCAAGTGCTGCAGGGGCAGTTGCAACAGCTCTTCCAAGGCCTTGATATGGCCCCAGTTCTGGTGCAAGGGGCTGGGAAAGCTCGTGCGGTGGCGGTAGATGGTTTGTGTCCATGTGCGCTGTTTTTCGCCGCCAAAAATCCAGCCCCGCAGGTGCTTGGTCTCCAGCACAAACACGCCATAGGGTGAGATCACCACATGGTCAATCTGGGTGGTGCTGCCGTCTTGCCGCCGCAAGGTGATGTTGTGCGCGCAGTGGTAGTGCTGCGCGTCCAAATCCTGCGCCAGCCAGCGCCGCACCTTGTATTCGCCCCACCAGCCTTTGAACGCCGCCGAGCGCACCAGCACCGACAGCAGCATGGCCCCCAGCGCCAGCCCCAAGACCAGCCACATCCCACCCTGCACTTGTTGTAGTACCGCAGCCATCACTATCCTCTCTGAGTGAGCGGCAAGCATAAGGCGCATGAAAAAGGAGCCACAAGGGCTCCTTTACAACACTGCAGTCGCTCTGGGGCGTCAATTCAGCGCCATGCTCAGTTTGCGGCGGTAGCTGTTGACCAATGCGGTCATCTCATCTTGCTCGGCCGTGTTTTTTCCCAGCAACTCAATGCCGCCCGCGCTTTTGCCGGGCACCGCATCTTGCTTTTGGGTTTGGCGGGAGCAATCAGCTCCAGGATGGCGACGAACAGCTTGCGGGCGGCCTGGTCGTTCCACGCCTTGTCGCGCATGATGATTTCCAGCAATTCGTCCATGCTGTGCGTCCACTGTCCTTCCGCCGCCAGCACCTGGGCCTTGGCAAAGCGGGTGTCAAAGTCGCGCTTGTTCTGGGCAATGGCGGCGTCGAACTGCGCCCACTCCCAGTTGCCGCGCTCGTCTTGCTGCACAAACCGCATGCACTGCAGCCACTGCTGCAGCGCATCAAACTGCAGCGGCTTGGGAATGCGCTTGAGGGGTTCGTGCAGCAAGTCTGCGGCTTGCTCGTAATCGCCCGTGGTGATGAGCAGGCGCACATAGTCAAAGCGTGCATCGTCGTTGCTGGGGTCGGCCTGCAGGGCTTCGGCCAGCTTGTGCAGCGCAGCCTGGGTGTCCTCCGACGGCAGCATCTGCTCGGCTTCATCCACCTCGGCTTCGGCGGCCAATTCGTTGGCGCTGGGTAGGTGCTTGTCCAAGAACTGGCGCACCTGGCCTTCGGTTTGCGCGCCCATAAAGCCATCCACCGGCTTGCCTTCCACCATCAGCACACAGGTGGGGACGCTGCGAATGCCAAACATGCCCGCGATCTGCTGGTTGGCATCGACATCCACCTTGGCCAGTTTGAAGCGGCCTGCGTATTCGACCTCCAGCTTCTCCAGCGTGGGCACCAGCGTCTTGCAGGGCCGCACCATGTGCCCAGAAGTCCACCAGCACGGGCACCGCCATCGAAGTGGCAACCACCTCGGCTTCAAAATTTTCAATGGTGATATCAATCATGGATCTGTCCCTGTGCAGTGCGCCCGGTGCGCACCGCGTTGTCGTCTGCGCCGCAGCGGCGTACAGCGCGCATTCTCTTCGCAATTGCGCACGATTCCTACACATAAGCCTGTTGCGCGGAATTTCAAGCCTGCGCCAAGGGCGACGCCCCCGCTGAGCACGCGTCCATCGGGGGATGGCCTTAAAATCGCGGGCTCCACTAGGCCGGGCGGCTTGCCCTGAAGAACATGAACCCCATCCAAGTTGGCGTGGTCATGGGTTCCAGCAGCGACTGGGACACCATGCAACACGCAGTTGCCATCCTCCAGCAATTCGGTATCGCTTTTGAAGCGCAAGTGGTTTCGGCCCACCGCATGCCGGACGACATGTTACGCTTTGCCGAGGCTGCGGCCGAGCGTGGCCTCAAAGCCTCTGCTCTGCGTAAGGCGCCTCAGGGGGCACCATTAATCCTGCGCCACCCAGTCCACCAAGGCATCCATGACGGGCCGCGCAGCGCCCGCGTTGGGGTGGTTGATCAGGGCCACCAGCACATAGCGCTGCCCACTGTTGCCATGCACATAGCCCGCCAGGGCGTTGGTGTCACGCAGTGACCCGGTCTTCAAATGCGCGCTGGCGCTGGCTTTGCTGCGGCGCAGCGTGCCATCCATGCCCGAGATCGGCATGGAGGCCACAAATTCCGGCATCACCGACGAGCCCCACGCTGTTTGCAGCATGCGCCCCAGCGCCTGCGCGCTGATGCGCGCATGACGGCTCAAGCCGGCACCGTTTTCTACCTGTGGCATCTCTGCCGCTGGCCATCGCAGCTGCCACCACTGTGCCAGCGCTGCGCGCCCGGCTTCCAAGCTGCCCACGCCCATACGCTCTTTGCCCCAGGTCAGCAGCACTTGCTGGGTCATCACGTTGTTGCTGTATTTGTTGATATCGCGCACTACTTCCGCCAGGGCGGGGGACTGGTTTTCCCACGCAGGTTTCAGCCCTGCTGGCACCACGCCGTCACGCACGCTGCCCGTGAGCTGCCCGCCCATGCTGCGCCACATGCCTTCCACGGCCTTGAGGGCAAAACTGTTCGGGTCTGGCAAGGCGATGGCCCAGTTTTTATCGCCGCAGCTGGCGGGGTAACGGCCGTGGAGCTCAATGCGCTGCGGGTCACTCCAGTCCGCCTGCAGCTGGCTGCGCCAGTCACCACATGCGGTGCCGGGGGGCGCCAGTGGCACACTGGTGGGTGCCTGCAGCTGGCCCATGGGCAGCTCATAGTGAATGCGTGCCACGCCCGCTGCCCCATCGGGGATAAAGCCCAGCACCTGCGTTTTGTAGTTGATCAGCAGGGCATCCGGCCCCGCGTTGTAAGGCTTGAACGGCTCACCATCAAAGGCCGCTGCATCATGGCCCTGCACCTGGAAGGCCGAGCGGTCCACCACGATGTCGCCCACAATCACTTTCACGCCCATGCCTTGCAAGCGCCCCAGCATGAGCCACAGGCGCTCGGACACCAGCTTGGGGTCGCCAGCGCCCTTGATATAGACCGTGCCGCGAAAAGCGCCGTTGTCCACCACGCCATCCAGGTACACCGGGGTGCGCCACACATAGGTTGGGCCCAGCTGCTCCAAGGCAGCGTAGGTGGTGACCAGTTTCATCACCGATGCGGGGTTCATGGCCTGCATGGCCTGCCAGGCCAGCCGTGCGGGCTTGCGGCCTTCCACCGGCGCCACGTACAGCGAGACGGCATCGCGCCCAATCTGGGCGCGCGCCAAGGCGGCTTCCACCGGGGGGGGAAGGGACTGCGCCAGCACATGACCAGCACCGGCCAGCGCCACGCTGGCCACACTCAGGCGCAGGCTGCGCCACATCAGGGTTTGCAACATAGCTGCAAAGTGTAGTGGCGGGCCACGCGGTTTTGGCGGGGCCGCTGCACGCAACACCGCCACGCGCCCGATAATTGAGCGCTTTGGCGCCTTGGCGCGCCGGGCTTACCTTTGCAGCGCGCACCATGAATTTGCTTGCTTTTGACACCAGCACCGACACCTTGTTTATCGCCATCCAGCGTGGCGACCAGCTGTGGCAACACCAGGCAGCCGGGGGTGCCAACTCGTCGGCCACCCTGATCCCCGCCATCCAGGCCGGGCTGCAGGCTCTGGATCTGAAGCTCGTCGACCTCAAGGCGATTGTGTTTGGCCGTGGCCCCGGCTCTTTCACGGGCTTGCGCACCTCCTGCGCGATTGCCCAGGGCCTGGCCTTGGGCGCGGAGTTGCCCCTGCTGCCTATCGACACCTTGCTGGCCGTGGCGGAAGAAGCCCGCCACCAACACGGCTGCACCGATGTCATGGCCGTGCTGGATGCGCGCATGTCCGAGGTCTACCACGCAGGCTACCGCTGGGCCGACGGCCTGTGGCAGGCCACGCACGCGCTGGGCGTGTGCGCGCCCGAAGCCTTGACCGTGCCCGCCCCCTTCGTGGTGGTGGGCAATGCCCAAGCCGCCTATCCAGACCGTCTGGCCTTTGATGAGCATGCACCTATGGCCCTGAACCTCGACCCCCGCCAACGCGCCATGCTGCAGGAGATGGGCATCACCCTGTGGATGCCCACCGCTGCCTCGCCTGCCGCACCTGTGCCGCAGCGCGAAGCCGTGGCTGTGGTGGCCGCGCAGGAGGTCGTAGCCCCAGCGCACCCGGCCGTGGTCCCAGCACCTGTAGGGGGGGCTTCTGCCCCTACCGCGCCATCGCCAGCACCCATGGCCCCTGCCTTGCCCGCAGTGGCTGCGGTGACGGTAACAAGCCGGGCAACCCCTGCGGCGCCCGTCACTGCTGCCGCCAACGAGGCCCTACCCAGCACCGAATGGCAGATTGCCCCCGCCGTGCAGGCTTACCCCGCCGCCACAGGGGGCAGCCCGCAGGATGCATGGCTGGTCATTTGGGAAGCGCCCAACCCCAGCGCACCGCTGGAGGGCGACACGGGCAAGCTGCTGCACCACATGCTGCGTGCGCTGTGGCTGCACCACAGCCCCCATGTCTGGATTGCGGGCGTGCAGCGCCCTGGCCATGAGGCATTGCCTGTTGCCGGGGTACCTGCGCAACCCGTGGCGTGGCAAAGCCTGTCCCAGGGCTTGGCGGCCCATGTGCAGCACACCCAGCCCGCGCGCATTCTGGTGCTGGGGATGCACGCAGCACGCGCCGTGCTGGGCAGCGAAGAAGCGCTGGGCCGCCTGCGCGCCCAAGTGCACCAGGTGCAGCACATTCCCACCGTGGTCAGCTATGACCCGGCCTACCTGCTGCGCTCTCCCCATGCCAAACCTGCGGCCTGGGCCGACCTGTGCCGCGCCCACGCCCTGCGCCCACCCTCTTCGTGATGCCTGTGTGCCGGCAGCACCTGCCGCTGCACACTGCGGGCAGCCCCGGCATAATCGCGGGCTTGTCATATTTTCGAGATATCACCGTGGAAACCTACCCTAGTTGGTAGCTTCCATCCTCTCCCAAGGCCTTGCGGCATGAGACTGGATTGGAAGCGCCCCCAATCATTCCCCGCTAAAGCCACAACAACATTTGGGAGAGCCGTATGCTCAATATTTTCTCGCTGTCCAACGGCCGTTTGGTTCAGGAAGAAATCGAATCACTGGAAGAACTGGCGCAGTTTCAGCCCATCTGGGTGGACCTGGAGTCGCCCACCCTCGAAGAAAAGCGCTGGGTCAAGCAGCACTATGGACTGTCCATTCCCGATGACGCGATGGACCTGGACATTGAAGAGTCCGCCCGCTTTTACGAAGAAGACAACGGCGAGTTGCACATCCGCAGTGACTTCTTGCTCGACGATGAAGAAGACCCGCGCAGCGTTCGGGTGGCCTACATCCTGAACCAGCACAACACCGAGCTCAAATCCTGCGGCGTGCTGTTTTCCATCCACGACGAAGACATTCCTGTCTTTCGCCTGCTGCGCCTGCGCGCGCGCCGCGCGCCGGGGCTGATTGAAGATGCCAAGGACGTGCTGCTGAAGCTGTTTGACGCCGACGCCGAATACTCTGCCGACACGCTCGAAGGCATTTACGACGACCTCAAGCACGTCAGCGCCCGAGTGCTGGACGGCAACGTGACCGATGATTACGCGCAAGAAGTGCTGGCCGATATTGCCCGCCAGGAAGACTTGAACGGCCGCATCCGCCGCAACATGCTGGACACGCGCCGCGCCGTCAGCTTCATGATGCGCAGCAAAATGCTCAATGCCGAACAGTTTGAAGATGCGCGCCAGATTCTGCGCGACATTGAGTCGCTGGACAGCCACACGCAGTTCCTGTTCGACAAGATCAACTTCTTGATGGACGCCACCGTGGGTTTCCTGAGCATCAACCAGAACAAGGTCATCAAGATCTTCTCGGTGGCCAGCGTGGCCTTGCTGCCCCCCACCCTGATTGCCAGCGTGTACGGCATGAACTTCCGCGTGATGCCAGAGCTGGAGTGGACCTATGGCTACGTCTACGTCATCTTGCTGATGATTGCC
>NZ_CADEPJ010000177.1 GCF_902829245.1 Comamonas jiangduensis | reverse complement strand
TTGGAGAGCACGCGGCTGCGCAGCGCATAGCGCGCGGCGCCATTCGGGATCAGGCCGCTCATCACATGGATGCGTGGGCACTGCAGCACTTGCGCATAGCGCAGCGCCTCCCACACCCCGTTGCGAAAGCTGTCTTCTTGCCCGTTCAGGCACAAGGTGCCGCGCATGCCCGCATCCCACGCCTGCGCCATTTCTTGCAGGTTGCGCCCCCCGGGCGGTGCGTTGAACAGCACTTGCTGCAAGCCATGCTTGTCCAGCAGCTCGGCCAGTTCCTCGGCAGGATAGGCATAGGGAAACAGGTATTCCACCGCCTGAAAACGATCTCGGGCAGCCGCTGCAAAGCGGGCCAAAAATGGCAGTTCGGTGTACATCAGGGAAAGGTTGGCAGCAAAGCGTGGCATAGGCGGATTATCAAAACTTCTGGGCGGCACGCTGTCACGCCCGTTGGGCCATTCAGTGCCGCACAGACCACGAGTACATCAAAGACTTGGCGTTCAGTGAAGGCTGCGCTGGCACAAGCTCGCTGGCAGGCCTAACCACGCTCCAGACAGAACACCGATGTGCTGGCGCGCAGATTGGGCAGCGTGCGGATGATTTTTCCTTCTTGCAGGCCAAAGGCATCCACCACATGCAGGCGGTTTTTGTGGGCCAGCACCTCAAAGTCTTTGAACGTGCCCACGCGGATGTTGGGCGTGTCATACCACTGGTAAGGCAGATGGCGCGTCACCGGCATGCGCCCGCGCAATACCGAGAAACGGTTGGGCCAGTGCGCAAAGTTGGGAAAGCTGATCACGCTCATGCGGCCCACACGCGCGGTTTCGCGCAGCATGGTCTCGGCATTGCGCAGGTGCTGCAGCGTGTTGATCTGCAGCACCATGTCAAAGCTGTTGTCATCAAAGATGGCCAGGCCTTCGTCCAGGTTGAGCTGCAGCACATTGACGCCACGCTGCACACAGGCCAGCACATTGGCATCGTCAATCTCGACGCCATAGCCTGTACAGCCCCGCTCGCGCTGCAAAAATGCCATGAAGCTGCCATCGCCGCAGCCCAGATCCAGCACGCGCGCGCCTTGCGGCACCAGTTGGGCCAATGCTTGCATCGTTGGGGTGGCAGTCATGCGGCGAACTCCTTGGCAATACCTTCAAAGTAAGCGCGCATGGCGCTCAAATAACGCGGGTCATCCAGCAAAAATGCGTCATGCCCGTGGGGCGCATCGATCTCGGCATAGCTGACATCACGGCCGTTTTGCAGCAGCGCCTGCACCATCTCGCGGCTGCGGCCCGGGGCAAAGCGCCAGTCGGTCGTAAAGCTCACCAGGAAGAACTTGGCCAGGCTCTGGGCCAGCGCAGCTTTCAAGCTGCCGCCGTACTGCTGGCGGGATCAAAATAGTCCAGCGCCCGCGTAATCAGCAAATAGGTGTTGGCATCAAAGTAGCCGCTGAACTTGTCGCCCTGGTAACGCAGATAGCTCTCGATCTCAAACTCAATGTCTTGCGTGGTGAACTTGATGTTCGGCCCTTCGCGCAGCGCGCGGCCAAATTTTTGGTTCATCACATCGTCACTCAGGTAGGTGATGTGACCAATCATGCGGGCAATGCGCAGCCCCCGCTTGGGCACCACGCCATGGGCATAAAAGTCGCCGCCATGAAAATCCGGGTCGGTCACGATGGCGCGGCGTGCCACTTCGTTGAAGGCGATGTTCTCGGCGTTCAGGTTGGGCGCACTGGCCACCACCACCGCATGGCGCATGCGCTCGGGGTATTGCAGCGTCCAGCTCAAAGCTTGCATGCCGCCCAGACTCCCTCCCAGCCCCGCCGCCAGCTGCGAGATGCCCAGCTGATCCAGCAAAAGTGCCTGCGCGTTGACCCAGTCTTCCACCGTCAGCACCGGGAAGCTGGAGCCATACACCTCGCCCGTATCCGGATTGGCGTGCATCGGGCCGGTCGAGCCAAAGCACGAGCCCAGGTTGTTCACGCCGATGACAAAGAACTTGTTGGTGTCCACGGATTTACCGGGGCCAATCATGTTGTCCCACCAGCCCTCGCTCTTGGGCTGGCCTTCGTACACACCAGCCACGTGGTGCGAGGCATTCAGGGCATGGCAAACCAGAATGGCATTGGATTTGTCGGCATTGAGTTGCCCGTAGGTCTCAAATGCCAGGGTGTAGTCGCGAATGCTTTTGCCGCTTCGCAGCGGCAGCGCATCCGGAAAGTGCATGGATTGGGGTGTGGCGATGAAGGACATAAAAAAACCCGGCATCGCTAAAAACGAGGCCGGGTTGGGATATGCGGTTTCGTCTTTAGCAGTATTTGTAAAGCGCCCGCAAGCAGAAGCAAATCAGCGCATGAGACCCATTATGCCAAACCCGGCACGCTCTGGGCGAATAAAGCTACCAGCCCCAGCACCAAGAAAATGACCGCAGAGATGACATGTACCAAGCGAATTGGCACCTTTTTGACCAGCTTGTCACCCAGCCAGACCACGGGCGCATTCGCCAGCATCATGCCCAATGTGGTGCCCAGCACCACCCACAGGTAGGCGTTGTACTGCGCCGCCAGCATGACGGTGGCAATTTGGGTTTTGTCCCCCATCTCGGCCAAGAAGAAAGCAACCACGGTGGTGCCAAATACCCCCCAGCGCGAAAAGCTCTTGACCGCCTCATCCTCAAGCTTGTCTGGAATCAGCATCCAAACTGCCATCGCAATGAACGACACCCCCAAAACCCAGCGCATGCCATCGGGGCCAATGAAGGCATTTACCCAAGCCCCCACCGCACCCGCCAAGCCGTGGTTCACCATGGTCGCGACAAAGATGCCCAGAACAATAGGCCAAGGTTTACGAAAACGTGCGGCAAGCACCAAAGAGAGCAACTGGGTTTTGTCGCCCATTTCTGCCAGCGCAACAATACCAGTGGATACGAGAAAGGCTTCCATGTGTGGGACGTAGAGATACAGGCTGGCTCAAGCGCACATTGACTACCACCGTGCCAGCCATAGGAACGGTTGCAGTCAATGGTCTTGCCCAGCTTCTGTCGAAGCCGCATGCACCATAGCGCTGAGCGCCAAGTCTGTTGATACATGCTTTTGGCGCGTTGCACGCCAAACGGACTACTCCCCAAGGACTTCGCTATTGTAGCTATTTGCAACCTCTATTACGCACGCCGCCCCCGGGAAAGCCCGCAAACTATGTTGTATAGGAGCATAAATTTGACAAAAACCCCATTGTCTGCGTGACAGCTTGCCTCATAATGGCTTCGCTCACGAATGCGATAGCACATGAGCAAGTGCGTTTGCGTCTCTAAGGTAGGTCACATCAAGTTGGCTTTCGGTTAGGGCTCCATCGCGTTTTAAGTTTTTTTCTAGGAGTCCAGCATGGGCAACAAACTGTATGTAGGCAACCTGCCTTACGCTTTCCGCGACAACGACCTCGAGCAGGCGTTCTCCGAATTCGGCGCTGTGCAAAGTGCAAAGGTCATGATGGAGCGCGACACTGGTCGCTCCAAGGGTTTCGGCTTTGTGGAAATGGGCAGCGATGCTGAAGCACAAGCAGCTATCCAAGGCCTGCACGGCCAAAACTACGGCGGCCGTGATCTGGTTGTGAACGAAGCTCGCCCCATGGAACCCCCCTCCCGTAGCGGTGGCTTCGGTGGTGGCAATGGCGGCGGCTTCGGCGGCGGCCGTGGCAACGGCGGTGGCGGCTACGGCGGTGGCCGCGGCGGTTACTAAGCCAAACCTCTAGCGCTTAATCAGCGCTTTGGTAATAAAAAGGAACCTTAGGGTTCCTTTTTATTTGCAAACCTATTCTTACTCCTGGCGCTTGTCATTTATTAACTATTTCACCAATAATATTTATGCAGTTATTTATTTTCCGCATTCAAATAGTTCAAATATTTTGAAATAAAAAGCATTGGTTTAACGGCACAGGAGTACGTGATGGGTATGAAGTTGTACGTGGGAAATTTGCCCTACGGGGTACGTGATCATGATCTGCAGCAATCCTTTACGCAGTTTGGCAATGTGGTAAGTGCCAAAGTCATGATGGAACGAGACACTGGGCGTTCTAAAGGATTCGGCTTTGTGGAAATGGGCAGTGATAGCGAAGCTCAAACTGCAATTCAGCGCATGAATGGCCAGCCTCTGGGTGGCCGCAGCCTGGTGGTTAATGAAGCGCGTCCGATGGAGGCAAGCGCACCGCACGCCCAATCCTATGGAGGTAGCTTATCCCCGTCCAACGGACATGCTGGACGCAACGAAGGCAACTTCCGCAGTCCTTACGGTATAGGGCCCCGCAATCGCAGCAGCCAAGGTAACGAGCAAGGCAACCCGAGTGGCAGCCGTTTTCGCAACAGTTAACGCATCGGTACTCACAATAAAAAAGACCCAAAAGGGTCTTTTTTATTTATAAGAAAAATCTTACATTCACTCGAGACAAATGATTATTTATTTTTCCCAGGATAAATTACCCCTTTTACACGGCCATTTAATTCAATCACTTGGGATAAGTTATCGTATTGCATACGCTCGCCTGTGAATTGATTATTCCCCCGCGTAATTTCCACCGGCAAATGTGAAACAACACGCTCCTCGTTGGTCCACGCATGCAAAAATTCTCCGCTATAGCGCGTGGTCAGGCTTGGTTGCTGAGGTTGTACACGCTCGACCTTGGCATTGCCCACCAGCTGTACTTCCGAAGAGTCAGAATTGCTGATACCACGATCGGCCGAGGTAGTGGTCACCATGCCGTTGAGCGCAATGCTACGGGTACGCACCTCATCGACTTCCATGGTGTCAGTCTTCGGAAAATGGCGGGCTTGTACTCCTGTCATCACGCTTTGCAAGCGTCCTTTTCCATCAAACTGGTGTACTGAGAAGTTCTCCATGATGTAGTCTGGCGCATCCGACACCACCTGATCGACATTGCTTTGCAACGGCTTGGGGGCATTGCGCACCAGCCACCATGTGCCCATGGCTAGCATGACCATCAGCAACACGGGCAGATAGATGGAGGCTTGCTCCCACATACGCTGCAAAGTTTTTGTCATTGCTGATAAGTCTCCAACAATGCGCTGTAGCGCCCACTGGCAATCAAGAGCAAATCGCACAACTGGCGTACCGCCCCTTGGCCTGCGGCAACATCGGTCCAAAGTCAGCAATCGCTAAATTTTCTGCATGCGCATTGCTCGGCGCGCAGGCGAATGCGCAACGTTGCATCACAGGCAAATCCGGCCAGTCATCTCCCATCATCGCAGCTTGGCTCCATGTCAGGCCCAATTTATCAAGAATGGACTGCGCTGCAGGCACTTTGTCTTCTGTGCCATAGACCGCATGCTGCACACCCAGTTGCTGCAGCCGCAAACGCAAAGGCACCGAATCTCGTCCCGTCACGACAGCCGGCACAATCCCCGCCTTTTGCAGCAGCTTGATGCCGTGTCCATCCAGCGTATGAAAGCGCTTGATGGCTTCGCCATGCTCCGTAAAGTGCAGCCCTCCATCGGTAAGCACCCCATCTACATCCAAGAAGACCACACGGATAGCCTGCGCTTGCAGCAAGAGTTCTGGTGCAAAACGCACTGCAGGTGAAACAAAAGGCTTGGGCATCAGATCACCTTGGCAAGCATCAGATCGCGGATGTGCACCATGCCAACCAAGCGCGACTGCGCGTCCACCACCAAGACCGAAGTAATCCCGTGCTGCTCCATCAACTGTGCTGCATCTACGGCCAAGGCTTCTTCAGAAATAGTGCGCGGGTGCTTGTGCATCAATGCGCCCGCCGTGGCATGCCGCAGATCGGTGCCATCCTCAATACGTCGGCGCAAATCACCATCCGTAAAAATACCTTGCACGCGGCCTTCGGCGTCCACCACCGCACTCGCCCCCATATTCTTGGCGCTGATCCCGCGCATCAGGCGATCAAAACCATCTGCAACTAGTACACGCGGCACGTCATCGCCGCTGCGCATCACGTCACGCACATGGGTCAGCAACCTGCGGCCCAGCGAGCCACCAGGGTGCGACAGTGCAAAATCTTCTGCTTTGAACCCTCTGGCATCCAGCAACGCCGTGGCCAATGCGTCACCAAGTGCCAGTTGTACGGTGGTGCTGGCTGTCGGCGCCAGGTTCAAAGGGCACGCTTCACGCTCCACACTGGTGTCCAGCACCCAGTCTGAATATTTGGCCAAACTCGATTGCAAGCCTCCCGTCATGCCTGCAATACGCACCCCTTGGCGCTTGAGGGCGGGCAGCAACGACGTCAGCTCATTGCTTTCGCCACTGTTGGATATGGCCAGCACCAAGTCCTTGCTGGTCACCATGCCCAAGTCCCCATGGCTGGCTTCTGCAGGGTGCATAAAGAAGGCAGGAGTCCCTGTGGAAGCCAGCGTGGCGGCAATCTTGCACCCAATGTGACCGCTTTTTCCCATGCCCGTCACCACAACGCGACCTGGCGTTACCAGTATGGCCTGCACCACTTGCACAAAGCTCTCATCCAACCGCTGTGCCAAGGCTTGCAACGATTGAATCTCAATGGCCAAAGTTTCGCGCGCCATAGCCAGCGCTTGCGAAGCACCCAGAAGAGGTGGTGTGTGCATGGGGGTATTCATGGAGTAATTTTATCGAGGCCCGCAAGACCACTCTATGTCGCACGGACTCCTTCCTTGAAATAAAGGCGCTTGCCCGGTGTTCGCCCCGCTGCATTGATCGCTCGCGGTGCAATCAACGCAGATAACAACAAACGCTGAATGATTGCTGTGCGCAACACATACGCAAATCTGGCGCTCTGATTACACTTTTGCCCATTAGCGGTATCTGGATCTGCAGCAGACCATGGTGCCTTCCGTTTTTGCCGCACCTGCCTGCCAACGCAGGGCCTCACTTCTGCCTCTCTTTCATGCACACGACCAGCGTCAACGATTACCTTCGCCAGCACATCCGCACCGTCTCTGATTGGCCCGCACCCGGCGTGCAGTTCCGAGACATCACCCCTTTGCTGCAAGATCCCAAGGTTTTTCGCATCCTGATTGATGCGTTCGTGCACCGCTACATGGACCCGGACATGCGCCCCGATGTCGTAGCAGGTCTGGATGCCCGCGGTTTCATTTTGGGCGCAGTGATTGCCTATGAATTGAACGTAGGTTTTGTGCCCATTCGCAAAAAAGGCAAGCTGCCCTTCACCACGGTGGAAGAG
>NZ_CADEPJ010000176.1 GCF_902829245.1 Comamonas jiangduensis | reverse complement strand
TTTTTACAATACCCTCACGGCCAATTGCACCACCATCGTCTGGCAACTGGCGCGGCGTATTGGCCAAGCGCTGCCCACCGACTGGCGCTTGCTCGCCTCAGGCTATCTTCCCGAATATCTGCGCGATGTCGGGGGCCTGGCCTCCATGCAGCCGCTGGAGCTGCTGCGCGCGCAAGGCAACATCACCCAGCGTGCCCAAACTTGGCAAGCACCAGCGCACGGCACAGATGCTGGGCGCAGTGCCGATTTTTCGCGCCATATCCGCCAGGGCATGTAAGGCCCAGCCTTGCCACCGCAGATCGGCACCGGGCGTGTCAACGCAGACACCGCCTGCGCTCTACACTCGCGGCCTATGACGTCGTTTTCGCGCTTTCGTTGGACATTTCCTCTGCTGGCAGCCCTGCTGACAGGCTGCGCAGGGGTCACCGTACAAACTGCAGACCCCGCCCACTACCTGGCCGAACGCCGCAGTGATGTGCTGACATCGGGCGAGCTCAGCCCGGCTACCCAGGAATCGCTGCGCGTGCTGGACCTGGACCCCAAGTCCTGCTTGGCCGATGTGCCCATGTGCCACTACACCCTGTCGTCTGCCACAGGCTTGTATGCCGAGCAGCGCATGGCCTCGTTGGCAGAGCTGTGGACGCTGCAGGCCCGCAAAGCCCAGCAAGCGCCCTCTTTGCCGGGCACACGCACCGCCGACGAAGTGCAGGCGTGGCTGGAAGCCGCCCGCCATGCCTGGGCCTACTTCTTCTTTACCGAACGCAAGCCCAGTGACCGCGCTTTTGAAGACCGCCAGATTCAGGTGCGTGACTATTACAACCATGCAGTGCAACAAGCCGTCACCGGCATGTTTGCCCTGCGGCAGCACGACGACACCGCCCAGATTGAGCGCTTTGGCAACTGGCACATCAGCACCGACTTTTCCGGGGTGTGGCTGCCCGCCAACAAAAGCATTCCGCAGGAGCTGATTCCGGCGACCTCGCTGCGCTTTTCGGGCCTGCGCAACCAGTACCGCCGCAACGGCTTTGGCGCAGAGCTGGTGGCCGTGTTTCAGGACAACGCACCATCTCACCCTGGCATTGCGATGGCCGCGGACAGCGCCATCGCCGGGCCACCGCAGGCCCCTTTCCAAGAATCGCTTTTCCCGGCATTGACGGTGGTGCTGCGCTTTGCGGGCAACACCCTGCAAGAGGTGCTGTCGACCAACGTCGTGCAGTTGCAGGCGTTTGACCCGTACCGGGTGCGCCAGGTGGACATGGGCAACACCGTAGTGCCACTGGCGGGCAACTTTTCATCGGGCTACGGACTGTGGCTGGCGCGCTCAGGGTTTTCCACCCAAGCGCTGCGCACCTTGGTGGGCTTGAGCAACGGAATTGTCAAACCCACCATCTACCTGATGCAGCCCTATGACCCCAACCGCCGCACCATCGTCATGCTGCATGGCCTGGCCAGCAGCCCGGAGGCCTGGATCAACGTGGCCAATGAGGTACTGGGCGATGAAACCCTGCGCCGCAACTACCAAATCTGGCAGGTCTACTACCCCACCAATGCGCCGCTGGCGCTGAACAACTACGCCATTCGCCAGGCACTGCAACGCACGCTGCAGCACTTTGACCCGCAAGGCACGGCGCGGGCGTCGCACGACCTCACGCTGGTCGGGCACAGCATGGGCGGCGTGCTCGCGCGCTTGCTGGTCAGCAACACCGAGGGGCAAATGCTGGCCTCCGTCGAAAAGGCACGCAAAGCAAAAGGACTTCAAAGCTTTTTAACTTTGAAGTCCTTTTTTCATAGGCACAAGGCGCTATGTTTTTCATGGGTTCTGCGCTTTATTTCCCGATGCAGAAGCTGGAAAAAATCACGCCCAGCAAGTCGTCGGAGGTGAATTCGCCCGTGATGCTGTTAAGCGCCGACTGCGCCAGGCGCAGCTCTTCGGCCAGGATGTCCAGCGCCGGGCCGGGCACGTTCAGCTGCGCGTGCGCTTCCTCCAGGTGGGCGCCCACGGCCTGCAGCGCCTCCACATGGCGCGCGCGGGCGATGTACAAGCCCTCGGCCGCCGACTGCCAGCCGGCCACCTGCAGCAGGCGCTGGCGCACGGCATCCAGCCCGTCGCCAGTGCGTGCAGACAGGCTCAGGCTGGCCTCGCTGCCCTTGCGACCTGCCAACGGCGCCAGCGGCTGCATCTGCGCGCCGGGGGCGGCCAGGTCGGTCTTGTTCCACAGGTCGATGACGGGAATGTTCGGCGCAATCCGCTCGGCCAGCGTGGTGGCAATCTCCAGGTCGGCGGCCACATAGTCAGCCTCGCCCATGCGCGAGAGGTCGTGCAGGAACAGCACAGCATCGGCGGCAGCAATCTCGTCCCAGGCGCGGGCAATGCCAATGCGCTCCACCTCGTCCTCGCTCTCGCGCAGGCCGGCAGTGTCGATCACGTGCAGCGGCACGCCGTCGATCTGGATGGTCTGCTGCACCTTGTCGCGCGTGGTGCCGGCGATCGGGGTGACAATGGCCAGCTCGGCCCCGGCCAGCGCGTTCAGCAGCGAGCTTTTGCCCGCATTGGGCTGGCCAGCAATCACCACCTTGATGCCTTCGCGCAGCAGCGCGCCCTGCTGGGTGCGTGCCAGCACCTGGCCCAGCTGGTCGCGCAGTGCGTCCAGCTGGCCGTAGGCATCGGCCTTTTGCAGGAAGTCGATTTCTTCTTCGGGAAAGTCCAGCGTGGCCTCGACCAGCATGCGCAGGTGCACCAGCGCTTCGCGCAGCTCGCCGATCTCACGCGAGAAGTCGCCCGACAGCGAGCGGCTGGCGCTGCGCGCCGCTGCCTCGGTGCTGGCGTCGATCAAATCAGCAATCGCCTCGGCCTGCGCCAGATCGATTTTGTCGTTCATGAACGCACGCTGGGTGAACTCACCCGGCTCGGCAAGCCGCAGGCCGGGCAGGCTATTGCCCTCTTGCGCGGCTTCCAGACAACGCGCTAACAGCAATTGCAGCACCACAGGGCCACCGTGGGCCTGCAACTCCAACACGTCTTCGCCGGTATAGCTGTTCGGGCCGGGAAAGTAGATGGCCAAGCCGTGGTCAATCGGCGCACCCTTGGCGTCTTTGAAGGGCAGGTAAGTCGCTTCGCGCGGCTTCAGGTCTTTGCCCAGCAAGTGGCGCACAAAGCCCGCAATCTGCTTGCCCGATACGCGCACAATGCCCACGGCGCCGCGCCCGGGGGCGGTGGCAATGGCAACGATGGGATCGGTTTGGCGCGCAAGCATGGCTTATATCCTTGGATGAACAACTGACTGCCCATGATAGCCACGGGCAAATACACACAGACTTCAAAAACAGGAGCGCTCGGCGCCTACCAAAAAAGGCATTGCTGCACCAACCCAAGTCAAACGATGAATTGGCGCGCACAAAGCGCTCTGTTTTTAAAGCGTCTGTCTGAAAACATCAAAGGCCGCATCTGCGGCCTTTGAGGATAAACAAGCCGCGGCTTACTTCTTCTTGGCTTTGACGTCTGTAACAGCAGCGTCGGCCTTCTTGAAGCTAGGCAGGTTGAACTGCGGTGGCACGCCCATGCGGGTGTTGATAACCCACTGCTGGGCAATCGACAAGATGTTGTTGGTCAGCCAGTACAGCACCAGACCAGCCGGGAACATGAAGAACATGACGCTGAAGATCAGGGGCATGAACCACATCATCTTGGCCTGCATTGGATCGGGTGGCACAGGGTTCAACGCGGTTTGCAGCAGCGAGGACAGGGTCATCAGCAGCGGCAGGATGAAGAAGGGGTCCTTGGCCGACAGGTCGGTGATCCACAAAATCCAGGGCGCGTGGCGGATTTCCACCGACGACAGCAGCACCCAGTACAGCGCGATGAACACGGGGATCTGGATCATGATGGGGAAGCAACCGCCCATGGGGTTAACCTTCTCCTCACGGTAGATACGCATCATCTCCTGCTGCATCTGCTGCGGGCTGTCCTTCAGGCGTGCACGCATCTCCATGATGCGGGGGTTGATGGCCTTCATCTTGGCCATCGAAGCATAGGCCTTGGCGTTGAGCCAGTAGAACAGGATCTTCAGGAACAGCACCAGACCGACGATGGACCAGCCCCAGTTGCCCAGGATGCCGTGGATTTTGTCCAGCAGCCAGTACAGGGGCTTGGCCAGGATGGTCAGCCAGCCATAGTCCTTGACCAGCTCCAGGCCGGGAGCCAGGGCTTCCAGCGTTTTTTCCAGCTGCGGGCCGGCAAACAGGCGGGCGTCCAGCACCTTGGTTTCACCAGGCTGCAGCGTACCCACGGGGGTAATCATGCCGGCGGCGTACAGGTTGTCGCCCACCTTGCGCGCGTAGTTGTCGCGCTGGATGCCATCGCCCAGCAACCAGGCAGAGGCAAAGTAGTGCTGCACCATGGCGACGTAGCCGCTGGTGGCGGTCTTTTCAAACTCGGCCTTGTCCTTGTCGATGTTCTTGAACTCCACCTTCTGGTACTTGCCGGTGTCGGTATAGATCGCCGGGCCGGTAAAGGTGGAATAGAAAGCATTGCCGCCGTCCAGCGCATTGCCATCACGCAGCAGCTGCAGGTACAGCTGGGGGGTGATGGCGGCAGCGCCAGCGTTCACCACTTCGTGCTTCACGCCGATGTCGTAGGCACCACGCTTGAGGGTGAACGTCTTGACCAGCTTCACGCCGTCTTGCACGGGCGATTCAAAACGCACTTGCAACTCGTTGTCGCCGTCCTTGAGCGCACGCTCACCGGGCAGCACGTTCATCACGGTCTTGTGGTTGGGGTAGTTGCCACCAATCAGCCCCGTCTGGGCCATGTACACACGCTCGGCGCTTTCGTCGAACAGCACAAAAGGCTTGGACTTGTCGGCATCGCTGCCGTACTTGAGCAGTTCAGCGTGTACCAGCGCGCCGCCCTGGCC
>NZ_CADEPJ010000175.1 GCF_902829245.1 Comamonas jiangduensis | reverse complement strand
CTCTGAGGTTGCACTGATGAACTGCTTGCGGTCAAACCCGGCGCGCAGGCGCACCACATACGCCGCAGGCGGCAAAGCCTGTAGCTGGGCGTCAAATTCGCTGGCAACGGCATAAATCTGCCGCTTGATGGTGTGACGTGTTACCGAACGCTTGGCCCAGCGCTTGGGCACCAGCGCACCCAGCCACACTTGCGGTGCTTTGCACCCGGGCACGACAAACAGGGCCTGCGGTGCTTGCTCAGAGAGCGTTGCACCGGGCCCTGTTGGCTCAGCGTCCTTGACAACATCCGCACTGCTCAAGACCAAACGGTGCAGCGCAAAGTGCGGCGTCCGGGAAATGGTTCCCCCGGACATGGTTGCCTGAAATTGGGGGCGCGTTTGTAGCCGTTGCATCACAGCACTCCCTGCCTGGTTGCAGGAGATGGTGTCAGGCAGTCGGCCAAGCGAGCCTGCCTTAAACGGCCAGACGCTTGCGGCCCTTGGCGCGACGTGCGTTGATCACGGCACGGCCGCCCTTGGTCTTCATGCGCACCAGGAAACCGTGGGTGCGAGCGCGCTTGGTCTTGGAGGGTTGGTATGTACGCTTCATGTTCGTTCCTTGAGAAGGTTCAGTTTTTTACTGGCCCATGCACTCCGCATGAGTGCACACTGCCCAAATTTCCCCCGCCAAGCATGCCTGCAAATGCAGCCGACCATTGGCCAGCTGCCGCAAATAAAAGCTTCGCGCGGGGCTTATCACCCTGAACACATTCAGGGAAACCCGAAATTATCTCAGTGTTACGTCCCTCTTGCAATGCCCCTCTAAACATGGGCCAAAATACACACCCTGTGAAGCCGTGATGGAAAAGCGCCACAAATTTGTGGATAACTTTTTGAAAAGCTACAATCACAGCCCCATTCACGTTCCTCCTATCCACAAAAAGCGCACCCATTGAAATGACAGAGGAACCCTCCAACGATGCAGGTCTGGGCCTATGGCTTGCCTGCGTTGAGCAGCTCAGCCAAGACCTGCCCGAACAACAGTTCAACACCTGGATCAAGCCTTTGACCGCCGTCGTGGCCGAAGACTTCTCCAAGGTGACGGTATATGTGGCCAACCGCTTCAAGCTCGATTGGATCCGCGCCCAGTACGCTGCCCGCATCTCGGGCTTGCTGGAAGATTTGTACGGCCACCCTGTTGCACTGGAGTTAGCACTCGCTCAGCGCGAAAGCGTCATCAGAACCTATGTTCGTCCCATGCAATCCGAGCGCAGCAGCCCCGCAGAGGCTCCTACGCTGATGCCTGTGAACGCGGGCTCGGGAGAGGCTGCACCCCCCGCTTTTCGCAACCGCCTGAATTCCGCCCTGACGTTTGAAACACTGGTGGAAGGCACCGCCAACCGCATGGCACGCTCAGCGGCCATGCACGTCGCTGGCTCACCCGGCCACCTGTACAACCCGCTGTTTATCTACGGCGGCGTCGGTCTGGGTAAAACCCACTTGGTGCACGCCGTGGGCAACCAGTTGCTCAAAGACAAGCCGGACGCCAAGGGTCTCTACATCCACGCGGAACAATTCGTTTCGGATGTGGTTAAAGCCTACCAACGCCGCACATTTGACGAGTTCAAAGAGCGCTACCACTCGCTCGATCTTTTGTTGATCGATGACGTCCAGTTCTTTGCCAACAAAGACCGTACGCAGGAAGAGTTCTTCAACGCCTTTGAAGCGCTGTTGGCCAAAAAGAGCCACATCGTGATGACATCCGACACCTACCCCAAGGGTCTGACCAACATCCACGAGCGCCTGGTCTCGCGCTTTGACTCGGGCCTGACGGTGGCCATTGAGCCGCCCGAGCTGGAAATGCGCGTGGCGATTCTGATTAACAAGGCACGCGCCGAGAACGCCGAAATGCCTGAAGAAGTTGCCTTCTTTGTGGCCAAAACGTGCGCTCAACGTGCGTGAGCTGGAAGGCGCGCTGCGCAAGATTCTGGCTTACTCGCGCTTTAACCAAAGGAAGTCTCCATCCAGCTGGCGCGCGAGGCGCTGCGCGATCTGCTGAGCATTCAGAACCGTCAGATCAGCGTGGAGAACATCCAGAAAACCGTGGCCGACTACTACAAGATCAAGGTCGCCGACATGTACAGCAGAAGCGCCCGCGTCGATTGCCCGTCCGCGCCAGATCGCCATGTATTTGGCCAAGGAATTGACACAAAAAAGTCTGCCGGAAATTGGAGAGCTGTTTGGCGGCCGCGACCACACCACGGTGCTGCATGCGGTGCGCAAGATCGCCGCCGAGCGCCAGCAGCTGACCGAGCTGAACCAGCAATTGCATGTGCTGGAGCAAACGCTCAAAGGTTGATCCAGATGCCGTGGGAATTTCCCCTCGCCCAGCCCCGCTTGACCGGGCAAAATGAGGAGTTTGCGTAGCAAGAGGGGCGTTAAGGTTGCGCCGCTGCCCAAACTATACAAAGGACCCGAATCCTGAAACTCAGAGGTTGACATGATCGTCCTGAAAGCCACACAAGACAAAGTTCTCGCGGTCCTGCAATCGGTGTCCGGCATTGTTGAACGCCGCCACACCCTGCCTATTTTGGCGAACGTGCTGATCAAAAAGACCGGCAACGCCATCCAGCTCACCACCAGCGACCTGGAAATCCAAATCCGCACCACCGCCGAGCTGGGCGGTGACACCGGTGACTTCGCCACCACCATCGGTGCGCGCAAGCTGATCGACATTTTGAAGACCATGCCCGGCGACCAGACCGTGGCCCTGGAGTCGCAGCAGTCCAAGATGATCTTGAAGGGCGGCAAAAGCCGCTTCACGCTGCAAACCCTGCCTGCCGAAGACTTCCCGCTGGTGCAGGAAGCCGCCAACTTTGGCCCCGCTTTCAGCGTGCCACAAAAAGTGCTGAAAGACTTGATGGGCCAGGTCTCGTTTGCCATGGCCGTGCAAGACATCCGCTACTACCTGAACGGCATTTTGTTCGTGGCCGAGGGCAACACGCTGAGCCTAGTGGCCACCGACGGCCACCGCCTGGCGTTTGCCAGCGCCGAGCTGGATGTAGACGTGGGCGAGAAGCAGGAAGTCATCCTGCCGCGCAAGACCGTGCTGGAGCTGCAGCGCCTGCTGTCCGACGTGGGCGGTGAGAACTCGCCGCGCATCGAGATGCAGTTTGCCAACAACCAGGCCAAGTTCACCTTTGCCGGCATGGAGTTCGTGACCAAGCTGGTCGAGGGCAAGTTCCCCGACTACAACCGCGTCATTCCGCGCAACCACCACAACAGCATTACGCTGGGCCGCGCGCCGCTGCTGGCTTCGCTGCAGCGCACCGCCATCATGACCAGCGACAAGTTCAAGGGCGTGCGCCTGACGATCGAACCCGGCACGCTGCGTGTGGCGTCCAACAACGCCGACCAGGAAGAGGCAGTGGACGAACTCGACATCGACTACGGCGGCGACCTGATCGATATCGGTTTCAACGTGACTTACCTGCTGACGTGCTGTCCAACATGTCGCAAGACATGGTCAAGATTGACCTGGCCGACAGCAACAGCTCCGCGCTGGTCACCATTCCCGGCAACGACAACTTCAAGTACGTCGTCATGCCCATGCGCATCTAACGTCTGACAGGTGCGCCCTGAGGGCAGGCGTGTTAGCCTGCCCTATTAAAAAAGTAGCTGTCAACGCTTGTTAGCAGTGCTTTTCACAACGAATTATTGGTATTTCTTAGGTAATACAAGCGCTCAAAGCTCTTGTTATTGCAGCAGCAAGGCAACTTCATGACCGACCAGATCCAGCCAGAAAACCAGAGCAACGCACCCGCAGACACGGGTTACGGCGAAGGCGCCATCCAAATTTTGGAAGGCCTGGAGGCCGTGCGCAAGCGCCCCGGTATGTACATTGGCGACACGTCCGATGGCACCGGCTTGCACCACCTGGTGTTCGAGGTGGTGGACAACTCCATCGACGAAGCGCTGGCGGGCCACTGCGATGACATTCTGGTCACCATCCATGCCGATGGTTCGCTGTCCGTCATCGACAACGGCCGTGGCATTCCCACCGGCGTGAAGATGGACGACAAGCACGAGCCCAAGCGCTCGGCCGCTGAAATCG
>NZ_CADEPJ010000174.1 GCF_902829245.1 Comamonas jiangduensis | reverse complement strand
ACCCGGCGCTGTGCGAAATCTACATCGTGGAGGGTGACTCCGCCGGTGGCTCTGCCAAGCAGGGCCGCGATCGCAAGTTCCAAGCCATCCTGCCCCTGCGCGGCAAGATCTTGAACGTGGAAAAAGCCCGCTACGAAAAGCTGCTGTCCAGCCAGGAAATCATCACCCTGATTACGGCGCTGGGCACCGGCATTGGCAAGGTGAGCGCCGATTCGGGCAAGAGCAACTCGGACGACTACAACCCCGATAAGCTGCGCTACCACCGCATCATCATCATGACCGACGCGGACGTGGACGGTGCGCACATCCGCACGCTGCTGCTGACGTTCTTTTACCGCCAGATGCCAGAGCTGGTCGAACGCGGCCACATCTACATTGCCCAGCCACCGCTGTACAAGGTCAAGAATGGCAAGGAAGAGCTGTACCTCAAAGACGGCCCTGCGCTGAACAAGTACCTGCTCAAGATTGCGCTGAACCACGCCTCGGTCACTACCGGCGGTGCCAACCCGCGCACCATCGAAGCGCAAGAGCTGTCCAAGCTGGCCGACATGCACCTGGCTGCCGAAACCGTGATTGAGCGCCTGTCCAACTTCATGGACGCAGAAGCCCTGCGCGCCATTGCTGACGGCGTAAAGATCACGCTCGACACCTTGGACGATGCCAAGGCCTGCGCCCCTATCCTGAAGGCCAAGCTGCGGGAGCTGACCACCACCGGTGTGCCCGCAGCCGTGACCGCCGAGATCGACCCGGTGAGCGAGAACCCCATCTTGCGCATCAGCCGCCACCACCACGGCAACATCAAGAGCTCCATCCTCACGCAAGATTTTGTGCGCAGCCAAGACTACGCCGCACTGTCGGCCGAGGCCGAGCATTTTGCCGGGCTGCTGGCCGAAGGCGCCAAGGTCACCCGTGGCGAAGGCGAAAAGGCAAAGACCGAGAAAGTGAGCGACTTCCGCCAGGCCATGCAGTGGCTGATCAGCGAAGCCGAACGCACCACCGGCCGCCAGCGCTACAAGGGCCTGGGTGAAATGAACCCAGAGCAGCTGTGGGAAACCACCATGGACCCCAATGTGCGCAGCCTGCTGCAGGTGCAAATTGGCGATGCCATCGAGGCCGCCCGCGTGTTCACCATGCTGATGGGCGATGAAGTCGAACCCCGCCGCAATTTCATCGAAAACAACGCCCTGCGCGCTGGCAACATTGATGTCTAAGCTTGTGTAGGTGGATGAAATAAGTGGGATTTTGGTAAGTAAAAGATGGGATTTTCAAAACATGAAATCCCAACCAGCCTCACTCCATATTTCACCGTTTACTGTCTAATAAAAAAAGCCGCTTACAGCGGCTTTTTTTTATACGTCTTCCGCTTTGCGATAAGACTGCATTTCATGAGTTGGGGTGCCTGGGAATGCGCGGCGAATCCGATGGTCCTTAACCATTGCATCTAGGTAACCACGTCGCAGAGCATCTGGATTACGCGACATTAACTCTGCCAAAACACTCAAACGGACGTAGCGCCCATCACAGATAGACAAAATTACCTCGGACATGACTTGAGGAGCGAGTCTAGGGCGCTCTCTTGGTTCCTTTGCCCGTTTTTTGAGCTCCTCTCGCAGCGCTGAACTTAATTCAGTGAGACTGTCCACAATCGGTGCATCTAATAATGGCGAGAGCAAACAACCATGCTCATCTCGTTCAGGAGCCACTGCTTTTGCTTCTGGGATTTCGACGATTGCAACCTCCGATACTACAGAGGTGTCACTATCTCCGGAGCTGTCCCCCCTACCTCCGGAGCTGGCACCGTTACCTCCGGAGCTGGCACCGTTACCTCCGGAGCTGGCACCGTTACCTCCGGAGCTGGCACCGTTACCTCCGGAGCTAATACCCGATGTGAACACCTGCTCAGGAGATACGGGTGTCGAACCAGGTAGGTGGTACACCTTCCCGCGAGATTGCCCTTGAGACAATAGCAAACCTTCACGCTCCAGTTTGGCCAGCGCAAGACTTAGGTCATGCGGGTGCTCAGTGCAGATTTCGGCCATACGTGAATGATTGACCACGCCTTCAATCATGGCCGTAGATAAAATCATTCGTTCTAGTGGCGTGACAAAATCAAAGTTTGCACCCAACCTACTCCGAAGCTCTGCCAAAACAGTAGGTGGTAGCAGGTCTAGCATGTGGAGCTCAAGAAGTGTTTGTTCTGGAGTGTCCTTTTCTCTAAGCAAAGGCTGACGCCAGTGGCGACTTTGCCAGCCACTATAAATTTTTGGCATACCCGAGCCACCTCGCTCACCTAAGCCAATGAGCAGGAACATTTGATGCAGGATGCGGTTGCGGCAATCACTTTCGCCACCACGAATCACCTGCTCCATTGGCAAACGCAAGTAACCTGGATTTCGAAAGCCGAACATGTCAGGACGCTTAACTACCAAGACTGATACCCGTCCCGTGTAATCGGCGTGTACCAGAGTGTTAACCAACGCCTCACGCAGTGCCACATGCACCGGGGTGTCGTCCTGCCTTTGGCCGTCTTTAATAGCAAAGGGAACTTTTAAGTCAGCTACCAGCTTTCGATAGACCCTCCGGTAAAACTCAAACAAATTACCTGTCCAAGTACCATCTGGCACTAAGCGGTCAATCCAACGTAGCTCTGTCTTTGCTTCTGGACGTTCTTGATAGTCGACAAAGTAATGTGGCACGGCCTCTTGAATGGCCTCCCAGCGACCGAACATCAACAAGCCCGCTAAGGTCAGCCCTTGTTCGCCAGTGGCTCTGTCACGGCGCCATCCACGAAGACTCGCTAAGAACGTAGCATCGTCCTGCTCTAAGTAAGGGTGACCTGGCTTCTCATCCTTAAGCATTTGCCGATATATATGCAGACTTTCGATATCGATGTCCTGCATATCAAAATTACTCAGAATGCGAGCGTCGCGCTCGTCTTCTACCTGCTCGGCCAACATGCGCTTGACGACCTCGTCCCCACAAATGCGGTCGCCATCGTTCAAACGTTTATAGGTATGCCCCAAGGGCTGACCGTTAAGAAAAACAGGCTTCTGATGCCGAATGGCTTGTGGAATATTCACGCACAGGATGGTTTTCCCATCCAACGTGAGCTCTTGCACATTTGCATCCGTGAGCAAGTTAACGCTGACCTTACTTGGATTGTTCAGATTGTTGAACAAGTCCATCCTGACCTTAGCTGGATTAGTAAGACCTGCGATGGAGAAAACACCCTCTTTTTCACGAACCCCTAAAAGCACCGTCCCACCACGCGTATTGGCCATCGCTGAATAGGTAGGCCAGAAGTCTTTAGGCACTTCACCCTGTCCATGTTGCCCCTGTGCCAGCTTGCACTCCAACTCATGCGTTTCTCGCAGCAATTCCAAGTCTTCTAAAGTGCGCAGGTCAAACATCAAGTGGTCTCATTAATCAGAATTTGTAGTTTTAATCGGCGCCACTGACCGTCAATCACAGCGCGTGAGCAGGCTGCTGCCTGCAATACTTTGGCACCGTTCGGAAGCCGTTTTGCAATCCAGCCCCACTGAAGAATTGCTGGATTCACTTCTAATACTCACAACCTGCTACTGCAAGTTTTTTGCTTTCTCTGGCCTATCTCCAGCAGGAGCCAATCTTATGGGCAAGCCAGACTATTTGGCCCATAATTTCAGCAAAGAGCCCCCCACATGACGTAGTGCCTCTAACCTGAGGCGCTAGCCGTCAGGTGCATAGACTTCGATGGGGAGCCACACCAGCAAGAATGAAGTACTCATAGACTTCCTAGAGATGCGAGATTTTGTACCAGTTTTTACTGACAATTTATCCCACTTAATGGTTACAAGAAACGCCTAAGTGGTTGATTCATAAGTGCAGAAAATCTTACTTATTACGCACGCCTACAGCTTGTGTAGGTGGATGGAATAATTGAGATTCTGGTAAGTGAAAAGTGGGATTTTCAAAGTCGAAATCCCGGCAATCTCCGCCAAATTTCACAGTTGTCCGCTGAATAAAAAAGCCGCATAAAGCGGCTTTTTTATTGGCGATGCTTCACTCCCTCTGAACGACCAGTTTGACGTCTCTGCGCCCAATGCTTGAAATATCTGCCTTTTCGGCTCGGCTGTGCGCAACATCCTTCCCCACCCTTTTCTCAAGGATGGAGGCGGGATTCACACGGCCACGGCCCGCGGAATTGCACCCACGTTATTTTTTTGCAGTCAGCGCAAGCTGCACGCGATTGCGTCCGTTTTCCTTGGCCTGGTACATCGCTTGATCAGCCCTTTGCATCAAGCTGTCTGCGGTCTCATCGCGCCCGCAAAACAGCGCCACACCAATGCTGGCGGTGCATGCGTGTTCGATGGCCGATGCGTCTGGCGCGGACCGCAGCACATAACGTTCGGCCAGGCAACCACGGATTTTTTCTGCCACGGCGATGGCCTGTACGCACGCTTCATCCCGCTGAGGAGGCAAGGTACGCAACAGCACCACAAATTCGTCGCCACCGATACGTGCCACGGTATCGGCGCCACGCACACAACCCTTGAGGCGTGAACCCACCTCAATCAGCAGCAGATCCCCCATGCCGTGGCCGTGTATGTCGTTCAGGAGCTTGAAGTTGTCCAGATCAAGATAGATCAGTGCACCGTAGTGATGGCTGCGCTTGCTCTCTCCCATCGCCTGATCCAGGTGCTCCAGCAGCAGCCGGCGATTGGCAAGTTGGGTGAGTGTGTGCCCGTCTTTGGCCAGCCCGGCAGACACCAGCAAGGCTGGCACCGCCACCCACATGGCCATTTGCACGGTGTGCAAGATGAAAACCCCGGCATTCAACCGCAGCAAGTCCTTGTGCTGCAGCAACTCTGCCGGGCGGCCACGCGGGGCGTTGCTTTGTTGCGCAGGCTCAGCAGGCACCACCCACAGCACCACCGCAATGCCAGCCAGCGCCAGGGCAAACGTCAGCCCGAAAATGCCTGACAGCCCCACCCATGCCGCCAGCAGGGGGCTGAGCACCAATGCCAGTGCAAACATCAAGCCGATGGAGCCGCCCACCATGGCCATGGCCTTGGTGCGCACGCTGTCGCGGGTCAAATCGGAGATCAACGCCGTCACGGCGGCCGACACGGCGCCCGCACCTTGCAGGGCGCGGCCCACCATCAGCCCGGTCAGCGAATCTGCCAGCGCGGCACCAGACTGCCAATCGCAAACACCGCCAGCCCGCCCACGATGATGCGCTTGCGCCCCCAGCGGTCGGACGCCATGCCCAGCGGCAGCTGGAACACGGCCTGCGTCAGCCCGTACAGCCCCATCGCCAGCCCCACCATGGCGGCATCGTTGCCGCCGGGGTACTTGCTGGCCTCCAGGGCAAACACCGGCAGCACCAAAAACAGCCCCAGCATGCGCAGCGCAAAAATCAACGCCAAGCTGCCGCTGGCGCGCAGCTCTTGCGAGGTCATCGTGCTGCTGGCCGCAGCTTGGGGGGTGGCAGAAAGGGATTCGTTGTGGGCTTGGGACACGCGCTAAACCAAGAAGGGGACGGCACAAAAAAGCCGCACGGGGCGGCTTGCGAGACCGAGCACGCCCGGTCTGCAGCAAGCCCTTATTGTCGGTGATTGGGCGCAGCGCTGCTACACATGCGCTGGGCCAAGTGTCTATGATGGATGATTTTTCCCTTACACCTCGCTCCTTCGTGACTGCAGCTTCGACACCTTCCCTGCCAGCAGATGCGCCAGACACCACAGGGCGCTACCTGGGCCAAGCCATGGGGCATCCGCGCATCAGCATTCGCGGCGCTCGCACGCACAACCTCAAGAACATTGATCTGGACATTCCCCGCAACCAGCTGGTGGTGATCACCGGCTTGTCGGGTTCCGGCAAGTCCAGTCTGGCGTTTGACACGCTGTATGCCGAAGGCCAGCGGCGCTACGTGGAAAGCCTCTCGGCCTACGCGCGCCAGTTTCTGGGGCAGCTGGACAAGCCCGATGTCGATTTGATTGAGGGCCTCTCCCCCGCGATTGCGATCGAGTAAAAGGCTGCCAGTCACAACCCGCGCTCCACCGTGGGCACGATCACCGAGATCAACGACTACCTGCGTCTGCTGTTTGCCCGCGCCGGTACGCCCTACTGCCCCGAACACGACCTGCCCCTGCAGGCCCAGACCATCAGCCAGATGGTAGATGCCGTGCTGGCCATGCCAGAAGGCTGCAAGCTGATGCTGCTGGCCCCCGTGGCACGCAGCCGCAAAGGCGACTTTGCCGACCTGTTTGCGCAAATGCAGGCGCAAGGCTATATCCGCTTTCGCATCAACGGCAATGTGGTGGATGCGGCGGATTTGCAACCGCTGGACAAGCACCAAAAGCACGACATTGACGTGGTGGTGGACCGCATCAAGGTGCGCCCTGATCTGCACCAGCGCTTGGCCGAAAGCCTGGAAGCAGCCCTGCGCATTGGGGGCGAAGCCGCCAGCGGCCGGGTGCTGGCCGTGGACATGGATTCGGGCCAAGAGCACGTCTTCAGCAGCCGCTTTGCCTGCCCACTGTGCACCTATTCGCTGGAAGAGCTGGAGCCGCGTCTGTTTTCCTTCAACTCGCCCATGGGCGCCTGCCCCACCTGCGATGGACTGGGGGTGAGCGATGATTTCGACCCCGACAAGGTCGTGCCTTTCCCCTCGATCAGCGTGGCCAATGGCGCCATCCACGGTTGGGACCGCCGCAACAGCACCTATTTCACCCTGCTGCAAAGCATTGCCCAGCACTACGGCCAAGATGTAGAGGCCCCGTTTGAAAGCTGGCCAGCGGCGGTACAAAAAGTGGTGCTCTGGGGCTCTGGCAGTGAAAAAATTGCCTTCACCTACGAAGGCGATGGCAAACCCACGGTGGTCGAACATGTGTTTGAAGGCGTGATTCCCAACATGGCGCGCCGCCTGCGTGAGACCGACTCGCAAATCATCCGCGATGATTTGGCCCGCCTGCGCAGCACGCGCTGCTGCCCCGACTGCCAGGGCACACGGCTGCGCCGCGAAGCGCGCTTTGTGCGCGTGGGTGAAGGGGCGCAATCGCGTGCCATCTACCAAGTCAACGCGAGCACCTTGGCGCAGGCGCACCAATGGTTCACCACGCTGAAACTGCAAGGCAACAAAGCCGATATTGCCGAGAAGGTGGTGCACGAGATCGCCGCGCGCCTGCGCTTTTTGCTGGATGTGGGCCTGAACTATTTGAGCCTGGACCGCAGCGCGGACACGCTGTCGGGGGGGGAGTCGCAACGCATTCGCCTGGCCAGCCAAATTGGCAGTGGCCTGACGGGCGTGATGTATGTGCTGGACGAACCCAGCATTGGTCTGCACCAGCGCGACAACGACCGCCTGATTGCCACGCTGCAGCACCTGCGCAACATTGGCAACAGCGTGATCGTGGTGGAACACGACGAAGACATGATGCGCGCCGCAGACTGCCTGATCGACATGGGCCCCGGCGCGGGGGTGCATGGCGGCCAAGTCATGGCCATGGGCACGTTCGAGGCGGTGAAAGCCAACCCACAATCGCCCACGGGCCAGTATCTGAGTGGCGCCAAATGCATTGCGGTGCCCCCAAAGCGCACGCCCTGGCTGCCCGTGAAAGTGGAGGATGCCAGCGCCCAGCCCGCAGGCGGCTTTCCGTCGGTGCCCGGCACTGCAGCCGCAACCCACCACCACGCCCTGCAAAGCCTGCGTGTGGTGGGGGCCAGCGGCCACAACCTGCAATCGGTGACGGTGGAATTCCCCGTGGGCCTGCTGACCTGTGTGACCGGGGTGTCTGGCTCGGGCAAATCCACCCTGGTCAATGACACGCTGTACGCCGAAGTTGCCCGCCAGCTGCACCGCGCAGGCACGGAACCGGCGCCCTTCCAGGCCTTGGAAGGGCTGCAGTACTTCGACAAAGTCATCAACGTCGACCAGGCGCCGATTGGCCGTACACCGCGCAGCAATCCAGCCACCTACACCGGCTTGTTTGCCCCCATCCGTGAACTGTTCACCGAGACCAGCACCGCCCGCGAGCGCGGCTACGGCCCCGGGCGTTTTAGCTTTAACGTGGCCGGCGGCCGCTGCGAGGCCTGCCAGGGCGACGGCATGATCAAGGTAGAAATGCACTTTCTGCCCGATGTTTATGTGCCTTGCGACATCTGCCACGGCAAGCGCTACAACCGCGAAACGCTGCAAGTGCAGTGGAAGGGCAGGAACATTGCCGATGTGCTGGGCATGACCGTGGAAGACGCCCACGCCTTTTTCAAAGACGTGCCCAGCATTGCGCGCAAGCTGCAAACGCTGCTGGATGTGGGACTGGGCTATATCCGCCTGGGGCAAAGCGCCACCACGCTCTCGGGCGGTGAAGCCCAGCGCGTGAAACTGGCGCAAGAGCTGTCCAAACGCGACACCGGCCGCACGCTCTACATCTTGGACGAGCCCACCACCGGCCTGCACTTTGCCGATGTGGAGCTGCTGCTCAAAGTGCTGCACCAGCTGCGCGATGCCGGCAACACCATCGTGGTGATTGAGCACAACCTCGACGTGATCAAAACCGCCGACTGGATCATCGACATGGGCCCCGAAGGCGGCGCAGGCGGTGGCTACGTGGTCACCACCGGCACCCCTGAGCAGGTGGCGGCCCATCCAGACAGCCACACGGGCCACTACCTCAAGAGCTATTTAAAGCGGTAGGCTTTTATAAAATCAAGAGCAGGCAGCGCTTGCATTGAAAGGTTTTCCGCATGTTTTGGCTTGCAATGGCTGATACAACCTGCGCTAGCCGCTCTCATTAACGAGAACCCACGTAGATTGCCGCGCCACAAAAAAGGAGCCCTGTGGCTCCTTTTTTTATCGCTGCGCTGCGCCGGAAGATCGGCCACGCACGGCGTCGCTGGCTGCACTGCCCTCCCAGCGGAAGAGCGAAACGGCGCGCACCAGCTCCTGCCCTTGCAGGTTCAGGCTGTTGGCGGCCGCCGCCATTTCTTCGACCAAGGCTGCGTTTTGCTGCGTGGCATGGTCCATTTGCGTGACCGCTTCGCCCACCTGCGCCACCCCGTTGGCCTGCTCCTGACTGGCGCTGCTGATGGCCGACATGATGTCGTTGACCTTCTGGATCGCCGTCACCACATCGTCCATGGTATGGCCGGCTTTTTGCACCAGCACATTGCCCTCACCCACCCGCGAGACGCTGGTGTCGATCAGGTGCTTGATCTGCTTGGCCGCCTCGGCGCTGCGCTGCGCCAGCGAGCGCACTTCGCTGGCCACCACGGCAAAGCCGCGGCCCTGCTCACCCGCCCGCGCAGCTTCCACGGCGGCGTTGAGCGCCAGGATGTTGGTCTGGAAGGCAATCCCATCGATCACGCTGATGATGTC
>NZ_CADEPJ010000173.1 GCF_902829245.1 Comamonas jiangduensis | reverse complement strand
ACGGCCAGGTCGTACAGGTCGCGCACGCGGTCGCCCAGCCACTCGGGGCGCAGCGGTTCCTCGCCATAGCTGCCGGGCCAGACATCGGCGCCCCCATGCATGACCACACCGTCCAGCCACTCGGCGTAATGCGCCAGCGTGACGTCGCCCTTGGCGGTCTCGCCCATGGGGCAGGGCACCATCACCACCATGGCGCCGCTGGACATGATCCAGTGCGCAATCGATTGCTCTACGTATTGCAGGGTTTTGCCTGTGAACAGGGGGCGGCTGGGGTCGGCGTGCGAGAAACAGGCAGATAAGCCGATTTTGAGTCGGCGCTTGGCAGGTGGCGACATGGCAGCGGGCAGAGCAAGGGGATGGCCTTGTTTGTAACCGGGTGCTGCGGTTTTGTCATGTAGGAGAGCGGCGGCAGCCGCTGGGCGCGCGGGCGGTGTAGCGCGGTTTGGGCGTGCAGAAAAACCCTATAAGACCGAGGGAAGACCGGTTCCCCCGGGCGTGTACCAGGCTGCGCGGTGGTTGATGCGGATCAAAATTCCGCCGTCTGCTGACTTGCAGGCCGCTGATTTGCCCCCACACTGTCCGTGTCAGGCAGCAGGTTGCAAGCGCGCCCGGCACTGCTAGGATGTAGCCAAGACCTGATTTCTGCTGGCCTCAGCAAAACCCGCTGTGCGACGAACGGCACGGCATTTGGCGACAAGGAGAGAGCATGCAAGTACAAGTCCATACCGACGCAACCATCCAGGGTGGCGATTCGCTGGAAACATGGGCCAAAGAAGAGATCAACACCAAGTTGGCTCGGCTGAAGGAGTACGTGGTGCGTGTGGAAGTGTTCCTCACCGGCGTAGATGCGCTCAAGGCCACTGGGGGCCCCGGCAAGAAGTGTGTGCTGGAAACCCGTGCCAACGGTCGCCCGCCGATTGCCGTGAACGCCGAGGCAGAAAAGGTCAAAGACGCCTTTAACGCCGCACTCGAGAAACTGCGCCGTGCCGTGGAAGCCGATCTGGACAAGGTGCGCGAAAAACATGGCCGTGAGAGCGTGCGCGGGGTGGATGACGCCGCCACCGGCACAGAGGGCTAATTGCCAGCCGCAGTCTGATTCACTGACGCACTGACATCTTTCAACGAAAAAAGCCATGACTGTTCAGGTCATGGCTTTTTTCATAGGCGCTATATGGGCGCTCCAGGGCGCGTTGAAAGCGGTATGGCTTACACGGTTGCTGCGGTCAAAGCGCCGGGCGTGGTCAGCTTGTCGGCCACCAGCAGCGACTTCATCTTGGCTTGGCTCATGATGCCCAGCTCTTCTGCCACCATGGCAATCGGCTTGCCCGAAGCGATGGCCGTTTTGGCGATTTGGGCCGCCTTTTCGTAGCCAATCATGGGGTTCAGGGCGGTCACCAGGGTCACGGACTCGGCAATGCGCGCATCCAGCAGGCTGGTGTTGGCTTCAATGCCTTCCACACAGTTCACTTGCAAGGTCTTGCAGGCATTGCTCAGGTGGCTCAGGCTTTGGTGCAGTGCCCAGGCCATCAAAGGCTCGAAGGCATTCAGTTGCAGCTGCCCGGCTTCCACGGCCATGGTGATGGCGGCGTCGTTGCCGATCACTTCAAAGCACACTTGGTTCATCACCTCGGGGATCACGGGGTTGACCTTGCCGGGCATGATGGACGAGCCGGCCTGGCGCGCGGGCAGCTTGATGTCGCCCACACCGGCCTGGGGGCCGGAAGACAGCAGGCGCAGGTCATTGCTGATCTTGGACAGCTTGACGGCAATGCGCTTCAAAATGCCGGAAATGTCGGCAAATGCGCCGGTGTCGCCGGTGGCGGCGATCAAGTCGGCAGCCTTGACCACGGGCACGCCCGAGAATTCGGCCAGGGGCACCACCACGTCGACATAGCCCACAGGGGCGTTGATGCCGGTGCCAATGGCGGTGCCACCCATGTTGATCTCGCACATCAGGTAGGCGGATTCACGCAGGCGCCTTTCGTCATCGGCAATCATCGAGACAAAGGCGCTGAATTCCTGGCCCAGCGTCATCGGCACGGCGTCTTGCAGCTGCGTGCGACCAATCTTGAGGACGTCCTTGAATTCCTCGGCCTTGGCCTGGAAGGCGCCGCGCAGCGCGGCCAGCGCGGCCAGCAGGTCCTGGATGCCAAAGTAGGTGGCCAGCTTGACCGCTGTGGGGTAGGCATCGTTGGTGGATTGCGAAGCGTTGACGTGGTCGTTGGGGTGGATCACGTCGTAGCGGCCCTTGGGCAGCCCCAGGGTTTCCAAGGCGATGTTGGCAATCACCTCGTTGGCATTCATGTTCGTCGAGGTGCCTGCGCCGCCCTGGATGACATCCACCACAAACTGCTCATGGTGCTGGCCAGCGATCAAGATGTCACAGGCCTTGGCGATGGCGTCTGCTTGCTGCTGGTTGATGGCACCCATGGCCAGATTGGCTGCAGCAGCGGCCTTCTTCACGTAGGCAAAGCCCCGCACCAGCGCGGGCATATTGGCAACCGTGCGGCCCGTGATGGGAAAGTTCTCGACCGCACGGGCCGAATGCACGCCCCAGTAGGCGTTATCGGGAATGTCCTTGGGACCCAAAAAGTCGCTCTCTTGGCGCATAGCTATCACTCTCTGATGCAATAAAACAGGCGGGACGCACGTGCAAACGCCGCCCAGCAGGCGGCGTTTCAAGGCATACGTGGCAACGCCCTGTTCCACCGAAAGCGCTGCATGTGCGGGGCCCAGTGGAGCAGGGCGATGCATGAATTATGAAATCTTTTTTGCATGGGTTGCACTGTGTTTGTGCATACATGCGTTGTGACTGCGCTTTATGGGTGCAAAAAGTATGAATTAGATGAATAAATAGGCATCAAAATGAATAAAAAGCATAGTTAGGTTGTTTTTCGACGAATTTCGCACTGAAATAGTGCGAATAACGAGTCCAAACTGGTGCGGGCGCACGGGGTGCTCTGCATAAAAAACATTTAGAAACGCTTGCGGGGCCGCATATGGCAACCTTGCTGACAGACGCTGGGCAGGGCTGTGGTTACATTGGAGCCAGAAGGCGCGGCGTTGAGCCGCGCTGCCACACAACAAGGAGGACCTTATGACGACTGCAATACAGACACCCGCGATCAGCACCGCGCTGCCCGAGCGCTTTATGGCACGTATTGAAGGCCGTGTGCAGCACGCGTGGGCGATGGCCCCACGGACGACATTCCTGTGGGGCTGGAAGTGCAGGTTGACGTAGCGATTGCCAGCATGGTGCTGTCATGGCTGAGCGAAGGCCAGCCCGTGACCGTGACGGTGGCCCGCGATGAATTTTTGTTCTATGTGGACGAAGGCAGCATCGTGATCTTGTCCTAGGCGCCGCCGTTGCCCCGTCTGCTCAGCGCCAGCCTTGTGCTGGCTTTTTTGCGCGCTGGGGGCGCTGGGTTTATTGGGGCACAGGGCTCTGCTGGTGCAGGCATGCCGGGTGCCGCGCAATGTCAATAAAAAAGCCAAGTCTCATGACTTGGCTTTTTTGATAGCTGCTAGCGCTTGTCCAGCAAGCGTTAGCAGCCTATTTTCTTGTAATCCGCAAGGATTACTTGGCCACCACGCGCACCATTTCCAGGCACTTGTTGGAATAGCCCCACTCGTTGTCGTACCAGGCCACGACCTTCACAAAGGTCTTGTCCAGGGCGATGCCGGCTTCAGCGTCGAACACGGAGGTGCAGGTCTCGCCACGGAAGTCGGTGGCCACCACCTTGTCTTCGGTGTAACCCAGCACGCCCTTCAAAGTGCCTTGCGACTGGGCCTTCATTTCGGCGCAGATTTCTTCGTACGACGCTTCGCTGTTCAGCTCCACGGTCAGGTCAACCACGGAAACGTCCGACGTAGGCACGCGGAAGGACATGCCGGTCAGCTTCTTGTTCAGCTCAGGAATCACCACGCCCACGGCCTTGGCTGCGCCTGTGCTGGAAGGGATGATGTTTTCCAGAATGCCGCGGCCACCGCGCCAGTCTTTGTTGGAAGGGCCGTCCACGGTCTTTTGCGTGGCAGTGG
>NZ_CADEPJ010000172.1 GCF_902829245.1 Comamonas jiangduensis | reverse complement strand
CCACCCGGGCATCATCAGTGCATGCCCGGAATTATGGCACAGTTATGTCTATGCAAAAAAAATATTCTTCGATTGAATCTGCCATTGGCTCAACCCCGCTCGTTGCCTTGCAGCGCATTGATGCGCAAAGCAATGCCGATCGCGGGAATGTCATTTTGGGGAAGCTTGAAGGCAACAACCCAGCGGGTTCGGTGAAGGATCGCCCCGCCTTATCAATGATTCAGCGCGCGCAGGAGCGTGGAGAAATCAAGCCCGGTGATACGTTGATTGAAGCGACATCGGGCAATACCGGTATTGCTTTGGCCATGGCTGCGGCTATCAAGGGTTACCGCATGGTGCTGATCATGCCGGAGGATCTGTCGATCGAGCGGGCCCAGACGATGAAGGCCTATGGTGCCGAGCTGATTTTGACGCCCAAGAGTGGCGGTATGGAATATGCCCGTGATCTGGCCGATCAGATGGTGGCCCAGGGTAAGGGGGGGGGGCTGGATCAGTTTGGTAACGAAGACAATCCACGCGCCCATTACGAAACCACAGGCCCTGAAATTTGGGCGCAGACCGGGGGTGAGGTGACGCACTTTGTCAGCGCCATGGGTACCACGGGCACCATTACGGGGGTGGCCAAGTTTCTGAAAGAAAAGAATCCGAACATCAAGATCATCGGTGCCCAGCCTTCAGAGGGTTCACGCATTCCCGGTATCCGCAAGTGGCCCGAGGAATACCTGCCCAAAATTTACGATGCATCCCTGGTGGATGAGTTGGTCTATGTGACGCAGGATGATGCTGAAGATATGGCCCGCCGTATGGCGCGTGAAGAAGGTATTTTTGCGGGGATTTCGGCTGCGGGTGCATGCTGGGTCGCGCAGGAGATAGCCAAGCGAGAGCAAAACGCCACCATTGTCTTTATCGTGTGCGATCGCGGTGATCGTTATTTGTCCACCGGTGTGTTTCCTGCTTAAGGCCCGCGCATTCCACCCTTGAAACGCTGTTGTGTCCCCTCGGGTCGTGCGCCCGCATGCTAGGGGCTTTGCGCTTCTCTCAACTGCAATTGAGGTTTTGTTGGGTGGTATGCGTGGCGCAAGGCAGGCGCTGCCTGCGAGCAAGGCCGCACTGGGTGCGGCTTTTTTTACGTAATTTGTTGTGAGAGAGCTTGTGCTATGCACCAAGAGATGCGGTTTTGCCCCTGTTGTGCCACGCCTTTGCAGTGGATGGCACAGCAAGAAGATAGCGGTTTGAAAGAGCGCCTGCGTTGTCCGTCCTGCGATTGGACGCACTGGGGCAACCCTACGCCGGTGCTGGCGGCGGTGGTGGAAAACGACCAAGTGAAGTGTGCTGGCGCGCAATGCGTTATGGCAAGAAGGCGTGTTTGGCTTGATTACGGGCTTCATGGAGGCGGGGAGTCGCCTGAGGCGGGTATTTGCCGTGAGGTGTTGGAGGAAACTGGCCTGCGCACCAAGGCCTTGCGCATGCTGGGAGCCTGGGAGTTTTTGCGCATGAACCAGGTGCTGATTGCCTACCATGTGCGCGTGGAAGGTTCGGTTCAGCTGTCGCCTGAGTTGGTGGAGTTCCGGTGGCAGACTGCACAGCAGGTGCGCTGCTGGCCCTCTGGCACAGGTTATGCGTTGGCGCATTGGGTGCAGAGCAAAGGCATTGAGCCGCAGTTTGGTGCGTTCAGGCCGGGCCAGTCCCCTGAGCCTGACCCCGCGAAATGGCCGTTGCAACCGTGGGCAGAGGATGCCCGCTTTATGGTGGCGCCGCCTTTGTAAGCTGTGCTGTATAGACTGGGACTGGGGTCGATGCGGGGGGCGTGTGCTTTGACAAATGCCTACAATGCGGGCGAGATAAGGAATAAGTGCCATGGACATCCATAAGGAAATCGACACGCGTGGGCTCAATTGCCCTTTGCCTATTTTGAAGGCCAAAAAGGCGCTGGCGGAAATGCTCAGTGGTCAGTTGCTCAAAGTGGTGGCGACGGATACGGGGTCGCTCAAAGACTTTCAAGCGTTTGCCAAGCAAACGGGCAATGAATTGGTGCAACAAGATACGGTGGGTAGCGAATACATCCACATCTTGCGACGTCGCTAAGTACGGATAACTTATTTTTGATAGCTGTTAGCGCAAGAAAGGCCTGCATTTGCAGGCCTTTTGTATTGGAAGCGCAGGATGGCCGCGCGTCAGATGCTCAGGTTTTTCAAGTACTCGCGGAAATGCGCGCCCACGTCGGGGTGCTGCAGGGCCAGCTCCACCGTGGCTTGGAGGAAACCTTCCTTGCTGCCGCAGTCGTAGCGCTTGCCTGCGTACTGGAAGGCGTACACCGCTTCGTGCTGCATCAGGCGTTCAATCGCATCGGTCAGCTGAATTTCGCCACCCACGCCTTGCGGCTGGTTGCGGATTTCTTCAAAGATGCGCGGCGTCAGCACATAGCTGCCGGCCACGCCCATCCGGGACGGGGCTTTTTCCCGGGCCGGCTTTTCCACGATTTCATCAATGCGCATCAAGGGGCCGCCTGCGGCTTCCCCTGACGATGCCGTAGCGCTTGGTGTGCTCCAGCGGCACCTCCTGCACGGCCAGCAGCGAGCGGCCTTGCTTGGCAAAGGCATCCACCATCTGCTTCATCACGCCGGGGCCGCTTTGATCGCCGCGCATCAGGTCGTCGGCCAAGATCACCGCAAAGGCTTCGTTGCCGACCAAAGGCTCGGCACACAGCACCGCGTGTCCCAGGCCCAGTGAGCGTGGCTGGCGCACGAACAGGCAGTTCATGTCGGCGGGGGCAATGCTGCGCACCAAATCCAGCATGGCGTGCTTGCCAGCGCGCTCCAGCTCGTTTTCCAGCTCGTAGGCCGTGTCGAAATGGTCTTCAATCGCGCGCTTGCTGCGGCCGGTTACAAACACCATATCGCGGGTGCCCGCTTCGTGGGCTTCTTCAGCGGCGTACTGGATCAGGGGTTTGTACACCGCGGGCGTCATCTCTTTGGGAGAGGGTTTGGTGGCGGGCAGGAAGCGGGTGGAGATAGCTGGGGCGGGGAACGCGGGTTTGCGGACGCGGGTGGAGTTAGACATGGTCGATCCTGCTTGTTCTGGATGGAAAAAGGGCGCAGGGCACTGCGCCTTTTGTTCACTCATTGGGCAAGCATATCAGCCCAGACGGGCCAGTTGCTCCTGAATGCGGGCCAGTGTGGCGCCAAAGTCGGCCACGCGCTTGCGCTCTTGCTCCAGCACGGCGGCGGGGGCTTTGGCGCAGAACGCCTCGTTGTTGAGCTTGCCGTTGGCCTTGGCGATTTCACCTTCCAGACGCTTGGCTTCTTTGCCCAAGCGTGCTTTCTCCGCTTCTACATCGATTTCCACAAACAGCGCCAAGCGAGCATCGCCCACCACGGACACAGGCGCGGACTGCGCTTCGGCTTGCCATGCGGCTTCGTCGCTGAACACTTTGACGTCGCTGAGCTTGGCCAGATTCTTCAGTACGGCCGCGTTGGCCTGCAGGAACTCGGCCGCTTCGGCGCTGTCGCCCATGGCCAGCAGGGGCAGGCGCTGGGCGGGGGATACGCCCATTTCACCGCGCAGGGTACGGCAGCTGTCCACCATGGCCTTGATGCGGTCCACGTAGGCAATCGCGGCTTCGTCGATCTTCTCGGGCTGGGCTTCGGGGTAGGCGGCAATCGCAATCGATGCGCTTCGCGGCCGGCCACGGGGGCCACCTTTTGCCACAGTTCTTCCGTCACGAACGGAATCACCGGGTGGGCCAGACGCAAAATGGTTTCCAGCGTGCGAATCAGCGTGCGGCGGGGGGCGCGCTGCTGGGCTTCGTTGCCGGTCTGGATTTGCACCTTGGCAATTTCCAGGTACCAGTCGCAGAACTCGTTCCAGACAAAGTCGTAGATGGTGTTGGCCACGTTGTCCAGGCGGTACTCGCCAAAGCCCTTGGCCACTTCGGCTTCCACTTTTTGCAGCTGCGAGACGATCCAGCGGTCAGGCTGGCTGAATTGCAGGTAGCTGCCCGCAGCGCATTGCTCCTTGCTGTGCATGTCCAGACCGCAGTCAAAGCCTTCGCAGTTCATCAGCACAAAGCGGCTGGCGTTCCACAGCTTGTTGCAGAAGTTGCGGTAGCCCTCGCAGCGCTTGCTGTCAAAGTTGATGCTGCGGCCCAGTGAGGCCAAGGCCGCAAAGGTGAAGCGCAGCGCATCCGCACCGTAGGCGGGAATGCCTTCGGGAAATTCCTTTTGCGTGTTCTTGCGCACTTGCGGTGCGGTCTCTGGCTTGCGCAGGCCGGTGGTGCGCTTTTCCAGCAGGGGCTCCAGCGCGATACCGTCGATCAAGTCCACGGGGTCGAGCACATTGCCTTCAGACTTGGACATCTTCTTGCCCTGCGCATCGCGCACCAGGCCGTGGATGTACACATGCTTGAACGGCACACGCCCGGTGAAGTGCGTGGTCATCATGATCATGCGCGCCACCCAGAAGAAGATGATGTCGTAGCCCGTCACCAGCACTGAGGAGGGCAGGTACAGGTTGAAGTCGTCATCGGCTGCATCGGTCTGGTTGGGCCAGCCCATGGTGCTGAAAGGCACCAAGGCGGACGAATACCACGTGTCCAGCACGTCGGCATCGCGGCGCAAGGTCTTGCCGGGGGCCTGGGCCTGGGCTTCTTCTTCGTTGCGTGCGACATAGACCTTGCCGTCTTCGTCGTACCACGCCGGAATCTGGTGGCCCCACCACAGCTGGCGCGAGATGCACCAGTCCTGGATGTTGTTCATCCACTGGTTGTAGGTGTTGACCCAGTTTTCGGGCACAAACTTCACTTCGCCGGTGGCCACCGCATCAATCGCCTTTTGCGCGATGGACTTGCCGGTGGGGTCTTGCTCGCTCACCTTGTTCATGGCCATGAACCACTGGTCGGTCAACATGGGCTCAATCACCTGGCCAGTACGGTCGCAGATCGGCACCATCAGCTTGTGTTTCTTGATCTCGACCATCAGGCCCAACGCTTCCAGATCCGCCACGATGGCCTTACGGGCCACAAAGCGATCCATGCCGCGGTATTTTTCGGGCGCTTCGTCGTTGATCTTGGCGGTCAGGTCGAGCACCGTGATCATGGGCAGGTTGTGGCGAATACCGACCTGGTAGTCGTTTGGTCGTGCGCAGGCGTGACCTTCACCACGCCCGTACCGAATTCCTTGTCCACATACTCGTCGGCAATGATCGGGATCTGGCGGCCCACCAAAGGCAGCGTCACGGTCTGGCCGATCAGGTGCTTATAACGGTCATCCTCGGGGTGCACCATCACGGCCACGTCACCCAGCATGGTTTCAGGGCGGGTGGTGGCCACCACCAAGTTGCCCGCGCCGCTGGTCAGCGGGTAGGCGATGTGCCACAGGCTGCCGTCTTTTTCTTGGCTCTCGACTTCCAGATCCGAAACGGCCGATTGCAGCACCGGGTCCCAGTTCACCAGGCGCTTGCCGCGGTAGATCAGGCCCTGTTCGTAGAGCTTCACGAAAGTCTCGGTCACCACTTTGGACAGCTTGTCGTCCATGGTGAAGTACTCGCGGCTCCAGTCCACGGTGTCGCCCATGCGGCGCATTTGCGTGGTGATGGTGTTGCCGGATTTTTCCTTCCACTCCCAGATTTTCTTGGTGAATTCGTCGCGGCCCAGGTCATAGCGGCTCACGCCTTGGGCTTGCAACTGGCGTTCCACCACGATTTGGGTGGCGATACCGGCGTGGTCGGTGCCGGGAATCCAGGCCGTGTTGGCGCCCTTCATGCGGTAGTAGCGGGTCAACGAGTCCATGATGGTCTGATTGAACGCGTGGCCCATGTGCAGCGTGCCGGTCACGTTGGGTGGGGGCAGCTGGATGGCGAAGTTGTGGCCAGCAGCAGCGGCCTCGGCGCTGGGCTTGCCCGTGCCGCGGTAGCCCGCATTGCCGTAGCCGCGCTTTTCCCATTCGGGGCCCCAGTGGGCTTCCAGCGCGGCAGGTTCAAAAGATTTGGACAGGCTGTTCAGGCCTGGCTGGGCAATGTTTTCACTCATGGCGGATTCGCAAATGAAAACGGCATCCTGCTTAGGGGATGCCGTCGGTAGGCTGTTAGCTGAAATGACGGATTGAGAGGGATTTTACCGACCACGCCTTGGGATAGGGTGGTCGGGGCATTCTTTGAAGCTAAATTGGCCTCTAGCGCTTATGGAGTAAACGCTGGTAGCTATGGTTATAGAGGGGCTTGCAGCGCTGCCTGGCGCCACGCGTGGGCAGCGGCAGCGTTGTCTTCGCGTTGTTCTGCCAAAACGGCCAAGGCTTTCCATGCGCTGGCACGCAGGGCGTTATCGCTCAAACGGGGGGCTGCTGCTTGCAGCAATTGCTCGCCCTTGCCCCACAGTTGCCGCTGCACGCAGGCCATGCCTGCCAAATATTGCAGGCGGGGCTCTTGCGGGGCTGCACGCTGTGCGGCTTCAATGCGCGCCAGCCAAGGGGCATCAAGTCCTTCCATGGCCTGCTGCATGCCCATGAAAAAGCGCTGGGTCTGCAATGCAGTCAAGGATTGCGGATCGCTTACCAACTGCTCCCAGACAGGCTGCAGCCAGCTGCGCGCAACACTGGCATCGCCTTGCAGCTCGATCAGCTTGCGGGCGGCAGACAGGGCAATGTCGGGCGTATGGCGATCTGCCGCGTGCAATCCAGACCAGACGCGTTGCAGCTGCTCGGCATCGTGCGTGTGCTGCAACTGCTCCAAGATCAGGCCGCGCGTAATGCTGCTGGCGGCTTCGGGCGACAGGCCGCCGTGTTTGGCCAGCAGGCGGGCGGTGTCGAGGGCGGATTGGGTTTCGTGCGCCAAACGGCTGGCTTTGAGTTGAATGCGCAATGCCATGGTGGCGCGCCGCGCCGGGTGAGAGCTGGGCCAGGCGGCGCAGTGCTTCTTGCGGGTCGCGGTCATCCAGTGCCCAACGTGCGGCACGCATTTGGGCGCCTTCGCGCACCTCTTGCTGCTGCTGGGTGCCGTTCAGCGGCACATCGTCCAGTGCCTGTGCGTAGTGGGTGTCGCGCGCTTGCACATCGCGCAGGGCGTGCGCGCTGTCGGCCGACAGCATGTGGGCGATGGCGCGCAGGGTGGCATCTTGCGGGATGTTGGCATGTTCGGTGCGCAACGCATCACTGAGTTTGAGCAGATCCAGCGCCGATTTGCGGGCGCGTACATAGCGCCCCGCCTGCAGGTGCGACAGGCTTTCGACCAAGGCCTGGTACATCTGCCGCTCTTTTTGCTGCTGACGCCAGTGTTTGGCATGGTGCGGCAGCATCACCAGGGCAGAAAGCGCGCGCATGGCGGCGTAGCCGATGGCGAAGATCGCCAGCAGCACAAACAGCACCATGTTCAGCGACAGATCAACCCGGTAGGGGTGCCAAAAAAGACTCACCATGCCTTGGTTGTTCCCCGCGAACAAGGCCACGGCAACGGCCAAAGCAAACAACCCGACAAACCAAAGTGCGGCGCGCATCATGCGGTGGTTCCTTTATGCGCTCAAAGACCAGCGGCAGCTGTGGACAGGGCTGCCAAGGTGTCGTCCAGACCGGGCTGCTGAGACGCTTGCATATGGGCTTGCAACTGCGCCAACACGGCTTGGACTTGGTGCGTGCGGCGTGAGCTGTTATCAAAATATTTGCTCAGTGTGGCCTGCGCGGCACCGATGTCGGCGCGGGCCGCATCGTACTGGCGTGCCAATACGGCCAAGCGTGCGTTCAGGAGTTTGAGCTTGAGGTTCTCACGCACAAAAAAGGCTTGCTCAGGGGCCATCAGCATCGCGTCGGCATTTTCAATGCGGCTCACGCGCACCAGATCTCGGGCTTCTTCACGGCTGGCTTGCCAAATCTTGTGCCCCCAGTTGCTCCACCATTCCCACTGGGTGGGGGAGGTGGCGGCTGGTGCCTCCGCGTTGGCCGTGCTGCCTGCGGCTGAAGGTGTTGTGCGCTGCGGCTGGCGCTGCACGTTCGGCACAGGGGCGCTGTTTTGGACATGCATGTCATCCACCAGACGCACCACATCGTCCAGCCGGGCCAGCAGGCTGGCGGTATCCGTGACGGCGGATTGCGACAGGCGGACCAAATCGCGCTCCATGGCTTGCTGAACAGGTGCAAGCCGCGGTTGTGCCGTGCGCTCCAGCCGTTTGATGCTGCTTTGCAAGGTGGCAACCAGTGGTTCGGTGCTGCCTGTCAGCTGCACTTGTTGCTGTGCCATGCGAATGGCCGATTCAATGTCGATCACCAGGGTCGTCACGGAGCGTGCCGTTCTGCACCAAGGTGTCGAGCTGGCCGCGCTGCAGGCTGACTTCATTGACGCGCACTTCCATGACAGAGAGCTTGGCGCTGGCGTCACGCACCAGATCCTGGGATTCACGCGCCAGGGCGCGGGCTTCGGTGGCTTGGGTGGTGGCATCCAGCGCCTGGCGCGCCAGCAGCTCTTTCATTCCATCCACTTTTTGCCACAGCAAAACGCTGCTGCCGAGGCTGGCAGCACCAATGAGGAGCGCGAGCCACGTCCAGCCAGCTGCGGCAGAACGTGGCGCGTGCAGCGTCTCAAAAGGAACCGATTGGGAGGAAATGGGGGCGCCGTCAGAGGTGGTCATGCAATGATTTTATCGATGCCGTGATGCCTTGTACGGTAGGCAGCGTCTCTATGACGTTGCCAAACCCTGCTTGGCGTACTTGTTGGGCGATACGGGGGTGGGTAGCCAAGGCAGTGTGGGCTTGCCAAGACCAGGTAGTGTTGCAGCGCACCAAATGTTGCACACATTCCGAGCTACTAAATAGCCACACTGCCTGCTGGCCGCGCAACTCGCTGATGCGCTGCAAGAGGCTGGGCGTGGCCTCCGGGGCCTGGCGCTCATAGACTGGCGCAAAGTCCACATGTACACCGCGTTGCTGCAACTGTGCGGTCAGCCATTGGCGGCCTTGGCCTGTTGCGTTGACGCCATCGCCGCCCCGCACGATCAGGATGCGATCTCCGGCGTGGATGTGGTGCTGGGCCTGCTCCCACAAGGATTCAGAGTCAAATTGAGGAGCGTCTGGTGCAGGTTCTATAACGCTTTGAGGGTTAATTCCTTCCAAAGCCAGGGCCTTGGTGGTTCCGGGGCCGGGCGACCAGTACTGCACCTGTGCAGGCAAGAGCGCCGCTGTTTGACGCAGCTGAACAAAAAAGTGGCGCACCGCGTTGCCACTGACAAACATCAGGGCTTGGTAGCTCTGCAGCTGCTGCAGCGCAGTGCGGACTGCAGCTACAGCAGCAGGGCTGCGGCTGGGGCCTATCGCCATCATGGGGAGTGCGCAGGCATTTATTCCTGCGCTTTGAAGCTGCTGCACCCACAGCGCAGCATCGGGCTGCGGGCGTGTGACAACCAGCTGAACCATGGGGGCTTAGTCTGGTTTGCAGACCAAGGCGCCGCCTGCCTGCAAACGGGCCGCCACTTCTGCGCCCAGCGCTTCGGCTTGCGCCAAGGTGGTGACGGTGGCCGTTTGCTGCGTTTGCACCAAGGCCTTGATGCCCTCAGGGTCGCCCCAGGCAGCATGCAACTGCATGGTGTCGCCTTGCAAGGTCGCGTGCGCCGCCAATGGCACCGAGCAACTGCCGCCCATGCCGCGGCTGACAGCACGCTCTGCCGCCACGCGCAGCCAGGTGGGCATGTGCGCCAGCGGTGCCAGCGCATCGGCCAAGTCTTGGCGATCGGTACGAATCTCGATGCCCAAAGCACCCTGGCCTGCAGCCGGCAGCATGGTGTCAGGCTCAAAAATAGAACGAATGCGCGCTTGCATGCCTAAGCGCTTGAGGCCAGCGGCAGCGAGCACGATTGCGTCGTACTGGCCTTCGTCGAGCTTGCGCAAGCGGGTGTCCAGATTGCCGCGCAAAGGCTCAATCTTCAGGTCGGGGCGCAGGGCCTGCAGCCGCACTTGGCGGCGCAGGCCGGGAGTGCCCACCACGGCGCCCTGCGGCAGTTCAGCCAGGTGCTGGTAGCGGGGCGACACGAAGGCATCACGGGGTCTTCGCGCTCCATTACGCACGCTAGGCTAAAGCCCTCGGGCATGTCCATGGGCACATCTTTGAGCGAGTGCACAGCAATATGGGCGCGGCCTTCTTCGAGTGCCACTTCCAGTTCTTTGACGAACAGGCCTTTGCCGCCTACTTTGGAGAGCGTGCGATCCAGAATCTGATCGCCCTTGGTGGTCATGCCCAGCAGCTCTACCGTGTGCCCACGCGCTTGCAACAATGCTTTGACGTGCTCGGCTTGCCACAGTGCAAGGCGGCTTTCACGGGTGGCGATAACGATGGATAGAGGGGGTGTTGCTACGGTCATGACTTTCAATACTCAGGCCGGTGGCCTTCCAATCAACGGGCGATGCTAGCATGCTGAGTTGCCATACAACTCGGCTGGAGTATTCCTACAAATGACTGCTGCGACAAAGAAAGAGAAAGATCAAAGGCCGGCTGCTTTGCACAGCAAAGCGGTACGTAAAAACGACAAAGACCAGCCGTTGATTGAAGACATACGTCTGCTGGGGCGCATTTTGGGCGACATCATTCGCGAGCAAGAGGGCGTCGCGGTGTATGCGTTGATTGAACAGGTGCGCCAGTTGTCAGTGGCTTTTCGCCGCGATCATGACCATGAGGCTGACAAGGCGCTCAAGAAGCTGCTCAAGGGGCTGAGCACCGACCAGACCGTGAGTGTGATTCGTGCGTTTACCTATTTTTCGCACCTGGCAAATTTGGCGGAAGACCGCCATCACATTCGCCGCCGTGCAGTGCATGAGCGCTCTGGCAACACGCAGGAAGGCAGCATTGAAGTGGCGCTGTCGCGCCTGCGTTGGGCGGGGATTACACCCGATGAAATTGCCAATACGCTGGCACAGGCGTATGTGTCTCCGGTGTTGACGGCACACCCGACGGAGGTGCAGCGCCAAAGTATTTTGCAGGCGGAGCACGACATTGCACGCTTGCTGGTGGAGCGCGACGACATTGCCGCACGTGCACAGCTTTTTAACAGCGCCAAAGATGCGCTGACGCCGCGAGAGCTGGCGGCCAATGAGGCCTTGCTGCGTGCGCGTGTGGCGCAACTGTGGATGACGCGCTTGCTGCGTTATTCCAAACTGACCGTCGCAGATGAAATTGAAAACGCGCTGAGTTATTACGAATCGACGTTCTTGCGGGAAGTGCCGAAGCTGTATGCCGATTTGGAGGCTGCGCTTGATGGTCAAAGCGTTCACAGCTTCTTGCGCATGGGGCAATGGATTGGTGGCGATCGCGATGGCAATCCGAATGTCACGGCGCCAACTTTGGAGCTGGCGCTGCGCCGCCAAAGTGATGTGGTGCTGCGTCACTATTTGACCGAGGTGCACTACCTGGGTGGCGAGCTGTCCGTTTCTGCGCGTTTGGCCCAGGTGTCACCCGCAATGCAGGCGTTGGCCGATGCCTCTCCTGATCACAATCCGCACCGGCTGGATGAGCCTTATCGACGTGCTTTGACCAGTATTTATGCGCGGCTTGCCGCTACCTTGGAGCATCTGACAGGAGGGCAGGCAGCGCGCCATGCCGTGGCACCTCAAAACCCTTATGCGCAAGCGTCAGAGTTTTTGGCGGATCTGCAGATCATTTTGGATTCGTTGCAAGCCTACCATGGCGAGAGCTTGGCCGCGCAACGTTTGCAGCCGCTGATTCGCGCGGTGAAGGTATTTGGTTTTTGTCTGTCTACGGTGGATTTGCGTCAAAGCTCAGACAAACATGAAGCGGTGATGGCAGAGCTGCTGGCTGTGGCACAGGTCGAGGCGAACTATGCGCAGTTAGATGAAGCCTCCAAGTGCGCCTTGTTGCAGCGGCTGTTGCAAGAAGCGCGGCCATTGCGGGTGGTGGGCGCGCAGTATGGAGAGCTGGCACGCAGCGAACTGGCTATTTTGAGATGGCCAAACCATGCGAGCGCGTTATGGCAATGAAGCCATCATTCACTACATCATCAGCCACACAGAAACCGTCAGCGACTTGCTGGAAGTGCTGTTGCTGCAAAAGAAGTGGGCTTGATGCAGGGCACGCTGGAGCAGCCAGATGCACGGCTCGATCTGATCGTGGTGCCGTTGTTTGAAACCATTGGTGATTTGCGCGCTTCGGCCGACATCATGCGGGCCTATTACGCGGTGCCCGGCGTGGCTGCGTTGCTGCAGCGCTCTGGCGGCGTGCAAGACATCATGCTGGGCTACAGCGACAGCAACAAAGACGGCGGCATCTTCACCAGCAACTGGGAGCTGTACCAAGCCGAGCTGGCCTTGGTGGAGCTGTTTGATGGATTGCAAGAGCAGTACGGTCTGCGCCTGCGCATGTTCCATGGCCGAGGTGGTACGGTGGGGCGCGGCGGCGGGCCGAGCTACCAAGCGATTTTGGCGCAGCCACCGGGGACGGTGCGCGGGCAAATTCGCCTGACGGAGCAAGGCGAAGTGATTGCTTCCAAATATGCCAATCCGGATATTGGCCGCCGCAATTTGAAACCTTGGTGGCTGCCACTTTGGAAGCCACCTTGCTGCACCCACCAAAGCGGCTACCAAGGCGTTCTTGCAAACCGCAGAGCAACTTTCGCAAGCCAGCATGCAGGCTTACCGCAAGCTGGTGTATGAGACGCCGGGCTTTGCCGAGTACTTTTTCAGTGCTACGCCGATTCGTGAGATTGCGGAGCTGAATATTGGCTCTCGCCCCGCATCGCGCAAGGCGACGCAGGCGATTGAAGATTTGCGGGCGATTCCTTGGGGGTTTAGCTGGGGGCAGTGTCGTTTGACGTTGCCTGGGTGGTACGGATTCGGTGCTGCGGTAGAAGCTTTTTTGCATGCGGAGGGCGCAGACCCGAATCGTCAGCTGGCCTTGTTGCAAAAAATGTACCGCCAATGGCCTTTCTTTAAGACCTTGCTCTCGAATATGGACATGGTCTTGGCCAAGAGCGACCTGGCACTGGCGTCGCGTTACAGCGAGCTGGTCACTGACAGCCGTTTGCGCAAACGTATCTTCTCCAGCATTGAAGCGGAATGGCTGCGTACTGCCGAAGCGCTGGCAAGCATCACCGAGGAGCCGGATCGCTTGGCGAGCAACCCCGCATTGGCGCGCTCGATTCGTCATCGATTCCCATACATCGACCCTCTGCACCACCTGCAGGTGGAGCTGGTGCGCCGCTGGCGTGCCGGGCAGACGGATGAGCGCTTGAAAAACGGCATTCACATCTCGATCAACGGGATTGCTGCTGGTTTGCGCAATACCGGCTAAAACGCAAAGAAAAAGGCCTGCATCAAAGATGCAGGCCTGGCCTCCTCCGCCCTGATGAGTCCCAGGGCATTCCTCATTTGTTTGTTTCGCTTTGGCGATGAATGGATTGTAAGAATGATTCGGAGGTTTGTGTGTCTTTTGTTGATTTTTATAAATGATGTCTTATATAAAACATCATTTGTTTTTGGTGTTAAAAGGCATCAATTTACTGGTGAATTTTGTTTTAATTTATTGTTTCTAATAAATTTTTTAAGTTTAGTAATTTTTGAAAATTAAAAAAACATCTTTGTAAATTTGCAATAACCGACTCGATCAATCAATCTCTCGGGTTTTGAGCAGGGCGCTGGCGCACACGAACGATCAGGTCTAAGCCCACCAATTCCAAGTCATCGTTGATCTGGGGGACGTTAGGCCATTGCAGCATGTCGTTGGGAATGTCTTCCAGCATGCCTGTGTCTTCGTGGTAGATGTGCGAATGCGCATCGGTGCATGAGTCATAGACCGTGCGCTCTCGATCCAGGCGCAGAGCGCGCAGCAGCCCTTTTTCCACAAACAGCGGCAAGGTGTTATAGACGGTAGCGCGTGACAGGCTTGATAGATGGCGGCGTGCTTGCAGTAAGACATCGTCAGCGGCTAAATGCACGGGAGCGTGCAGTAGAACTTGGGCAATCGCCATGCGCTGTCTTGTGGGCTGGATGCCTGCATCGCGTAGGCGATTTTCAATGCTGCTGGTGGTCACAGTTTCTGTGGTGGGATGCTGGTGGGCCATGATGACGTTCAAGCGAGCCTGGATAAAACAATATCCGCAAAAGGCGCTATGCAACTTTTGCGGATCGAAGCCTTGTGCGTGCGAAAGCTTGGAGTCGGTAACACGCATCTCTGATGCGTCGTTGCTTGACCGTGGCGTACGTCCGTAT
>NZ_CADEPJ010000171.1 GCF_902829245.1 Comamonas jiangduensis | reverse complement strand
CAACATAGGGAATCACTGCGCTGGTATCGGCCCCCACCATGACTTCGCCCGCCATGGTGGCGCGCATCAGCTCGGCGGAGCCCTTGTACGGCACGTGCACCACGTCCAGCCCCAGTTGCTGGGCAATGATGGCCGAGGTGACGTGCGGCGAGGTATAGGTGCCGGTGCTCCCAATGGTCAGCTTGCCGGGGTTAGCCTTGGCCCACGCCACCACCTCTTGCCAATTCTTCAGCCCGGACTGCGTGCTGGCCACCATGCAAAATGCATAGCCAGTCACGTTGAGGATGTAACTCAAATCATCCACGGGGTTCCACTTCAGGCCCGTGGTGAAAGGCAGGCGCATCACGCTCATTGGCAACTGGGCAATGGTGTAGCCATCGGCCACGGTGGACTGCAGCTGCGCGGCAGGCAGCGAACCCGAAGCGCCGGGGCGGTTTTCCACAATGATGGGCTGGCCCAGAATTTTGGAGGCGTTTTCAGCCAGCTGGCGCATGGTCAGGTCTGTCGGCCCACCTGCGGGGAAAGCCACCACCAGCTTGATGGCACGGGTCGGAAATGCCTTGCTGGCCAAGGCCAGCGAAGGGCTTGCACCCAGCCAAGCACCTGCCGCAGCGGCCACACCAGCTTGCAAACAGGTTCTGCGCGATACCGTCATTTTTTTGTCTCCCATTGGATTGTTTGGCGACAATCAGTGTAGAAGTGACCGGATACAGCGCTCCCCCATGCAAACCCTTGGAATTTGCTTTTTTCAAGCATAAAAAAGGCTTCTAGCGCTGATGCATCAAGCGCTAGAAGCTCACTTTTTAGAAAATTCAAACGCCCCTTGAAGGGATTTCAAGGGGCTTGGTACACCACCACGCCCTCTTTGATGGTTTGCAACACTTTCAAATCAATCAGCTGCGCGTGCGGCACGGTCAGGGGGTTGCCAGAGAGCACCACCAGATCGGCCAGCTTGCGCGCTTCGATCGAACCCTTGTGCTCGGCCTCAAAGTGCTGCCAGGCAGGCCACAAGGTCATGGCTTGCAGCGCAATCCAGGGGCTGACGCGGTGCTCTGGCCCCAGCACCTGACCGCTGCGGGTGGTGCGATTGACCGTGGCATCCAGCACACGGATGGAGGATGGCGGCACCACGGGCGCATCGTGGTGGGTGGTAAAGCGCATGCCCTGCGCCAGCACCCACCCGGTGGGCGAGATGTTTTGCGCCCGCGGATCGCCCAGCACGGAGCTGCGGTGCCAGTCACCCCAATAATAGGTGTGCATGGGAAACAGCGAGGGGAAGATGCCCAGCGCCTTGATCGTATCCACCTGGTCACGGCGCAGCGTCTGCCCGTGGATCAGCACCGGGCGGCGGTCTTGCAGCGTGCCTGCACCGTCGTAACGTGCGCGTGCGGCCTGCACCCCTTGAATCATCTGGTCAATCGCTGCATCGCCATTGGCATGCACCAGAATTTGCCAGTTGTTGGCAAACGCTTTCTCTATTTGTGCCGTGGCCTGCGCACTGCTCATGACGCCGTAGCCCGCATAGCTGGCCGGCTGGCCCGCCGGGGGCTGCAGATACGGCTGGGTCAGCCAGGCGGTTTTGCCTTGTGGCGATCCATCCAGCGTCAGCTTCACCCCACCAATGCGAAAGTGCTGCTGGTAGTTGCGGCTGTAGTACGGGCCTTGCATAAAGCGCCCCTCGCCCATGGTCAGAATGTCGGGGTAAGACACGACGTCTACTTTCAACTTGCCCATCTTGGCTGCGGCAATCGCAGTGTCTACACCGCCGGGGTCAGCGCGGCCATCTTGTACCGTGGTGTAGCCAAACTGCAAGTATAGCGCCTGCGATTTTTCCAGCCAGCCTACCGACTGCTCCACAGTCAACCGGGGCATCAGGTGCTGCAAGGCGCCGAAATAAGCGTTCTCTTCCAGCACCCCATCGGGTTCGCGCGAACCGGTGAGGCGGCGGATGACGCCACCTTGTGGGTCTGGGGTTTGCGCCGTAATACCTGCGCGCTCCAGCGCCTTGCTATTCAAGGCCGCAAAGTGCCCCGACTGGTGAATCGCCACAATCGGCAAAGTGGTGGACACCGCATCCAGCTCGTCGCGCGTGGGGTGGCGCCGTTCACTCAGCTGCGAGTCGTCGTAGCCAAAACCAAACGCTACTTGCAGTTCACGTACATCGGGTGAGGTGCTGATATAGCCGCGCAAAGTCTCTTGCAACTGCGCGATTCCCGTGTTGGGCCCATCGGGCGGCGGCAGCAAATTGGCAGAGATGGCCTGCAGCCCCACGCCCCCCAGATGGCTGTGCGGATCGACAAAACCCGGAATCAACGTTCGCCCTTGCAAGTCCACCACCTGGGTGGTTGACCCCTGCCAGCGGGCCACGTCCACACGAGTGCCTGCAGCCACAATACGCCCTGTGCGCACGGCCACGGCCTCTACCTGGGGCTGGGCATCATTCATGGTCAAGATGGGGCCGTTCCAATACAGCGAATCGGCCACGCCCACAGGGGTGCTGCTTGCACGTTCCTGGGAGACCGCACACCCCGCCAACCCGACTCCCAAGCCCGTCACCGCCAAGGCGGCGGCAAACTGTCTGCGCAATATCGCCATGCTGTGCCCCTTCAATCATGTGTAGCCAGTGCTGGCCACCGCCGCAACCACACGGTGGCTGCAACAAAGAGCGTACCTAGTTTTGTGCTGCACCACACGTTTTTTGGTGCGGTGCCGCGCCATGCAATGAGGTGATCGCCCAATTTGCTGCATCGCACAATACTCACGCAAAGTCACTTGAAATTAATTTCATCGGGATTAAAAAAAGCACTTACACCGGCATACGTCAAATCTTCTTATGATCCGCGGTTTGGCACACTTCAGCGAAAGCGAAGGTCGCAAAGCCTCCGGTCTACCGGCTGCGTCAGCAGCAAAAGATAGCGGGGTTGCCACTTGCAGGAATGCGCACTACAAGATGGTGACATATTTCGTGCAAGCACAGAGACGCCAGCCGCGCCCCTGTGTATTTACGACCTTGATTTTTGCTGATCACGCAAGCACATGGTTTTCCGCTTTCCAATGCTTGCTCTTCCATATTACAAAGCAAAAATCAAATACTATGAAACAGCACGCAGGTGAATATCTGAGCTTTCAGCTCGGCGGCGAACAATACGGCATCGATATTCTGAAAGTTCAGGAAATTCGCGGTTATGAAATCGCCACCCATATTGCCAATGCTCCCGCCTATATTCTGGGTGTTTTAAATCTTCGCGGAACCATCGTACCGATTGTCGACTTGCATTAATGTTGGTATTTCTGCACCATCTTATGACAACCAGACCGTCACGATTGTGCTGAATGTCGCTGAGAGCGTGGTGGGGATGGTAGTGGATGCCGTGCAAGACGTCGTGGCGTTGAAGGCCGAAGACATCAAACCTGCCCCTGATTTTGGCAACGCCGTGGCTTCGCAGCATATTGTGGGCATTGCCACACTGAGCCAGGCAGATGCTGCCCGCATGCTGATTTTGATGGATATTGAGCAATTTATGACCAGTGCTGAAATTGGTGTTATCTCTCAATCCTCAAAGATTATTGCCGAATAATTTATTAACGAGGTGCGATTGCACCTTCATACCAATACCAATATAACCGCCGAGACATTCATGAATAATTTAAAATATCGCACAAACTCAATTTAGGTTTTGCGTTAGTGATTTTGATTTTCCTCATCACCGCAGCAACAGCGGCTTGGCAAGTCGAAAAAGTATCCGATGCCACCACCGCAATGCAGCGCTCTTCTGCCCTGCTCAAGATTGCCAGCGCCTGGCAAGGTGATGTGCGCCAAAACTCGGCCCGTTCTTTGGCGGTGGGTTTTGCCGAGAGCAATGCCATGCTGGATTTTTTCAAAGAATCCATGGCATCGACCTCACGCTCCACCGATGAGAAGCAAAAAGCCTTTTTGAGCATGGCGCAAGACAGACCAGCATCGCTGCAGCGCGCTCAGAAAGTGGGCGAATTGCGCAAGGTCTGGCTGAGCACCCGCGAAGAAGTCAATCAGATGCGCATGTCCTCTGACGACCAGACGGTGCAGAACTTTGTGCGCACCAAGTTCATTCCAGCCACGGATGCCTATATTCAGGCAACGCAAGAGATGGTGGACGGTGAAGCCAATGCCGTGGCCGCTGCCGAGCAAGAAGTGAAAGCCATGTTCAGCCAGCTCTACCAGCTGTCTGCAGTGCTGTGCCTGCTGGCCGTTGCGTTGGCCGTGCTTATCAGCTGGCGCTTGTCGCGCGGCATTGCCAACGGCGTAGAAGGTGCCCGTGCGATTGCCCAGCGCATTGGCGCAGGCGATTTGAGCCAGGAAGTGACCATCCACAGCGGCGATGAAATTGGCCAGTTGCGCAAGGCCTTGCGTGACATGCAAAACAGCCTCTCGCAGGTGGTGCGCACCGTGCGCCAAGGCTCGGACGGCGTGGCCACGGCCAGCTCGGAAATTGCCCACGGCAACCAAGACCTGTCGGCCCGTACTGAAAGCCAGGCGTCTGCGCTGGAAGAAACCTCGGCTTCTATGGAAGAGCTGGGTTCCACCGTCAAGCAAAACGCCGACAACGCCAAACAAGCCAATCAGCTGGCCCAAAATGCCTCCAACGTGGCGGTGCAAGGTGGTCAGGTGGTCGCCCAGGTGGTAGACACCATGAAGGGCATCAGCGAATCGAGCAACAAGATTGCCGACATCATCAGCGTGATTGACGGTATTGCCTTCCAGACCAACATTCTGGCTTTGAATGCAGCCGTGGAAGCAGCCCGCGCCGGCGAGCAAGGCCGTGGCTTTGCGGTGGTGGCCGGTGAAGTGCGTAGCTTGGCGGGTCGCTCTGCCGAAGCGGCCAAGGAAATCAAAAACCTCATCACGGCCAGCGTGCAGCGCGTGGAACAAGGCACAGCCTTGGTCGACCAAGCCGGCGCCACGATGGATGAAGTGGTCAGCAGCATCCGCCGCGTGACCGACATCATGGGCGAAATCAGCGCTGCCAGCTCCGAGCAAAGCGCCGGTGTGGCCCAGGTAGGCGAAGCGGTGACGCAAATGGACCAGGCCACCCAGCAAAATGCTGCTTTGGTCGAAGAGATGGCTGCCGCCGCTACCAGTTTGCACGGCCAAGCCCAAGATCTGGTGCAGGCGGTCGCGGTATTCAAGCTGTCCCCCACCTCTGGCAGCTTGGGCACTGATCCGCTGGCCGGCCGCATGAGCACCGCCGCTGCGCGCCCTGCCATGGCCCCTGCAGACAACAGCGCAGCACCCCCTGCCAGCACCACTTCTGTGACTGGCAAAAAGCCAGCGGCGCTTAGCCTGTCCACACCCGCCGCCCCTAAAGCCAAGGCACCGGCCACAGCCAGCCATGCCAACGACGAGTGGGAAACTTGAGATAGTGAAATCGATGCACCATGGCTGCCAGTGCAAAGTAAAGTGCCCTCAACCCTAAGATGGCAAAGATATTGCTTGTGTATACGATAAACGGATCCGGTGTAATCGCAAAAATAGCTGGAACAGAGTCAATTGCAAAAACCAAATCAGCGATTTCAACCAGAATCAAGCTCAAAAGCAAGGGGGTGGCAAAAATTGCCATTTTTCCGGTCGAAGGATCCTGCTGACGCACCGTGAACGCCTGACCATGCAATGTCTCTGTCACACGCATGCGTGATTTCAAAAATCGCAGTACGGGGTTGTTGGCAATATCAGGCTGATGGTCAACCATGATGAGCATTTTGATACCTGTGGCCAATAGTATGACGGCAAACAAGTACATAACCCAGGCAAATTCCATCACCAGTGCGGCACCCAGACCGATCATGATTGCACGCAGCACAATCACGCCCAATATGCCCCAAAATAGTACACGATGCTGATACTCGCGCGGCACCGCAAAATACGTAAATATCAAGGAGATGATAAAGACGTTATCCATCGCCAACGTCTTTTCAACCAGATAGCCTGTCATATACAGCTTGACCGCTGTCCACCCTCTCTCTTCGGGGCTGGCAGCGGCTGCAATTTGGGGGTCTAGCGCACCTGCGCCGGAGTAATTGACATAAATCCAATAAACAGCCGCAGCCCAGGCAAGGCCCAAGCCGATGTACAAAGCTGACATTTTCAAGCTGTCACTAATTTCAATAGCCTGAGCATCTCTGTGAAGAATGCCTAGATCGAATGCCAAAATAGCTATGACAGTGCTTAGAAAAGCAAACCATATCCAAAGTGGCATACCTAACCAGAGGGTAGAGAGGAATTCCATGATGCAAAAAGATGGGTTAAAAAACTTGCTCTTGAAACAGAGCAAAGCACCGGCACCGCAATTCTTCTCCGGGGGAATAAACTAAAAAAGCAGCTTAAAAATGAGTTACGCTTCAATTTTTCCGAACTATTGATGCACCAGCCATGCTCAACTACCGGCACCTCTACTACTTTTGGGTTGTTGCCAATGAAGGTGGCTTTGCGCGTGCCGCAGAGCGTTTGGATATGGCAATCCAGACCATCAGTTCACAAGTACGAAATTTAGAGGCCTCAATAGGCCACCAGTTGCTCAAACCTTCGGGGCGAAGCGTGGTACTTACCGATGCAGGTCGTGCCGTTTTTTTACGGGCAGATGAAATTTTCCTACTCGGCGCACGCATCCCTGCAGAGGCTGCCGCTGCCGCAGCGGCAGGGTCATCCATGCGTTTGTCCGTCGGACTTTCAGACGGTATTGCCAAGCTGGCGGCTCACAGGTTACTCCAGCCGATATTGAAAACTGCAGGCTTAAAACTTGTCTGCCACGAAGGTGAAGTTGAACAGCTGATGGCGGAGTTGGCGTTGCACAAGCTGGATTTGGTTTTGGCCTGCCAACCCCCTCGCCACAACTTTAGTTTTCGCTTGTCGAGTGATCGGTTGCTCGTGTCACGCGTGGATTGGTATGGCCCGGCAAGCTTGGTGACTGACCAGGCAATTGCCGCATTCCCACAAAGTCTTGGTAATTTACCCATACTGGCACCGACGTCCCATGCCGCACTGCGCAACCGGATGGATCGTTGGTTTGAGGGCATAGGCCTGCAGCCCCAGATCGTGGGTGAGTTTGAAGACAGCGCTTTGTTAAGTATTTTTGCAGCACAGGGAATGGGCATATTTCCGGTCACTGAATTAGGCGCTGCGGATCTTGGAAAAATACAAGAGCTCCGGTTGCTTGGCTGCAGCCAAGGACTGAGTGAAGAAATTCATGCCATATATAGCTCGCGCAGCAAGAATCATCCCTTGGTCGGAAAAATTTTACAAAACACAATCAATGCTGATGGTGCTGAATAATTCATCGAAAATCTATTAACCAAATTAAGTTATCTACGGACTGGAATGGAATGGAATAAATATTTCCCAAACCAAGTAGTCATAAATAATCTGCACAATGGGCAGTAAAAAATCACAAGAAGCAAAACAAAAAGCAGCCTTAAGCTGCCTTTTTAATACCTAAAGCAATTACTTGCGGGCTGGCGGCACATCGGTACACGACCCATGCGCCACTTCCGCCGCCATGCCAATGCTTTCGCCCAGCGTGGGGTGCGGGTGGATGGTCTTGCCGATGTCCACGGTGTCGGCGCCCATTTCGATGGCCAGGCCAATCTCGCCAATCATGTCACCGGCGTGCGTGCCGACGATGCCACCGCCCAGGATGCGGCCATGGCCGTGCGCCTCGGGGCTGTCATCGAACAGCAGCTTGGTAAAGCCTTCGTCGCGGCCATTAGCGATGGCGCGGCCGGAGGCGGCCCAGGGGAACAGGCCCTTCTTGACCTTGATGCCTTGTGCCTTGGCCTGGTCTTCGGTCAGGCCCACCCATGCCACTTCGGGGTCGGTGTAGGCGACGCTTGGGATGACGCGGGCGTTGAAGGCGGCTGATGCCAGCTCCTTGTTGCCCTGCAATTCACCGGCGATGACTTCGGCGGCCACATGCGCTTCGTGCACAGCCTTGTGCGCCAGCATGGGCTGGCCCACGATGTCGCCAATCGCAAAGATGTGCGGCACGTTGGTGCGCATCTGGATGTCCACGTCGATGAAGCCACGGTCGGTCACGGCCACACCGGCCTTGTTGGCGCTGATCTTCTTGCCGTTGGGCGTGCGGCCCACGGCTTGCAGAACTAGGTCGTAGGTCTGGGGCTCGGGCACGGTGACGCCGTCCTTGGCGGGGGCGAACGTGACCTTGATGCCTTCGGGCGTGGCTTCGGCCCCCACGGTCTTGGTGTTGACCATGATGTTGTCAAAGCGCGGGGCATTCATCTTCTGCCAGACCTTGACCAGGTCACGGTCCGCGCCCTGCATCAGGCCGTCCATCATTTCCACCACGTCCAGGCGGGCGCCCAGGGTGCTGTAGACGGTGCCCATTTCCAGGCCGATGATGCCGCCGCCCAGGATCAGCATGCGCTTGGGCACGGCCTGAGGTCCAGCGCGCCGGTGGAGTCCACCACGCGTTCGTCCTTGGGCATGAAAGGCAGATGCACGGCCTGCGAGCCCGCAGCGATGATGGCGTTCTTGAACTGAACGACTTTTTTGCTGCCCGTCTTTTCTGGCCAGTGCCGGTGGTCTCTTGCACTTCAATCTGGTGGGCGCCGACAAACTGGCCGTAGCCACGCAGCACCGTCACCTTGCGCATCTTGGCCATCTGGCCCAGACCGCCGGTCAGCTTGCCGATGACCTTTTCCTTGTGGCCGCGCAGTTGGTCGATGTTGACTTCTGGGGCCGCGAACTTGACGCCGGCGACTTCCAGGTGCTTGACTTCGTCCATCACGGCAGCGACGTGCAGCAGCGCCTTGGAGGGGATGCAGCCCACGTTCAGGCACACGCCACCCAGGGTGGCGTAGCGCTCGACCAACACGACCTTCAGGCCCAGGTCGGCGGCGCGGAAGGCGGCGGAGTAGCCGCCGGGGCCGCCGCCGAGCACGACCACGTCGGCTTCCAGATCACACGTGCCCGCAAAGTTGCTGGCAACCGCTGCGGAAACAGGAACTGTTGGCGCCGGTGCTGCCTGGGCTGGAGTCGGATTTTGCTTAGATTCTGCTAATGGTGCAGCAACGGGGGCTGCAGCAGCGCCCTCTGCCACTTCCAGTGTCAGCACCACAGAGCCCATCGCGACTTTGTCGCCCAGCTTCACTTTCAATTCCTTGACCACGCCTGCGTGGCTGGAAGGAATTTCCATGGAAGCCTTGTCGGACTCGACGGTGATGAGCGACTGGTCAACGGTGACGGTGTCACCGGGCTGCACCAGCAGCTCGATCACGCCCACTTCGGCGAAGTCGCCAATGTCAGGCACTTGGATATCGATGATTGCCATAGGTATCAGCCCTTCATTACAGCAGGATGCGGCGGTAGTCCGCCAGCACTTGGCCCAGGAAGGCGTTAAAGCGTGCAGCGGCTGCGCCGTCGATGACGCGGTGGTCGTACGACAGGCTCAAAGGCAGCATCAGGCGGGGCACAAATTTTTCCTTCTCTTCGTTCCACACAGGCTGGATGGAGCCACGCGACAGGCCGAGGATGGCCACTTCAGGTGCGTTGACGATCGGCGTGAAGTCGGTACCACCAATGCCGCCCACGGACGAAATCGAGAAGCAGCCGCCTTGCATGTCGGCCGCGCCCAGCTTGCCGTCGCGCGCCTTTTTAGCCAGCTCACCCATTTCCTGGCTGATTTGCAGAATGCCCTTCTTGTCCGCGTCCTTGAGCACGGGAACGACCAGGCCGTTCGGTGTGTCAGCGGCAAAGCCGATGTTGTAGTACTGCTTGTAGACCAGGGTGTCGCCATCCAACGAGGCGTTGAAATCTGGGAATTTCTTCAGCGCAGCGACTACGGCCTTGATGACGAAGGCCAGCATGGTCACCTTGACATCGCTCTTGGCCTTGGCCTGCTCGGCGTTGGTTTGCACGCGGAAGGCTTCCAGCTCGGTGATGTCGGCCAGGTCATTGTTGGTCACGTGGGGAATCATCACCCAGTTGCGGTGCAGGTTGGCGCCCGAGATCTTCTTGATGCGCGACAGATCCTTGCGTTCCACAGGGCCGAACTTGGCAAAGTCGACCTTGGGCCATGCCAACACTTCCAGACCGCCCACGTTGCCGCCCGACGATGCCTTGGCAGGTGCTGCCGCCTGCTGTGCCAGGGTTTGCACGGCACCGGCCATCACCGACTTGGTGAACGCCAGAATGTCTTCTTGGGTGATGCGGCCCTTGCTGCCGGAGCCCTTGACCTCTGCCAGTGGCACGCCCAACTCACGCGCAAACTTGCGCACGGAAGGCGATGCATGGGGCAGCGCGCCCGATGGGGCTACGGTGGGGTTGTGTGCAGGCGCTGCAGTAGTTGTAGCTGCTGGCGCAGGTGCAGCAATGGCT
>NZ_CADEPJ010000170.1 GCF_902829245.1 Comamonas jiangduensis | reverse complement strand
GGTGCAGCCACAGGAGCCGGTGCTGCGGCAGGTGCCGAGGCAGCAGGGGCTGCGCCCTGCACGCTCATGGTGCCGACCACGTCGCCCACGTTGACGGTGTCGCCCAGCTTGATGCTCAGCGCGGTGATGGTGCCAGCGGCAGGCGATGGGATTTCCATCGATGCCTTGTCAGACTCCACGGTGAACAGCGATTGCTCTGCCGTGACCACATCGCCCACCTTGACCAGCATTTCAATGACGGCCACGTCCTTGAAATCACCAATGTCAGGGATGACGATATTCATAGAGCTCGCTGCAGTTGCAGGAGCTGCTTGCGCAGGTGCTGCGCTCACTTCAGCAGGTTTTGGGGCCGAAACCGTCGCAGCTGGTGCGCTAGGCGCTGCAGCTTCTGTAGCAGCAGGCACGGCGTCGGGCGCAGCGGCGCTGTCTGCCGTCTCGATCACCGCGATGATGGCGCCCTGCGCCACTTGGTCGCCCAGCTTCACGCGCAACTCTTTGAGCACGCCGCCGTGGCTCGATGGAATTTCCATGGAGGCTTTGTCGGACTCCACAGTGATGAGCGATTGCTCGACCTTGATGGTGTCGCCCACGTTGACCAGCACCTCGATCACGCCCACGCTGTCGAAGTCACCGATGTCCGGGACCTTGATTTCTGTCAATGCCATGTGTATGTCTCCGGTGCTTGCTTAGGCGTACAGGGGGTTGATCTTGTCGGTCTTGATACCGTACTTGGCAATCGCTTCGGCCACCTTGGTGACAGGCAGCTTGCCTTCGTCGGCCAGTGCCTTCAGGGCCGCAACCACGATGTAGTGGCGATCGATCTCGAAGTGCTCGCGCAGCTTGCGGCGGAAGTCCGAACGACCAAAACCGTCCGTGCCCAGCACCTTGTAGGTGCGGCCCTTGGGAATGTAGGGGCGGATTTGCTCCGCGTAGGCCTTCATGTAGTCGGTCGACGCAATGACGGGGCCTTGGCTGCCTTGCAGTTGCTGGGTCACGAAGGCGGTCTTGGCGGTTTCCAGCGGGTGCAGCATGTTGTGGCGCTCGCAGTCCTGGCCGTCGCGGGTCAGTTCGTTGAACGATGGGCAGCTCCACACGTCGGCGGCAATGCCCCAGTCCTTTTCCAGCAGCTCTTGCGCAAAGAAGGATTCGCGCAGGATGGTGCCCGAGCCCAGCAGCTGTACGCGCTGGCCCGATTGCGGCACCTTCTGACCGGGCTTGCACAGGTACATGCCCTTGATGATTTGCTGCTCCGTGCCTTCGGTCAGACCGGGCATGGGGTAGTTTTCATTCAACAAGGTGATGTAGTAGAAAACATTTTCTTGGTTCTGCACCATGCGGCGCAGGCCGTCTTGCATGATCACGGCTACTTCGTGCGCGAAGGTGGGGTCATACGAGACGCAGTTGGGCACGGTGTTGGCCAGAATGTGGCTGTGACCGTCTTCGTGCTGCAGGCCTTCGCCGTTCAGCGTGGTGCGGCCCGAGGTGCCGCCCAGCAAGAAGCCTCGCGCCTGCATGTCGCCCGCTGCCCAGGCCAGGTCGCCAATGCGCTGGAAACCGAACATGGAGTAGTAGACGTAGAACGGAATCATGATGCGGTTGGACGTGCTGTAGCTCGTCGCAGCCGCAATCCACGAGGCCATGCCACCGGCTTCGTTGATACCTTCCTGCAGAATCTGGCCAGCCTTGTCTTCGCGGTAGTACATGACCTGGTCTTTGTCGACCGGGGTGTACTGCTGACCGTGGGGGTTGTAGATACCGATCTGGCGGAACAGGCCTTCCATGCCGAAGGTACGTGCCTCGTCCACCAGGATGGGCACGACGCGCGGGCCGATTTCCTTGTCGCGCAGCAGCTGCGTCAGGAAGCGCACATAGGCCTGGGTGGTGGAGATTTCACGGCCTTCGGGCGTGGGCTCCAGAATGGCCTTGAAAGTATCGAGCGAAGGTGCGGTGAATGCTTCGTCAGCCTTTTGGCGGCGGTGCGGCAGGTAACCGCCCAGGGCCTTGCGGCGCTCGTGCAGGTACTTCATTTCCGGCGTGTCGTCGGCCGGCTTGTAGAACGGGATGTCCGCGATCTGGCTGTCAGGGATCGGGATGTTAAAGCGGTCGCGGAAGGCCTTGATGTCCTCGTCGCTCAGCTTCTTGGTCTGGTGCACAGTGTTCTTGCCCTCACCGATCTTGCCCATGCCAAAGCCCTTGACGGTCTTGACCAGCAGCACGGTAGGCTGACCCTTGTGGCTGTTGGCTGCGTGGAAAGCGGCGTAGACCTTCTGCGCATCGTGGCCACCACGGCGCAGGTTCCAGATTTCGTCGTCGGACATGTGCTCGACCATCTTCAGCGCACGGGGGTCGCGGCCAAAGAAGTGCTTGCGCACGTAAGCGCCATCGTTGGCCTTCATGGCCTGATAGTCGCCGTCGTTGCACTCCATCATGATCTTCTTGAGCACGCCGTCCTTGTCCTTGGCCAGCAGCTCGTCCCAGCCCTTGCCCCAGATCAGCTTGATGACGTTCCAGCCCGAGCCACGGAATTCGCCTTCCAGCTCTTGGATGATCTTGCCGTTACCGCGCACGGGGCCATCCAGACGCTGCAAATTGCAGTTGATGACGAAGATCAGGTTGTCGAGGTTTTCGCGCGAAGCCAGCGAGATAGCGCCCAGCGATTCCACTTCGTCCATTTCACCGTCGCCGCAGAACACCCAGACCTTGCGGTTTTCGGTGTTGGCAATGCCACGTGCGTGCAGGTACTTCAGGAAGCGCGCTTGGTAAATCGCCATCAACGGGCCAAGCCCCATGGACACCGTGGGGAACTGCCAGAAATCGGGCATCAGCTTGGGGTGGGGGTAGCTGGACAAGCCCTTGCCGTCCACTTCCTGGCGGAAGTTGAGCAATTGCTCTTCCGAGATACGGCCTTCCAGGTAAGCACGCGCGTAGATGCCGGGCGAGACATGGCCCTGGATGTACAGGCAGTCACCACCGTGGTTTTCGTTTTCAGCGTGCCAAAAGTGGTTAAAGCCGGCGGCAAACATATTGGCCAGCGAAGCGAACGAGCCAATGTGACCACCCAGATCCCCACCTTCTGGCGGGTGAATACGGTTGGCCTTGACCACCATGGCCATGGCGTTCCAGCGCATGTAGGCGCGCAAACGACCTTCCAACTCCAGATTGCCGGGGCAGCGCGCCTCCTGGCCGGGCTCGATGGTGTTCACATAACCGGTCTTGGCCGAGAAAGGCATGTCCACGCTGTTTTGGCGGGCATGCTCCAGCACTTCTTCAATCAACTGGTGCGCATATTCGGCACCTTCGCGGTCGATGACGGCAGAAAGCGCGTCCACCCACTCACGGGATTCTTGGGGGTCGAGGCTAGGCTTTGCGTTAACGCCGGCCTGAGGGTCGGTCTGAGCTGTCATAGGTGTGTCTCCTGTTCAAGAGGCTGCAGGTAGGAGGTCGCGCAACTTGCATGGCGCGTATCGATCCGCCCTTCCATGCAAGGTGTGAGACTGAGCTTACTCGCTGCCCCAAACCTTGACTGAGAGACAAATACGTCCATTTGAACGACCATTTCGGTTCGCAGTTTCGCATATTTTTTTCATATTTCAAATTATGCAGATCAATTGCATATTATGAAAAAATGCTGCAGTTGCACATCTAAAACAAGATGTTGCGGGGTGCGCTTGGCTCCAAATAAGGACAAGGGAATCCCCCTACACTGCACCTATGGATACACCCGAAAAAAAGAACACCGAGACAAAGCCATCCACCCCCTTTCAGGGCGCTGACCCCACGCGCTGGTGGCGTCTGTGGTGGCGCAGCCTGTCACCCACACGACAAGACCGCCTGGCCGCTTTTGCGCCCCTGGTATCGGTTGCACTGTTCATGGCAGCAATCGTGGCAGCTTTCTGGTACTTGCGCGCGGAGGAAGTCGACCGCGATCAACAAGCCCTTAAACGCGACGTGGAATATGCCCAGCAGCGCATGCGCCTGCGCCTGCTGGAGCGCCAAGAGCAAGTGATGCGCATAGCCCGTGATCTGGCCTACGGCGACATTGGCACGGCAGAGTTTGTCAACCGCGCCGAAGTGCTGGTCACGCAGTACCCCGAGCTGCAAATTCTGACCTGGGTAGACCGTGACGGTCGCATCATCACCAGCTACGCCGCACCCACCGTGGCCAGCGAACAGCTGCGCATGCCGGGCGAGACACTGCAAAACGACGATGCTGCGCAAAGCTTTCAGCTGGTCAAAGAATCCAACCAGCCGATTTACACCCAGCCCCGCGTGCTGGTGGGCTACACGCCGCCCCTGCTGCAGTTTCACAGCCCTGTCATTGGCACACGCAATTTTGGCGGCACTGTCATGGCAGAGTTTTCCATCGATAGCCTGATGCGCTACGCCACACCCAGTGATTTGCTGGCCCGCTATGCCGTCACGCTGATGGACGGACACGGCACCCTCATAGCAGGCACACCGCTGACCGCCCCCCGCCAGTCCAGTACCTGGGATCTGCTGCCGCAGCCCAAGGCCACGGAGTACCAAGTCCCCATTTCGCCCGTAGGCAGTTCGCTGATCTTGAAAGTGCAGGCCTACCGCACCTCACTGAGCATGGTGGGCAACGGCATGTTCTGGCTGGTGGCCGCGCTGAGCTTGCTGACCTCCTGGCTGCTGATGGGCACCTGGCGCCACACGCGCAAGCGCTTGCGTGCGCAAGAAGCATTGATCGCAGAAACCAATTTCCGCCGTGCGATGGAAAACTCCCTGCTCACGGGCATGCGGGCGCTAGATATGAATGGCCGCATCACCTATGTGAATGCAGCGTTTTGCCAGATGACGGGCTGGAGCGAACAAGAGCTGGACTACGAGGGGCTAGCTGGCGTAGAGTTTTCGGTGCAAGACTCAGGCAAAGGCCTTCCTCCAGAAGTGCAGGAGCGCTTGTTTGAAGCGTTTTTTTCCACTAAAAACGAAGGCATGGGCATAGGCTTGAACCTGTGCCGCTCGATTGTGGAGTCGCATAACGGACGGATGTCCGCAGAGAACCTCTACAATGGTTCTGAGGTGGTGGGTTGCCGGTTCTTCTTTTGGATACCGTTGGCCGCCGCTCAGGAAAAGGGAGACAACTTTTCTTCGGCAATTAATCCAAATACAAGGAAATCTGCATGAGCTTGACACCCAAAAAAGGCACTGTCTACGTGGTTGATGACGATGAGGCCGTCCGTGACTCGCTGCAATGGCTGCTGGAGGGTAAAGATTACCGCGTGCGCTGTTTTGACTCGGCCGAGTCCTTTCTCTCGCGCTATGACCACCGCGAAGTGGCCTGTTTGATTGCCGACATTCGCATGGGCGGCATGACGGGCTTGGAGCTGCAAGACAAGTTGCTGGAGCGCAAGTCGCCCCTGCCCATCGTGTTCATTACCGGCCACGGCGACGTACCCATGGCCGTGAACACCATGAAAAAAGGCGCACTGGACTTCATCCAGAAACCTTTCAACGAAGACGACCTGCTGAGCGTGGTGGAGCGCATGCTGGATCATGCCCGTGAAGCCTTTGCGGGCCACCAGCAAGCCGCCAGCCGCGAGGCCCTGCTGTCCAAGCTGACAGGCCGCGAGTCGCAAGTGCTCGAGCGCATTGTGGCGGGCCGCCTGAACAAACAAATTGCCGATGACCTGGGCATCAGCATCAAGACCGTGGAAGCGCACCGCGCCAACATCATGGAAAAGCTGGGCGCCAACACCGTGGCCGATCTGCTCAAGATTGCACTGGGCTCCTCGGCCGCAGCCAAAGTACCGGCATAAAATCAGGGGCTTACCCAAAGGCTGCCATCGCCTGCAAAGGTCTGGCAGCTTTTTTATTTCTCACGCACACCTCACACACCATGACAGCCCAAATCATTGATGGCAAAGCCCTCTCCGCCCAATTGCGTACCGAAGTTGCCCAGCGCGCAGCCGCTTTGACGGCCAAGGGCACCAAGCCGGGCCTGGCCGTGGTGTTGGTGGGGGACAACCAAGCCTCGCAGGTGTATGTGCGCAACAAGGTCAAGGCCTGCGAAGACGCGGGCTTTCACTCGGTGCTGGAAAAGTACGATGCCAGCATGACCGAAGCCGAACTGCTGGCCCGTGTGGAAGCGCTGAACAACGACCCCAGCATCCACGGCATTCTGGTGCAACTTCCCCTGCCCAAGCACATTGACGACCACAAGGTGATCGAAGCCATCTCGCCCCTCAAAGACGTGGACGGCTTTCACGTGGCCAGCGCCGGTGCGCTGATGGTGGGTGAAGTGGGCTTCAAAGCCTGCACCCCCTACGGCTGCATGAAGATGCTGGAATCGATTGGCATGAAGGATTTGCGCGGCAAGCACGCCGTGGTGATTGGCCGCTCCAACATCGTGGGCAAGCCCATGGCCATGATGCTGCTGGCTGCCAACGCCACGGTCACCATCTGCCACAGCGGCACCGCCGACCTGGCCGCCATGACGCGCCAGGCCGACCTCGTGGTGGCTGCTGTGGGCAAGGTGAATGTGCTGACCGCCGACATGATCAAGCCCGGCGCCGTGGTGATTGACGTGGGCATGAACCGCAATGCCGAAGGCAAGCTGTGCGGCGATGTGGACTATGACGGCTGCAAGGAAGTGGCAGGCTACATCACCCCCGTGCCCGGCGGTGTGGGCCCCATGACTATCACCATGCTGTTGGTCAACACCATGGAAGCCGCAGAGCGCGGTGCCGAAGCCCACTAAGGCTTTTCGCCGATAGGCCTACCCACCTCCACCGCCGCAAGGCGACTGGAGGTTTTTTTATAGCTGCTTGCGCTTGATTAGCTTAGGTTTCAGACATAAACCTATCAAAACCAGAAACTTTCAGCGCCAACAGCTATCAAGACAATAGTTAACACCACACCCTTGAAACACGCCCAGTTGGCGCAAAATGCTTGTCTATGACCAATGCTTTGTTTGAATCTTCCAGCCTGCCGCAGTTTGACCGCATCACCCCTGCGGATGTCGGCCCTGCCATCAACACCCTGATTGAACGCGCGCAAGCGGCATTGGAGACGGTCACCGCGCCGGATTTCCCGGCGGAGTGGAACGCCATTTCCAAGGTGCTGACGTGGCCACCGAACAACTTGGCATGCAGTGGAGCGCTGTGAGCCACCTCTCCAGCGTGGCCGACACGCCCGAGCTGCGCGCCGCCTATAACGAGGTGCTCCCCAAAATCACCGAGTTCTGGACCAACTTGGGCGCCGACGAGCGCCTGTATGCCAAGTACAAGGCCATTGATGTCAACACGCTGACAGCCGAACAAAAGCAAGCCCACGCCCATGCGTTGCGCGGCTTTGTGCTGTCGGGCGCCGAGCTGCAAGGCGAAGCCCGCGAGCGTTTTGCCAAAATTCAGGAGCGCAGCGCCGAGCTGGGCCAGAAGTTCAGCGAAAACACACTGGATGCGACCGACCACTGGGCCTACTACGCCACGGCGCAAGAGCTGGACGGCGTGCCTGCCGATGTCCTGCAAGCCGCCAAAGCGGCGGCTGAGGCCGATGGCAAAGAAGGCTACAAACTGACTTTGAAGATTCCTTCCTACCTGCCCGTGATGCAGTTTGCCCACAGCAGCGCACTGCGCGAGAAGGTGTACCGTGCCTACGTCACCCGCGCGTCAGACCAGGCGGAAGGCGACTTGGTCAAGTACGACAACGCCGCCATCATCAAAGAAATCCTGGCGCTGCGCCAAGAAGAAGCACAGCTGCTGGGTTACCAGAACTTTGCCCAAGTGTCCCTGGTGCCCAAGATGGCCCAGTCTCCCCAGCAGCTGTGCTTCTTCTTGGCGCAGCGCCAGGATTTCTTTGATGATGGCGGCGTTGTCGTA
>NZ_CADEPJ010000169.1 GCF_902829245.1 Comamonas jiangduensis | reverse complement strand
ACTGACGCCATGCATGGCTTCGCCCGAGGCATTGCCCACCCACACGCCCACGGTGTAGCGCTGCGACCAGCCCACCGCCCAGTTGTCACGCATGTCTTTGCTGGTGCCGGTTTTCACCGCCGTCCAAAACCGTGTGGCCAGCACACTATCCAGCCCAAAGGTGCTGGCGCGGGCTTGAGCGTCCGACAATATATCGCCCACCACAAATGCGGCCTGCGGCGACAGCACCTGCACCGGCTTGGCGCGCGGTGCTGCACCCAAAACCGCAGGTGCCACGGGCGCAAACTGGCCGCCGTTGGCCAAGGCCCGGTAGGCATTCGTCAGATGCAGCAGCGGCACTTCTGCACTGCCCAGCGCCAAGCTGTAGCCGTAATACCCGGCGTTTTCACGCAGCGGCAGTCCCAGCTGACGCAGCTGGTTAAAAAACGCATCCGGCGTCACCATCACCAGCGTGCGCACGGCGGGCACATTCAGCGATGCGGCCAGTGCCATGCGCACCGACACCCAGCCTTTAAAGCGCCGGTCATAGTTTTGCGGAATGTACAGGCCCGATGGCGTGGCAATCTCGGCCGCAGAATCTTCCAGCAGCGAGGCCGCTGTCAGGCGGCGCTCGTCCAGCGCCTGCGCATACAGAAAAGGCTTGAGGGTTGAGCCCGGCTGGCGCCACGCCAGCACACCATCTACCTCGCTGGCCTGGCTGAGCGTGCCCGATGAGCCCACCCACGCCAGCACCTCACCGCTGCGGTTGTCCAGCACCACCGCCGCGCCGTCTTGCACATTGCGCCCTTGCAGCTCTCGCAAATGGCGCTGCAAACTCTCTTGCGCTGCACGCTGCACCGGTGCGCTGAGCGTGGTGGCAATACCTTGCCGGGGAATGGCTTGTGCATGGTCATAACCTGCCCACACACGCTGCGCCCAGTGCGCAGCATCACCTTCTGTCGCAGGCCAAAGGCGTGCGCGCGAGGCGTGTTCGGTGCGCCATTGCACTGTGGTGCACCCCGCTTGGGGTGCTGCATGTGAGGCGGTCTTGGGTGCGCCGTTCGTAGGGATCGCATGCGGCTGCAAGTCTTGCCAGACCGCACAGGCGCGCTGCGCCACCACGGCCGCACTGGCATTGGGGCCGCGCACCAAGGCTGCGGCAATCGCAGACTCCATCTCATCGAGGCCATGCGCAGCTTTGCCAAACAAGGTGCGGCTGAGGGCATCAATACCCACCAACTCCCCCTTGAAAGGCAGCAGGTTCAGATAGGCCTCCAGAATCTGGTCTTTGCGCCAGCGCCGCTCCAGCTGCGTTGCAGCCAGCGCCTGACCCAGCTTTTGCCCCATGCTGCGCCCGCTGGCACTGGCGCGCCAGTCCTCGTCCAGCAGCCCCGCCAATTGCATGGTGATGGTGCTGGCACCGCGTGTTTTGCTGTTCCACAGATTGCCCCAGGCCGCAGCAGAAACAGCGCGCCAGTCCACCCCGCTGTGGGCATAAAAACGCTGGTCTTCGCTCACCAGCAAGGCCAGGCGCAAGGCAGGCGATACCTCACTCAAGGCCACCCAGGCGCCGCGACGCACCTGGCTGTTGGTGCGCAGGCGCTGCAGCACCTCACCTTCGCGCGAGAGGATGTACGTTTCTGAAGACTGAAAGCTGCTGCGCACTTCGTGCGGCGTGGGTAAGGCCCAAGCCCACGCGGGCAGGCACAGCACACCCAGCGCCGCCAGCCACCGCCAGCCTGCAAGAGAGACTGGCAAACGCTCAGCCCAGCACAACGCGCACAGGCTGGTGGTCTGAGGCCTGCGTTTGCTGGTTCACTTCAAAGCTGCGCACCTTGTCGTATAGGCTGTCGCTGACCCAGACAAAATCGCAAGCGCCTGGCTCAGGGCCAAACTGGCGGTCAAACAATCGGAAGGTATCGGGCTGGGGCTGATGGGTGCGCAGCACGCGCCATGCATCATTCCAGGCCGCGCCCACCACGCCTTCGGGCCAGCCCGCCTCCAGGCACTCAATCACGGCTGCGGGAGAACTCAGCGCCGCGTACTCCAGCTCGTGCGACTCGAAGTTGAAATCGCCACACAGCACGGCATGCTCTGTGCACGGTTTGCGCTGGAAAGGCGAGCCGTCGTCCGCGAGCGGCGGTGGTGCAAACACCTGCGACAACGCTTCAAAGTGCATGCGACGCAAATACCGCGCTTGCGCCATGCGCTGGCGTTTGGAGTAGTACTCCAAATGCGTCGTCAGCACGCGCACCGGGCCCAGCAGGGGGTCTTGCACCGTCACCACGGTACACATGCGCTGCATGGTGCGTACGTGCTGATCGCCCGGGTAGGGCAGCGGGTAGTGCTGCACCTGCAGCACCGGCAGCCGCGTGGCAATCAGATTGCCAAACTGTTGCTCGCCAGCCTCGGTCCATTCGTGCACGGCAGCGCCAAAAAAAACCGACCAGCCGGGCAGCAGGGCTTGCAACTGCTGCACCTGATGGGCGGCACCACCCCTTAGTTGGGGGTAGTTGATGGCAATTTCCTGCAGGCACAACACATCGCATTCGCCCATGGCTTGCACGGTCTGGACAATGCGCTCGGGGCGCACCTCACCGTCCAGGCCGCAGCACCATTGGGTATTCCAAGTGACTAAATGCATGACACACTCTCATTAAGCATGGTGAGACGAACCGTGACGACACGCTCACACAGGCTGAAACATACCTGTTCTTGTCGCCCTACAGTGCATTTCATCCGAGTTTGAGATTTTTTTCTGCTATTTCATCACCTTTACAACCATGACTTTTTGTGAACAAGCATGGCAGCGCAATCTGCCACTCTTTAACGCCACCGTGGCCTTACCTTTCAACCAGGCACTAGCCAACGGCAGTCTGGCGCGTGACGTTTTCCAGCATTACATGATCCAAGACGCCCACTATCTGGTGGCGTTTGGCCGTGCCTTGGCGATTGCGGGTGGCAAGGCCGATGATGCCGAAGGTGTAGTGCAGTTTTCGCAAGCCGCCCAAGAAGCCGTGGTGACCGAGCGCCTGCTGCACAACAGCTTTATGCGTGCCTACGATGTCACGCCAGAGATATTCCAGCGCACACCGCTGTCGCCCGCCTGCCACCACTACTGCCACTTTTTGCAGTCCACGGCGTGGAGCCGCCCCTACGCGGTAGCCCTGGCGGCGCTGCTGCCGTGCTTTTGGATTTATGCCGAAGTCGGGGTCGAACTGCAAAAACGCAGGTGCCGGGCAACCCTTACCAAGGCTGGATCGACACCTACGGCGGCGAGGAGTTCCACGCCCACGTGCGTGCCGTGCGCGAGACCGTCGATGCCGTGGCCGCGCAGGCAGACGCCAAAACTGTGACCGAGATGCACCAAGCCTATACCGATGCAGCGCGACTGGAATGGATGTTCTGGGACAGCGCTTACCACATGGCGGTGTGGCCCTGCTGAACGCGCATGCTGAGCCTGCATGCTCAGGCATTAACAAAAAAAGTAGCTTGTAGCGCTTGAAAAACAAGGGTTTTAGATAGAAAAGTATCTGAAACCCTTTTTTCATCAGCACAACCAGCTCTCTTTTTTATAAAAGGGCCGGGTGGAGTTACTTGATCCCAGCGCGCATAAAGCTTTGCACAAACTGGCGCTGGAACAGGATGAAGGCAATCAGCAGCGGCGCCGATGTCATCAACGTGGCGGCTGTGATGGTGGACCAGTCCACCCCCTGCTCCACGCTGGAAAACACCTGCAGCCCCACGGTGAGCGGGCGCGACTCCACGCTGTTGGTGATGATGAGCGGCCACAGAAAATTGTTCCAGTGAAAGCTCACCGACACCAGCGCAAACGCGGTGTACACCGGCTTGGCCAGCGGCACATACACGCGCCACAAAATTTGCAGCGTGCTGGCACCTTCCACGCGGGCAGCCTCATCCAGCTCTTTGGGAATGCCCATGAAGGTTTGGCGCAACAAGAAGATCGCAAAGGCCGAGGCGAAGTACGGCAGGCCGATGGCCAGCAAAGTGTCCACCAGCCCCAGCTTGGCCATGGTCTGGTAGTTCTCCACCAGCAAGATGTCCGGCATGATCATCAGCTGCACCAGCACCAGCGCAAACGCCACATGCTTGCCGCGGAACTCATAGCGCGCAAACGCAAAAGCCGCCAGGGTGGACAGCACCAACTGCACCGCCAAAATCAGCAACACCAGCACCGTGGTGTTGAAAAAATAACGGGCAAAGGGGGCCGCTTCCCAGGCGTTGCGAAAGTTTTGCAACGTCCAGGGCGCGCTCAGGTCAAAACGAATCGCGTACTCACTGGGGTGAAAGGCGGTCCAAAACGCATAGGCCAGCGGCAAGATCCACAACAGCGCCAATGTCCACGCCGCCAGGGTATCGAGCCAGGTGTGGCGGTAAATCACAGCGGGTGCGCTCATTGGGAATGCACCTTTTTATCCAGCACGAAAAACTGAAACAGCGCCACGCCCGCCAGCACCGCCACCAGCACCACCGTGATGGCCGCCGCGTAGGCCGTGTCCCAGAACTTGAAGCCCACCTCATACAGGTGGTACAGCAGCAGCGTGGTGGCATTGTCGGGGCCGCCGCGCGTGAGGATGCACACATGGTCCACCAGGCGGAAGGCATTGATCACGGCATTGATCAGCACAAACAGCGTGGTCGGCATGAGCAACGGCCACTGCACGCGACGAAAGAAGTACCAGCGCGAGGCCCCCTCAATGGCCGCTGCTTCTTTCAAACTGGGGTTCAAGGTTTGCAGTGCCGCCAGATAGAAAATCATGAAAAAACCGGCCTCTTTCCACACCGCCACCAGCGTCACGCAGGCCAGGGCTGTGGCCGGATCGCCCAGCCAGTTGTGTGACGCAAAGCCCAGCGCGCCCGTGAACTGCTCCAGCAGCCCATATTGCGGGGTGTAGAAAAACAGCCAGATATTGGCCACGGCAATCATGGGCAACACCGTGGGGGTGAAATACGCCATGCGCAAAAAAGTGCGCCCGGCAATCCGTTCATTCACCCACACGGCCATCAGCAGCGCCAGCCCGATCGATGCCGGAATGGTGGCCGCTGCAAACCACAGGTTGTTGCGCACCGCCTGCCAAAACACGGGGTCATCGGCCATGACGGCGTAATTCTCCAGCCCCACCCACTGTGCTGGCTGCGCGCCCTTGGGCGTGGAGAAAAAACTATCGATCAGCGTGGCCACGGTGGGCCAGTGCGTAAACGTCACCAACAACACCAGGGCTGGCAACAGCAGCAGCCACGCATGCATGCTGCGTTGGCTGGCGCCAGCCATGGGTGATGAAACAGAACCTGACATGCGTTCCCAACTTCTCACATCAAACAACAAGCGCCTTGCCCGAATGCGCGGTCTTGTAAACCGCATGCGGCAAGGCGTGATGCAGACAAAGCCGCAGCACAGGGCTGCACCCGCTTTGTCCGCGTGGCATCAGCGGTAGCTGCGCAAGATGCGATCGGCTTCTTTTTGCGCATCTTTCATGGCTTGGGCTGAGGTCTTGGTGCCGTTGAGCGCGGCTTGAACGGCATCGTTGAGCACCTTGGTCACGCGCTGGTTTTCGTGGGTCGAAAACTCCGCCACCGATACGGGCAGCTGGTCACGCGCTACCAATGCCTGCGGAAATTCTTGACCGTACTTTTTCAGCACCGGGGTGTCATACGCTGCTTGCGACACGGCCACGTAGCCGCTGTCCATGCTCCACTGCGCCGCGCGCTCGGGCTGGGTGATCCACTGCGCAAACTTGAAAGCTGCTTCTTGCTGTGCCTTGGGTGCGCTCTTGAAGATGTAGAAATTGCCGCCGCCGGTGGGTGAACCCTTGCGCACATGGCCCGCAATCTGGCCCACGCCGAAGTCAAACTTGGCATTGGCTTTGATGTTGGTGAGGTTGCCGGTCGTGGTCACGATAATGGCGGCCTTCTTTTCCATGAAGTCCTTGGGTGTGGTGCCCCACTCGACCACGCCTTTGGGATGTACGCCATCTTTGGCCAGATTGACCCACATCTCCAGCGCTTCGATGACCTTGGGGTGGTCGAAGGTCACCTTCGTGCCCGCTTCGTTGGCCAGCAGCACATCGTTGGGGGTAGTGAAGGTTTGCAGCATCCAGTAGGCACACCCTGTGGACGGAATTTGAATGCCGCACTGCGTGCCGCTGCCCCTGGCGTCTTTCTTGGTCAGCTTTTTGGCGGCGTCCTTCCCCTCCGCCTAGTCCTCGGGCCCCTTGCTGGGGTCCAGCCCCGCTTCCTTGAAGGCTTCCTTGTTGTAGTACATCACCACCGTGGAGCGCTGAAACGGCACCCCCCAGGTCTTGCCACCCGTCTGGCTGTTGGCCATGAACGCCGGGTAAAAGCCCTTGAGCCACACCTTGTCGGCATCGGTCTTCACAAAATCGTCGATGGGCACGATGGCATCTTCATCGATCAGCGTGAACATGTCGGTGGACAGCAGCACCGAAGTGGCCGGCGCCTTGCCCGACTTGTGCGCGGTCAGCGCCTTCACAATGGTTTCTTGGTAGGTGCCCGCATAAATCGGCACGATTTTGTATTCCGGGTGGGCCTTGTTGAAGTCTGCCGCATAGCCGTCAATCGTTTTGGTGATGGGGCCACCTACGGCAACCGGGTAATAAAACGGCACTTCCACAGGCGTTTGCGCCCAGGCTGCGGCGGTCATGCCCAGCACTGCGGCTGCGGCCGAAGCCTTCAGGAAGGTCTTGCGTTGCATAGTGATTGCTCCTCGCGGGTAGAAAAAATGGATTCAGGCGGCCATGCGCTGGCCATGGGTGTCAAAGAAGTGCATATCCGCACGGTGCCAGTGCAGCGGCACCTGCTGCCCTATTTCCGGCAGCAGGCTGCCGGGCGCGCGCACCGTCAGGGTTTCGTGTCCAACCTGGCAACGCAGCACCACATCAGCGCCCAGATACTCTTGCCCGGTCACTTGCGCCTGCACCGCTACGCTGTCTGCGGTGGGGCTTCGCCCCAGTGCACGGCTTCGGGCCGCAGCCCCATGCTGGCGGCGGCCACGCTGCCGTTTGCAACGGGCTGCCCAATGCAGCCGTCTTGCAAACGCAGCAAATTCATGGCGGAGTGCCAATAAAGCGTGCAGCAAAGTTGTCGCAGGCTGCGCATACATGGCGCGCGGTGCGGCGTATTGCTCCACCTTGCCTTGGTGCAGCAGCACCACTTGGTCGGCCATGCTCATGGCTTCGGCCTGGTCGTGCGTGACGTACACCACGGTCAGCCCCAGGCGCTGTTGCAGCTCACGCAGCTCAGAGCGCATTTCCTGGCGCAACTGGGCATCAAGGTTGACAGCGGCTCGTCCATCAGGCACACATGGGCCTGGGCCACCAGGGCGCGCCCCAGCGCCACACGCTGTTGTTGACCGCCGGACAGCTGCCCCGGTTTGCGATCCAGCAAATGCGACAGCCCCAGCAAATCCGCCGCTTCTGCCAAGCGCTGCTGCGCTTGGGCTTTGGGCACTTTGCGCACCGACAAGCCAAAGCCAATGTTGTCGCGCACGCTCAGGTGCGGGAAAAGCGCGTAGTTTTGAAACACCATGGCAATGCCGCGCTCGGCAGGCGGCAGGTGCGTGACATCTTTGCCACCAATCCGCACGCGGCCGGAAGTGGCGCTTTCCAGCCCAGCAATGATGCGCAACGTGGTGGATTTACCGCAGCCCGAGGGGCCGAGGAGCACACAGAATGAGCCTGCAGGAATCTGCAAATTCATGGCGCGCAAGGCCGTGGTGTCTCCCCACGACTTGGCGACTTGTTCGAGTTCAATGGTCGACATAGCGAACCAGTTTATGCAGGCTATATGTCTATGTCATGACGACTTCGTCGGTGATAACCCTCTAAAAATCACGCATCGTCACAAATACTTCATCACCCCATCGCCCCACACCACCGCTCAGGACTCGGTATGCCCTGGCGCCCGGTTGAGCAGCACCGCGCGCTGGTCGGCGCTGACCGACAGGTAACGCTCATAGTTACGCAAAATGTCTGCAATCAATTCTTCATGGCGCAGGTATTGAATGTCATACCCCGCGCGGCCATCGGCAAAGAAGGTCACCGGCTCCACCACATGGCGCCGCTGGTTGGCCGCTTCATCGGTCACCTCGGTCAGCATAAAACCTGGCAACTTGCGTGCCAGGGGCCGCACGCCGTAGACAAAGTCACGCAGCTGCGGCGCGGGTATCACCAGGCGCACCGTGCCCGCCTCCGCGCCTTCGGTGCTGGCACTATCGTCATGCACCTGGACCTGCACGCCTTGGCGCTGCAGCTCGGCCGCCACATCACGCATGGCAGGCAGCACGGTTTTTTGCAAAAAGCTTTTCACATCGCTGGCGGAGGGTTGGTGCACGATCAGCTCCAAGCGCTTGCGCCAGTGCTGGCCCGTCCAGAAATTGGTGGCAGGCGACAGGTCTTGCCGGGCATGCGTCACGTCGGCCTTCATGCCGCGCCACAAGCCGATGCACAGCACCCCCATGATGGCAGCCACTGGCATGGCCGCGACCAGCGTCATGGCCTGCAAGGCCTTGAGCCCCCCTGCCAGCAGCAGCACCACGGCGGTCACACCCAGTACCGCTGCCCAGAACAGCCGCTGCCAGATGGGTGACTGCGGATCACCGCGCGAAGCAATGGCATCCACCACATAGGCGCCAGAGTCGGCCGAGGTCACAAAAAACAGCGCAATCAACACAATCGCCAGCCATGACACGGCCCGGGTCAGCGGCAGGTATTCAAAAGCGAAACAGCAAGGCATCCACATTGCCAGCGGATTGCGCCAGCGCGCCCTGGGCTACATGGGTGTCGATCCAGATGGCGCCATTGCCAAATGCCGTCATCCACAGCAGATTGAAGGCCGTGGGAATCAGCAGCACACCGATGATGAACTCGCGCACGGTGCGGCCGCGCGAAATACGGGCGATGAACATGCCCACAAAAGGTGACCACGAAATCCACCATGCCCAGTACAGAATGGTCCAGCCACCAAACCACTGCGGGTCTTGGGCAGGCTCATAGGCAAAGGTGCGCAGCGACATGCTGATCAACTCAGAGGCGTAGTGGCCAATGTTTTCACTGAAGGCCTGCAGCAAAAACACCGTGGGGCCGCACACCAGCACAAAGCCCAGCAGCACAAACGTCAGGATCAGATTCAGCTCAGACAGGCGGCGCACCCCTTTGTCCAGCCCGGAAGCGGCCGACAGGGCTGCCAACCCCACCACGCCCACAATCACGCCGATGCGAAATGCCGAGGTGCTGGTGTCCCACCCCGTCACCAGATTCAGGCCCGCAGCCAATTGCATGGCCCCATAGCCCAGCGTGGTCGCCAAGCCCGCAATCGTGCCCACCAAGGCAAACGCATCCACCCCGTGGCCAATCGGGCCGTTGATGCGGTGCTGCAGCAAGGGGTACAAGCCAGAACGCATGGTCAGCGGCAGGTTGTAGCGAAAGCCGAAGTAGGCCAGCGTCAAGCCCATCACACCGTAAATGGCCCAGGCGTGAAAGCCCCAGTGAAAGAAGGTGGACGCCAGCGCCTCCTTGGCCGCGCCTGCCGTGCCTGCCATCTGGGTGGGAGGATTCAGGTAATGCTGCAGCGGCTCACCAACACCAAAGTACATCAGGCCAATGCCCATGCCCGCAGCAAACAGCATGGCCGTCCACGACACAAAGCTGAACTCAGGCTTGGCATCGTCCGGGCCGAGGCGGATATCGCCATAGCGGCTGACCGCCAGCAGCACCAGAAACAGCAAAAACAGCGTGACGATGACGGTGTAGAACCAGTCAAAATGCCCCACCACCCAGGTCTGGGCGCGGGAGAACATGCGGTCGGCCAGCGCGGGAAAAGCGCCACACAGCACCAGCAGCGCCACCAACACCAGCAAAGCGGGCACCACCACCGGGGCTGAGAAGGTCGTCTTGGGTGCAGTGCGTGCACCCGGTTCATTGACTGGAGTGTTCATGGTCGTCACGCGGCGAAAGGACTGAGAGTCGGAGTATGTGCACCCCGCCGCCAAGCAGCACGTCAGACAAAGCACGCAGTCTGGCTGCTTGCTTCCAAAAAGTAACAGTCAACGCTTTCCAGACCTTATTTTCAAGGCTAAATTACATTAAACCCCTTTAAAAACGAGCGCTGGCAGCTACTTTTTTAATTATTCCGGCCGAATCGGCGTGTGCGCCTGGTCACCCACCACCGTGGTCCACGGCTGAATACGGTAGCTGCGCACCAGGCCATTTTGAAAATACGCATCGGCTTGCACAAACTGCTCGACCGCCTGTGCGTTGTCGCAGTCAAACACCAGCACGGCGCTGTCCGCCGGATCACCCACGGCGCCCCCCAGCAGCAATGCGCCGCGCGCTTGCCACTCCCAGGCCTGGCGCAAGTGGGCGTTGCGGAATTGCCCCCGGCGCTCCAGGTAATCATCGGTGTAGTGGTAGGTCAGCAAATAGTGCATACAACGTCTTTCAGGTATTGGTAAAGCGGGGATTGTCGGCCGGATGCAGGTGCAGCACCGTCACACGGCCGACGCAAAGCCTGCTGCTCAAGGCTGCGCCACCTTCCAGCGCGCGTTGGGCAACTCGCCAAACATTTCGGCGCGTACAGGGCTTCCGCCCGCGTGGGCGGCAGCGCAAAGTCGCCCGCGTTGTTCAAGCGCACGGTGTATTCCACGGCAGCGTTGCCTTTGGGCAGATAGCTCCAGTAGACCCGATAGCTGTCTTGGCCACGCTCCACAAAATCAGGCCTCGCGCCGTCAGCCGCAGCCTCGCCTTGCTGGGCAATTTCCGAGTCGCGCCCCAGGCCACTGCCCAAAATGGTGGCTCCAGCAGGAATGGGGTCGCTCAACGCCACCCAGGTCATGTCTGCACTGGCGCTCACCTCCAGCCGAATGCGCACCACATCCCCGCGCTTCCAGCTTTGGCTGTTGGCGCCCTGCACTGCCGTCACGGTTTTCTTGAGCACGTAACCGGCATTCATGACTTGGGTGCGCGGCACGGCAGCCACCGACTGGAAACCCACCCACGGCTTGCCCGTGCCACGGTGTTGCACGCTGAGCTGGCCCATCCGGCGCTCACCCCACGGCAGGAATACGGTGCGGCCCGTACTGTCTGCGCTTTGCGCGCTGCCGGCGGCACCGCAGTGGCAGCCACAGGCTCACCCTGCCGCTGCAGGCGCAGCATTCCAGTGCACGGTCTGGGTGGCAGTACCCAGCAAGGCGGTGGTATTGCCCGTGACCGCTTCGCGCTCATAGCGCTGGGAGAACTGGCGCAGCGCCAGCCCTGCCCAGGTATTGGCCGTGGTCGTCCCCAGGAACCCTGCTTTTGGCGGGCCAGCAAGCCCGTCACCAGCCGCGTGCGCTCGGCCTCCCATGCCTGATCGTCCATGGTGGTCAGCAGCAGGCGCGCCACGTTCACATCCGCGCTTTGCATCAGCCACCACCACTGGTCTTGGGCATCGGTGCTAAAGCCCACTTGAGAGCCTTGGTAGGACAAGCGGGTTTTGAGCAGTTGTTGCACTTCTGCCAAGCGTTCAGCATGGCCCGGCACTTGCGGCATGTGCTGCAAGATGCTGAGCCAGTCGATCAGCGCATGCGTTGGCCACTCTTGCGGCGCAAGGCGAATGCTCTCCAACATGGCAGGCCGCGCCTTGCCACTGCGCGCCAGCGCGGCAATGGCCGCCAGCTTGCGCACATCCAGATCTTTGCCCGGGCTCCAGTGCTTGCGCTCTATGCGCCCTCTACCCAGGCGATCAGGCCCGATTCCATGCGCGCCTGCTCGGCGGCCGGCAGTTGCAGGCTTGCATCCACGGCCTTGAGGCTGTGGTGCACCGCCAGCAAATGTGCCGTCAGCGTGTCGCTGCCCTGTGCGCGGCGGCTGTCCTGCGGCGGGAAATACATGGCCAGGCCATCGTCGTCCAGATAAGTTGGCAGCTGCGCCATGGTTTGCTGCCACAGCGCTGGGTCGCGCAAGCCAATGGCCTTGCCCACGGTTTGCTCCAGGCAGGCATACGGGTAGGCTGCCCACCAGTCACGCAGCCCGGGACCCCTTCATCCTTGTCGGCCAGCTTGTCGCTGAACGACAGGCGCACCCGCCCCTGCCGGGCAGGGCGTTGTCAGGCCAGCTCAAAGCTTGCTCCCAGCGGCCATCAATTTGTGTGATGGTGGCTTGCTGCACCGCCAGCGGCACAGCGGGCAGCAAGCGCTGTTGCACCACCAGACTGTCTTTGGCACCGGTTCGGGCATCCTGGGCATCAATGCGCCACGGCCACTCGCTCTGGGCGGCTTGTGCCAAGCTGTTGGGCACCGTCACCTCCCACGTCACTTCCCGTGCCGCTTGGGCGGGCACCTCCACCGTTTGCGCTTTCAACGCGACACCGCCTGCATGGGGTTGCAACTTGACCTGCATGGACTGGGCGGTGCTGTTGCGCACGGTCAGCATGGCGCGGAACTGATCACCCTCGCGCACCACTGGCGGCAGACCGCTGATCACTTGCAAGTCTTGGCTGGTGCGAATGTCCACACTCCCCGTGCCAAAGCGCTGCACCCCGTCGTCCGCCACCGCCACGATGGTGAAGCTGGTGAGTGCGTCGTTGAGCGGCACCTCAACCACAGCTTGGCCTTGTGCATTCAACTGCACCTTGGGGTTCCACAGCAGCAGCGTGTCGAGCAGCTCTCGCGTGGGTGCGCCTTGGCCACCGCCACCGCCCGGTGCTGCAGCCTTACGCCCATAGTGGCGGCGCCCCACCACTTCCATCTGTGCCGTGGCGGTATCCACCGCCCAGCCACGGCGCTGCCACATGGCAGCGCGCAAATCCCAGCTGCGGTTGGGCGACAACTCCAGCAGGGCTTTGTCTACTGCGGCCACTGCCACTTCGGCATGCGCAGCTGGCTTGCCATCGGGCAGCGTGGCACGGATGGTGACTTTGGCTGTTTCACGGATTTGGTAGCCACTTTTATCGGCCTGCACCACCACGTGCAACTGCTGCGAGCGGTCTTGCACCTGCAACTCAGCCACACCCAAGCGGAACGCGGGCTTGCTCAAATCCACCATGGCGGTGGGTGCCACATATTCTTTGCCGCCATACCAAAACGCGTTCCACCACTGGCGCGGTGCTTTGTAGCCCCAGGTGAAGAAGCTGTACCACGGCACTTCATACAAGCGCCCACGCAAGGCCAGCACACTCACAAACACATTGGGGCCCCAGCCAGCTTGCACGGGCAATGCAATCGTTGGATCTTTGCCCTCCAACTGCATGACCTGGGTGTACAGCACGCCTTCACGCTCCACACTCACCAAGGCCGTCGCTTCACGGAAAGGCATGCGCACTTGCAGCTTGGCGGTTTCTCCGGGGCTGTAGCTGGTTTTTTCCGCCAGCACATCCATACGGTCATGGTCTTGCCCCCCAAACCACAACTCGCCTTGCCCCGTTACCCATACGGTGTCTGACGCCTGCGCAGTATGGCCTTGCTGGTCTTGGGCAGAAGCAATCAGCTCCACCTCACCGGTTTCCACCACCTGTACCTCGCACAGCAGCAAACCACGTGCGTCGCTCTTGCCGCTGCACACCTCGCCCAAACGCTTGCTGCTACGCTGGTTGTCATACGTATAAAAACCGCCCACCAAACGCTTGCGGGTGGTGGTGGTGGTGTGCTGCACCGCCTGCACCTTCAATGGCACCCCGGCTTGCGGATTGCCTTGGGTGTCCACCGCCACCGCTTGCAAACGCATCTTGCGGCCCACCGACATCCACCCCTCGGTGCGAATCCCCGCCAACACTGCCGAAGGCCACACGCTGTGGCTGCTGCGCAGGGTCTGGATTTCGCCATTCGGGTCAGCAAAGCTGGCCTCCAGCACCAAATCTTGTGCGGCTTGTACCGGGGCTAAAGCAGGCAGCGTCACCTGGCCCTGCCCCTGTGCATCCAAGCTCACGGGCAGCTTATCAGCCACCAAGCGTGCGCCATCGCCACCACTGTCTTCCGCCGCACGATCCACCTCCTGCTGGGAACGCGGCGCACGGAAGCTGTAGCCCGCCCAGCGTTCAAAACTCACCCCACGCTCACGCAGCAGGGCACTGACTTGCACAGGATGGCCGCTGGCGGCACCGCCATTGATAAAGTTCAGGCTGACCGCCACCGGAATTGCCTTGGGCTGCACCAGTGCCGTTTTGTCCACAGGCTGCACGCTGCCTTGAAAGACCGGCAGGCGAAATGCCTCCACCCGGAACTCACCCGACTGCAGCACGCGCTGGCCGCCATGGGCCTGCTCTGGCCAGCGCAGCTCTACCGTGTACAAGCCCAGCTTGGCGGCTGCGGGGGCTACAAAACTGCTGATGGCATTGCGCCCACCGTTGTCCGTGGCCGCCCATTGCAGTGACTGCTTGTATTGCTGGCCACTGCCGACATGGGTAATCACCAGTTCTGCAGGCCAGTCTTGTGGCAGCGCCAGCCCTTGCAAGGTTTGCTGGCGCACAAAGTGCTTCATCGACACGGTTTCACCGGCGCGCACTAGATTCCGGTCCAGCACCGTATGCGCCACCAATTCGGGCCCGCGCCCCCAAGAAGTAGGCATATTGAAACGCCATGGCTCAATACCACGCTGCCAATCGCTCCAGACAAACGCCATGTCTGGCACGCCTTTGTCGCTGTAGCGTGCACTGGCAAACCACTGGCCGCTGCCTTCGTGGTTGTTACAGCGCGGCGCCTCCTTGTCCAAATCCGGCAGCATCAGCAGACCTTGGGCATCGGTCTTGCCTGCAGCGTGGGGCTTGCCCCGGCAATCTGATACTTGCACATCAGCACCCGCCACAGGTTTGCCCTTGTCCAGCGAAGTCACCCACACTGCAGCGCCTTCACGCCCGAGCTTGAGGTGCACCGCCAAATTGGTGACTAAGGCCGAGGTACGCACAAACATGCTGCGCTGGGCCCCCATGCGTTCGTCCAGCAACGCAGCGCCCAGCCGGGGCGACTCCACCTCCAGCACATGAAAGCCCGGTGTGGAAATGGGTATGCCCACCACTTCAAAAGGGCGCGGATCGCCATCCTGGGATTTGGGCAGATGCAAGGTCTGCACACCCGCTTGCCCTTGGAGCAGCGACACCGTGCGTGGCGCGATGGAATCGCGATCTTCCTCATCCAGCGGTGCAGGCAGGGGAGATTTCAGATCCCGCTGCGCATCCTTGCGGCGCATCCAGCTGCGGTCATAGCGCTGCACCAAGTCCCACCAGCGGATGATGTCGGCATCAGTGCCTACCCGCAGATTCCGCACTTGTGCCCCCGCAGCGCGGGCTGGGGCGCCTGCGCTGCTGTCCATGGTCTCCACCTTGCGCACCGTCACCGGTAACACGGCGGTGCCATCCTCGCCTTCCGCAAAGCGCTCCAGCACGCCAAACGGTGCGGCCGCAAACTTCACCAGCGGTGGTGTATCTCCCATGGTCAGAGCCATGGGGAAAGCCCCCACATTCGCCAGACTGCGCCCCGCATCGTCTTGAAAATTTTCGGGCAACACCAACTGGTATTTGCCCAAAGGCTCCAGCGGTGCTGGAAAACGTACCTCGCTGAAGGTGGTTAGGGTCTCTTTATCCAGCACCGGCTGGATTTTTTTGCCATGGAGCACCAGTTGCACCTGCTTGGCCTGTGCCTGCGGCACCGGTGCAGAAAAAGACAGCACCAGATCACGAATCGGCAAGCAACCGGCGTTCGCGCGTTCACGCTGGCACTGCAGCTCTGCCGTAAAGGCTGGGCGCACCTGGTAATCCAGCGTTTGAGGGTGCTTGTTGCTCACCCCACTGGCCATCTGTACGCCGGCGCCATACACCAGTTGCATGCGGCTGCCTGCGGTCAAACGCCGGTTGCACTCCAGCGCCACATAACTGCCTTTGTCCTGGATGTCCAAGGCTTTGAGCACTGCTTGCGTCTTGCTGGCATCCAGCAGGCGCACCGGAATGCGCTCGCCCACACCTTCAGCCCGGCAATGCACGTGCTGCTGCAAGCTGGGAGCGGTGGCTGCGCCGTTGAGCTTGAGTACAAAGGTCTGCGCTTCATCCACGGCTTCATACGTGGCTGGCCATGTCTGAATGATGGTGGGCCCAGCAACTTCAAACTGATAGCTAGCAGCGCCCGTCAACACTGCGCCAGAAGGCGATTTGAATGATTTTTCGGGCTGAATCTGGCAACGCGTGCCTGCAGGCACGGGCTGGTTGAATTGCCACACCCACTCGCGCGCATGGTTCCAACGCCCCATGCCTTGGGCAGCCTGTGCTGGCACACACTGCACCCGCACCGGCGCTGGCGCTTGGGCGTTGCCCAGCCGCACTGCATCGGCAGAGGTCTGCACCACAATTTGCTGGACCTCATTGACACTACCGCTGGGCGTCACCTGGCTGATAGACAGCGCATGGGCGCCCCCACTCAGGCCCGCACCCAGCGCTACCAGCACCCATAACCGTGTCGAATACATGCCCATGCCTCTTTGGAGAGAGCAGCCAACACCATCACTGCACCCTCTTGCGGTGTGCGCAAAGGCGGTCTCAGCTTGTACGCGCCCACAGATGCCAACTGATCTTTGTTAGGAAATGGGCCATAGCCTAGCATTGAGCGACCACCACTCCTAGCCCGGATACGGGGTAGTTAGCCTGCCTCACCAAAAAAGCCGCGGCCTAAGGCCTGCCGCTTTGCACCCAAACAAGCGCGGTTACTGGGGCTGAAAACCACTGCTCTGGATGATGCGTTGCCAAACGCCGGAGTAGGCCTGCTCACGCTGGTGCAACTGCTGGGGCGTCATCGGCTCGACAACCAAGCCGATCTCTTCCAGCTGTTTGCGAATGGCTGGCTCTTGCACGCTCTCCGCCAGCGCTTGCGCAAAGCGCTGTGTGAAGCGTGCAGGCACCCCTTTGGGGGCATAAATGCCGTAATACGGCATATCTTCCAGCCCTTGCATGCCCAGCTCGCTGAACGTAGGCACCGCGGGCAACAAAGGCTGGCGCTTGCCACCCAGCACCGCCAGCACGCGCAACTTGCCTTGCTTGTGGTAGTGCACAAAGTCTTGCACCGACCCGATGCCTGCCTCAATCTGGCGGCCCAGCAAGTCCGCAATCATGGGCGCACTGCCCTTGTAAGGTGCAGAGATCAGATCCACCTGATAGCGGCTGGCCAATTGCTTCACCAAAAACTCGGGGGTGGAAGCTGGCGCTGGAATACCTATCGCGCTGCGGCCGCCCGCATCCTTGCGCACCCACGCCAGATACTCCTCAAAGGTTTTGGCAGGGTGCAGGGCCGATACGGCAAAGGTATTCACAAATGAGGCAAAGCCCCCCATGGGCTCAAAATCTAGCCCCGGCACAAAACCAGCATGGCGCACCACCTGCGGCAAGATAGAGATGGTGTGGTCATGTGTCAGAAACAGGGTGCTGCCATCGGCTGGCGAGGTTTTGAGCAACTGGGCTGCAATTTGACCGCCCGCACCTGGCTTGTTCTCAATCATGACGGTACGCCCCAGGCGCTGGCTCAAAGGCTCTTGCAACAAACGCGCAATCACATCGGTGCCGCCACCGGGAGGAAAACCGACCAAGATGCGGATGGGTTTGTCAGCAGCCCACGACCATCGCCACCCGGCCCCACTGGCAACTGCCAGCACTGCTGCTTGTTGCGCAGTTTGGGCCAGGAATCGACGACGAGATGCGTGGGTCACAAATTTCTCCAACAATGAAAAACAGAAAAAGCCATACACGGCGTGTTTGCTCAACCAAGCGTTTGCTTTGGGCCCGAAAAAGTGTGTCGACGGCGGTGAAAAAACGCAAATAAAAAGCAGCCTCCAGGGCTGCTTTCTTGTCAAAGTGTGGGTTAAAGACTTAACGGTAGTAAGCCTCAACCACACCCTTGAGCTTGATCAACAAGGGACGGCCCTTGCGATCAAGTGTCTTGCCTGCGGGCACTTTCACCCAACCTTCGCTCACACAGTACTCTTCCACGTCGCCGCGCTCTTTGCCGTTGAAGCGGATGCCAATGTCGTGTTCAAACACTTCACGGACAAAAAATTTGCTGGTGGGGTCGATGGAGAGGTGGTCGGGCAATTCAGGGGTGCGGTAGCTTCAGTCATAGTTCTTCCAAGTCAGCGGGGCCAACGCCCCAAATTCACGAATGCGGCGATTGTCCTGCATTTCTCGCTACCCTCGCCCCTACAGCAAGCGCCCAGCTTCTATCGTCAAGATACGCGCGCATTGCGCCGCGATACTGCGGTCATGGGTCACCAGCACCAGCGTTGTGCCTTGTTCACGGTTGAGTTGCAGCATCAAATCCATCACGGCAGCGCCGGTGGCATGGTCCAAGCTTCCGGTGGGCTCGTCGGCCAGCAGCACGGCAGGCTGCACGACGAAAGCCCTGGCCAATGCCACACGCTGCTGCTCCCCGCCCGAGAGCAATTTCGGGTAGTGCTGCAGGCGCTGCCCCAGACCTACGCGCTGCAGCATCTCCACTGCCTGCTGGCGCGCTGCCCGCACGCCCGCCAACTCCAGAGGCAGCATCACGTTTTCCAGCGCCGTCAGATTGGGCAATAGCTGAAAACTTTGAAAAACAAAGCCAATTTTTTGCCCGCGCAGTGCGGCACGTGCATCTTCATCCAGGGCAAAAATATCTTGCCCCTGCACGCGAACCGTGCCTTGGCTGGGGGTATCCAAACCCGCCAGCATCGAAAGCAAGGTACTCTTGCCCGAGCCCGAGGCGCCGACAATCGCCGCAGTCACCTGAGGCTGCAGGCTGAAATGAATGTCGCGCAAAATCTCTAGCGTGCCCGTGGAGTCGGTCACGGCTTTGGAGAGATGATTCACTTCAATCACAGGCTGGGAAGAAACACTCTGAGACATGGAAAACCTTGTAACAAGCATGCACAACGCACACGCAGGGATAAATCGTCGCCACTTTATCGCGACTTTGGCCGCGCTGGGCGCCAGCGCTGGCGCCTATGCTGCACGCACTGATCACGTTTTGGTGCTGGGAGACTCGCTGAGCGCCGAGTATGGTTTGGCACGCGGCACAGGGTGGGTGGCTTTGCTGGAGCAAAAGTTCCATGCCGCCAAGCTGCCGGTCACCGTCACCAATGCCAGCATCAGCGGTGAGACCACTTCCGGCGGTCGCACGCGTTTGCCCGCCTTGCTCAAACAGCACCAGCCCAGCATCGTCATCATTGAGCTGGGCGGCAATGACGCCTTGCGGGGATTGCCGCCGGATGGCACTTGGGCAATTTAAAGGCGATGACGCAAGCTGCTCAAGCGGCAGGTGCTACGGTTTTGATACTGGGCATGCAAATGCCACCCAACTACGGCAAGAAATACGCACAAGACTTCGAGCAACTTTTTGTACAGGTGGCCAAAGAGTTCAAAACCGCCTTGGTGCCCGCCTTCTTGAAAGGCGTGGCCGATGCCCCCAACCCCACCGCACTGTTTCAGGCGGACCGCATCCACCCCACGGCCGAGGCCCAGCCCATCATGCTGGGCAATGTCTGGCCGGTACTGCGCAAACTGCTGACCGTGCGCTAGGCCATAAAAAAACCAGCCCGCAAGCTGGTTTTTTTATTCACTCTGGAACGGGAGGCGTAGTGGGTGGCGGCGGCTGCACAGCGTCTGCATTCCCCTCAGCGGGAGAGTCGGGGTTGACTTTGCGGTCGGCTTTTTCGCGCAGCTTTTCTGCTTTTTTGCTCTTTTTAGCCAGTTCGCGTTGACGCTTTTCGTATCCGTAGTTTGGTGTAGCCAATGTTGACTTTCTGTAATTAAGACATGGAAGTGGTTGCGGGCACTCTAACACCCCTCTTCCAATGCTGCAGGCTGGGCATCGATAGGCTCCACACTGGCGCGATAGGCATGCCAAGTGGCGCAGCCCAGCCAAGGGCCTACCACCACCAAAGGTAGTTGCCACGGCACCACCAGCGCCGCAGCCACCAAAGCGGTGATCAACACCGCCCACAGCAGCAGCACGCAAGGCTGGCTGGTCACCACCTTAAAGCTGGTGATGGCGGCGGTCAGCGCATCGGTGCCTCTGTCAAGCATCAGCGGCAGCGCCACCACGGTCGAGCTAAACACCACGGCTGCAAAAATACCACCCACCACGGTGTAAGCCAGCAAAAACTCCCAGTTCTGAAGACTGAACACCGCTTGCAGCACGCCCGTAGTGGACGGCATGCCAGTGTTAAAAAACACGGCAAACACCACCAAAGAAGCACGGCCCCACAGCAGCTCCAGCACGATCAGCACAAACACCAGCATGCCCATGCTGCCCAACTGTTTGTCCCAGCACGTGATGGATTGGCCAAGGTCCGGCGACTGCCCACGCTCCAGCCTGCGGCTGGTGTCATACAAGCCCATGGCCAAGAACGGACCCACCAGCAAGCAGCCGCTGGCAATCGACATGGTGTACTCGGGGCTGGCTTTGAATACCCAGGCCAGCACCTGCGCCATCGCCCAGAAACTCAGCCCGTAAAATAGCGCCACGCCCCAGGCGCGCTGCACATCGCGCCATCCGGCGCGCAGCCAGCCAAACGGCGCCCACGCAGCAAGGGGCGTAAGCGGATGGGCGCCATCGGCCAAAGGGCTGCCAGTGCGTGAGAGTCAGGTGTTGCCATCGCCTTGTCCTCCTGTGTGTCAGCACAGCAGAACATAGGCACACATGAGCGTCAATCAGTCAAATACGCATACGCGGGCAATCACCATCTTGAAAAAAAGAAGCTGCCAGCGCAGCTCCAGCAATGCTTTCAGATAATTTCATACCTCAAAGCATTCATTGACAAGCGCCAACAGCTACTATTTTTTAAAGCTACTTACTGCACCAGGCTTGCCCAAAGGCTTTTCCCACGCTTGCGCCAGATCGCGCAGCAGGTCTTGGGTGTCTTCCAGCCCCGCAAAAACGCACCACGGTACCGGCGAAGCGCGCCACGGCCGCCCGCACGCATGCTGTCAATGTCGTAAGGCACGACTAGGCTCATGGGGCCGCCCCAGCTGTAGCCCAGCTTGAACAGCTGCAGGCTGTCGCACAAGCGGTCGATGGCAGCTTGGTCAAATTGCGCGTCCACCACCACGCTGAACAGGCCTGCTGCCGCGCCTTGCCCTTGATGGGCAGCACCACACAGCTGCTGCCAATGTGCGTGGCCCGGCGCGCCTGCGAATGCGGGGTGCAGCAGTTGCACCACCGCAGGCTGGCGCTGCAGCGCAGCCGCCAATACGCGCGCAGACACATCGTGCGCGTGGTAGCGCACAGCTATGCTGGAGAGCGAGCGCAACACCAGCTCCGCATCATTGGCGCCAATGCCAATCCCCAAACGCATGTGGGTGAGCTTGATGCGCATATGCACAGCGTTGTCCGTGGTGATGATGCTGCCCATCAGCACATCACCGCCGCCGCTGGGGTACTTGGTGAGCGCATGGGCCGATACATCCACCGCCACACTGCCGCCATCGGCCAGCAAGTCAAACGGCTTGAAAGCCAAGCCCGCGCCCCAAGTGTTGTCCAGCACGGTGGTCACGCCACGTGCGCGGCTGGCTTGGACCAGGGCGACTAGGTCCGGAAACTCCATGCTCACGCTGCCTGGCGCCTCCAGCCATACCAGCTTGGTGGCCGGCGTGATTTTGGCTTGCAGGTCGGCGACATCCATCGAGTTGTACCAAGCATGGCGAATGCCCCAGCGTGCCAGCTCATGCTCTGCAAAGTCTTTGTTGGGCCCGTAGGCATTGTCGGGAATCAGCACCTCATCGCCAGCGCTGAGCAAACCCAGCGCCACGGTGCTGATGGCACTCAGGCCGCTGGGCACCAGCAAGCATTGCTTGCCGCCCTCCAGACTGCACAAGCGCTCTTCCAGCTGGTAGGTGGTCGGCGTGCCGTGCAAGCCATAGGTGAACCCGCTTTTATCCAGCCAGCGGCGCGTGCGCATGTCGTGCATGCTGTCGAAAATGACGGTTGATGCTTTGTGCACTGCGGGCTGTATCGCAGCAAAGGCTGGGGGGGCTTGGTAGCTGTGGTGTACCAAGTCGGTGGTGATGTGGCGTGCTTGTTCCTTCATGCCGACATGTTAAGCGGCAAGCAGCCCTCATCAGCAAAACAAAGGCCGCCCGAAGGCAGCCTTGTGGGGGGCGCGTGGCTATGGCGAGCGCTGCGAGGGATTACTTCGCGGTCAGCAAGTTATTCACTGTCTTCACGCCTTCCACCGCTTTAGCCAGCTGCTCTGCACGGTCCTTGGCAGCCTGGCTGGGGGCTTCACCATGCAGCGTCACCGCACCGTCTTTGGTGTCCACGTTGATCTTCAAAGCACTCAGTTCTGCATCACCCACCAGGGCAGCCTTCACTTTGGTGGTGATGGCGGCATCGCCTGCAGCCTCTGCCGCATGACTGACGGCATCCTTGGTGGCATCGGCGGCATTGGTGGCTGCGTCTTTGGTGGCTTCTACAGCGTTTTCAATTTTTTGACCGGCTGTTTCCGCCGCGCGCTCTGCTTCCACTTTGGCGTTTTCTGCGGCCTTCTCTGTCTTTTCGATCGCGTTATCCAGTTTTTGGCCTGTTGTCTGGCTCTCGTTGCCGCTAGGGCCGCAGGCAGTCAACCCCAGTGCCAATGCGGAAACAGCCAGAACTTGCAGCAAACGTTTTTGACTTATAGACATGGTGTGAAAGCTCCTCTTCAGTTGTCGTAATAAAAAATGGCCAAGACTTGATCTCGCCATGTCATGGCAACGTGGGAAGAAATGTAATTTCCGCATCGCACCACACTGGTGAGGAGAGCGCCGAAGCTCCCGTAGGACAAGCCCCAACCTCTGCACAGACTTTGAATCCACCGACAATAGCGCCCCTATGCAGTTGAAACAGTGGTTCCCCTTTTGGCTTGGCCCAGACTGACCCTGGACTTGGCCCGCAATGAAATGCTGGCGGAGTCACCGTGGGGCTGATGCTGCTTCCGCAAGGCGTGGCATATGCCGCTTTGGCGGGTATGCCACTGGTGACCGGCATTTACGCGGCCTTGCTTCCCTCGCTGGTGGCCGTGCTGTGGGGGCGTCGCCGCGCTTAGGAGTGGGGCCCACGGCACTCACCAGCTTGCTGATCGGCGCCTCGCTGGCAGGCATGGCTGAGCCCGGTAGTGCACAGTGGGTGACTTTGGCCGCATGGACGGCCATCATGGCCGGTGCTGTGCAATGGATACTGGGAGCCTTGCGCAGTGGCTGGTTGGTCAATCTGGTGACCTCACCTGTGCTCAACGGCTTTACGCAAGCTGCAGGCATTTTGATTTTGCTTTCGCAACTGCCTGATTTGCTAGGTCTGCGCAGTTCTTGGAGCGCCCTGCTGAGCGATCCAAGCTGGCACCACTTTGATCCATGGGCCTTGCTGTTTGGCGCCGGTGGATTGTGCGGTCTATTGCTGCTCAAGCGCTTTGCGCCGCGACTTCCCGCGGCCGTATTGGTGGTTGCCATATGCGGCGCAATCAGCGCAGTCGTTGGCTTTGCAGAACACGACGGGCACATTGTGGGGCACCTGCCCGCAGGGCTGCCCAGCCTTGCCGTTCCCAGCAGCATCTCGATCGTTTAACTGGAAGAAGAACTTGAACGACAGCCAGATCGCGTCCTTCCAGGAAGAGCTGTCGGCACTGGGTTACAAGTTCCAGTTCATCACCTTAGCTGGTATCCATATTAATTGGTACAACAGCTTCCAGTTTGCCCACGCTTACGCCCGTGGCGAAGGCATGAAGCACTACGTCAACATGGTGCAAGAGCCAGAGTTTGCAGCGCGCGACAAGGGTTACACCTTTGTGTCGCACCAGCAAGAAGTGGGTGCCGGTTACTTTGACGATGTAACCACTGTGATTCAGGGTGGTTCTTCCTCGGTGAAGGCTTTGACAGGCTCGACAGAAGAAGAACAGTTCCACTGATGAAATACCGTCAGAAAGCGTGGTGGGGTGCTTTCTGACGTCATGAATGTGTGACATGTGCCCGTAGTTTCGGCTACGGGTTTTTTTGTTTGTACAACGCTAAAATGCAGCAAGAGCTAACCAACAAGGGCGAGAAAGGCAATCTGGTTATGACACCGCGAACGACGAACATTGAGATGTTGTGCAGCCCATGAGGGCTGTCTGTTCGCGCCTGCCCGGAGTTGTAAATATCCAAAGAAGCGCGGACGAGTTCCGCGCTTTGCTTTTTGACGGTTTGCGCGCTACTGTTATAGATAAAGATAGCTAAGGATTTTCATGTTAAAGATCACACTACCTGACGGTTCGCAGCGCGAATTTGATGGCCCTGTCACCGTCATGCAAGTGGCTGCATCGATTGGCCCCGGTTTGGCCAAAAATACCGTTGCAGGCAAGATCAATGGCCGTTTGGTGGATGCTTGCGAGTTGATTGAGCAAGACGCCAAGCTGCAAATCATTACGCCCAAAGACCACGAAGGCGTAGAAATCATTCGCCACTCGACTGCTCACTTGGTGGGGCATGCAGTGAAGCAGCTGTATCCCTCTGCGAAGATGGTGATCGGGCCTGTGATTGATGAAGGCTTCTACTACGACATTTCGTACGAACGCCCCTTCACCCCCGATGACTTGGCAGCTATCGAAGCGCGCATGAAAGAACTGATTGCGCAAGACTATGACGTGATCAAGAAGATGACGCCGCGTGCGGAAGTCATTGAGGTGTTCAAGTCGCGCGGTGAAGACTACAAGCTGCGTCTGGTGGAAGACATGCCTGATGAGCAGGCCATGGGCTTGTACTACCACCAAGAATATGTGGATATGTGCCGTGGCCCTCACGTGCCCAATACCCGTTTTTTGAAGGTCTTTAAGTTGACCAAGCTGGCGGGTGCCTACTGGCGTGGGGATGCCAAGAACGAGCAGCTGCAGCGCGTCTATGGCACGGCATGGGCGGATAAGAAAGACCTGCAGGCATACATCACTCGCATCGAAGAAGCTGAAAAGCGTGACCATCGCCGCTTGGGGCGTGAACTGGATCTGTACCACATCGACGAATGCTCGCCCGGTACTGTTTTCTGGCATCCCAAAGGATGGCGTGTCTGGCAAGAGGTAGAGCAGTACATGCGCCAGGTGTACCGCGACAACGGCTACGAAGAGGTGAAGGGTCCCCAGATTCTGGATAAAACCTTATGGGAGAAGACGGGGCACTGGGATAAGTACCGTGACAATATGTTTGTCACCGAGTCGGAAAAGCGCGACTATGCTTTGAAGCCGATGAACTGTCCGGGCCACATCCTGATCTTTAAGCAGGGCTTGAAGAGCTACCGTGACTTGCCTTTTTTTTGTATAAGAGACAGATGCTGCACCGTGCGATTGTTGGTTCGCTGGAGCGCTTTATCGGTATTTTGGTGGAGCAGTTTGCGGGTGCTTTGCCCGTGTGGTTGGCGCCTGAGCAGGTCGCTGTGCTCAACATCACTGATGCGCAAGCCGACTATGTGAGAGAAGTTGTGGCAAAGGTGCAAAAAGCACTGCCTCACCAAAGCCTTAAGGTGGTGTCTGACCTGCGCAACGAAAAGATCACGTATAAAATACGCGAGCATGCATTGCAAAAGCTGCCTTATATCCTTGTCGCTGGCGACAAGGAAAAAGCGGCAGGCACCGTCGCTGTGCGTGCCCGAGGAAACAAAGACTTGGGCGTTATGTCGGTAGAAGCATTCATTGAATTGCTCCTCAACGACATTAACAACAAAGTCTGATGGAATGAAGCGCGGGTAGCCCGCGCTCGTCTCATCGATGCAAGCAGCTACGCTTTTCGTAGCGATTTGAATTTAGGGTGAAAGCCATAGCTACAGAATTTCGTGACCGTCGCCACCGCGAGGAACGCAAACACCGTCTGAACCGTGAAATCATGGCGCCTGAAGTGCGCCTGTCCGGTCCTGAAAACGAACCCATTGGCATTGTTTCTTTGCAAGAAGCGCTGCGCATGGCAGGTGATTTGGACGTTGATTTGGTGGAAATTGCCGCAACTGCAAATCCTCCTGTTTGCCGCTTGATGGACTACGGTAAGTTCAAGTATCAAGAGCAAAAGAAGGCCGCAGAAGCCAAGGCCAACAAACTGTGATCGATATCAAGGAGGTGAAATTCCGTCCTGGTACCGATGATGGTGACTACAACATCAAGCTGCGCAATATTCGTCGCTTCTTGGCTGAGGGCGATAAGGTCAAGGTGACTTTGCGCTTCCGTGGTCGTGAAATTACGCACCAGCAATTGGGTATTGATTTGCTCAATCGTTTGCGTGATGAGTTGGCTGATTCCATCCAAGTGAGCAATTCCCTAAGCTGGAAGGCCGACAAATGGTTATGATGATCGCCCCTGCGCGCAAAAGCCTACGGCTGCTGGTGCAAAGCCAGCTGCAGAAAGCGGCAGCGCAGCTTAAGCTGGGGTAGAATTTTAGGAGACCTGCCTGCAAAGGCAGGTTTCTGTTTTGTGGCTCGAAAGAGTTGCTAAAACGCTGGCGCAAGTCAGCACCTAAGAAGTGTCTCGGGGCCAACAAGATCTGTGCAGGTTGTACAGGCGCCTCACGAGCACAATAAACAGGAGCATTTACATGCCCAAAATGAAAACCAAGAGCAGCGCGAAGAAGCGTTTTCGCGTTCGTCCAGGTGGTACCGTTAAGCGCGGCCAAGCCTTCAAGCGTCACATCTTGACCAAGAAGACCACGAAGAATAAGCGCCACCTGCGTGGCATTACCTCCGTGCATGAAGGCGATATGGGCTCCATCGCAAAGATGTTGCCTGGCGCTGGTCTGTAATTCACTGACGAACAAGGAGAAAATACATGCCTCGCGTCAAACGTGGTGTAACGGCCCGTGCCCGTCACAAAAAAGTTCTGAATCTTGCTAAGGGTTTCCGCGGTCGCCGCGGTAACGTCTTCCGCGTCGCCAAGCAGGCGGTGATGAAGGCCGGTCAATACGCATACCGTGACCGTCGTAACAAGAAGCGCGTGTTCCGCCAGCTGTGGATTGCCCGTATCAACGCCGCTGCTCGTGAATTGGGTCTGACATACAGCCAGTTCGCCAACGGCCTGAAGAAGGCAACCATCGAAATCGACCGCAAGATGCTGGCCGATATCGCTGTGCACGACAAGGCTGCTTTTGCAGCTATCGTTGACCAAGTGAAGGCCAAGCTGGCTGCTTAAGTTAACGGTGTGTAGCTACTCTTTGGGTAGCTGCTAGCGCACAAACTGCAAGGGCTAGGGCTTGAAAAGGCACTAGCCCTTGTTTATTTTATAAGTCGATAAAGAGTCGGTATGAACGAGTTGGATTCTCTGGTCGAGAGCGCGCAGCAGCTGTTTGCGCAGGCCCACACCCCGCTGATCTGGAAAATGCGAAGGCGCAGTTTTTGGGCAAGTCGGGCAAGATGACTGAGCTCATGAAGGGCATGGCGCAGCTTTCCGTCGAAGAGAAAAAGTCGCGCGGCGCTGCCATCAACGTGGCCAAGCAGGCCATTGAAGCGGCTTTGACGGCCCGCCGCAAGGCCTTGGCCGATGCCGAGCTGCAAGCCCATCTGAAGGCCGAAGTGCTGGATGTGACCTTGCCTGGCCGTCGCCGTGGTGCTGGTGGCTTGCACCCTGTGTCCATCACCATGGAGCGCATTGAGGGCATCTTCGGCTCAATGGGCTTTGATGTGGCTGATGGCCCCGAGATTGAATCCGACTGGTTTAACTTTACGGCCCTCAATACGCCGGAAGACCACCCCGCGCGCTCCATGCACGACACCTTCTATGTGGAGGGCGGCACAGAGCAGGCGCCCAATTTGCTGCGCACGCACACCAGCCCGATGCAGGTGCGTTATGCGGTGCAGCACGTGAAAAAATACCGCAACATGCTGGACGCTGGGCAGACAATGCCTGAAATCCGCGTGATTGCGCCAGGCCGCACCTACCGTGTGGATTCGGATGCGACCCACTCGCCCATGTTTCACCAATGCGAAGGCATCTGGATTGGCGAGAACATCAGCTTTAAAGACTTGAAGGGAGTGTTCACGGACTTCTGCAAGACTTTCTTTGAGCAAGATGATTTGGTGCTGCG
>NZ_CADEPJ010000168.1 GCF_902829245.1 Comamonas jiangduensis | reverse complement strand
TTGTAACGCTCCTCGTCCGACAACGTGCCTCGAGCTACCAACAGATTGTGCAATTCACCACGGTTGTAGAGCAACTCAGGCACTTGCATCTTGAAACCTCAGACATTGTCGGGTGCAATCTGATCGTGGGGCGAGCGCTCAATGCGGTGTGCGGGCTTATCGGCCAGCAGCAACTCTTGCGCAGGCAATGGTGTGGACTGCTGGCGCTGGGCCTCTGCCAGCGAGATACCGAGGGTGTCATCCAAGGTGCGTGTCCAGGTACGTTGGGCAATGTGGCGCAGCCGCTCTTGCTCTGCAGCACCCAGCTTTTCACCGCCCTGGTTGCAAGCGGCCACAAAGGCAAACTCCTCATCCAATTCGCGACAGGTCTGGAGCATGGCTGCGCGGGCTTGCTCGGGCTGGGCGCCGGCTGCGATCGCTTCGTACATGGTGATGTGTGCATCGCGCTTGAGCACTTCAAAACGCATGCGCACTTCGTGGATGCGGTTGTAAATGGTTTCGAGCTTGGTTGCCTTGTCCACCACAAATTCAGGGGTTGTGACTTTGCCGCAGTCATGCAGCCACGATGCGACATGTACGGCCTCCCAGTCATGCGCAGAAAGTGCGAAGTCTGCAAATGCTCCATCGGTCTGATCGCAGGCAGCCTGGGCCAGCATTTTGGTGAGTTCTGGCACGCGCGCGCAGTGACTGGCGGTATAGGGGCTCTTGGCATCAATCGCACCAGCAATCAATTCAATAAAAGCGGTAAACAGCTTCTTTTGTTGCTCAATCAAGGCACGCGCTTCCAGCGAGACGGCCGCGTTGCCTGATAGCGCAGCCACAAAAGCCACCTGCGTATCCACGGGCGGAGATGGCATAAATAACACCATGGCCCCCACATATTCGCGGCGACGGTTGAGCAGCGGAATGACCACGCTGTGCGATAGCCCTTGGGCGATAGCACTGGGTGCCAGTTGCAAGCCCTGGATATCTGCAATGGTCAGCGGCTGACTGGTCACCGCGTTTTCGCGCAAACAACGTTCCAGCAAAGGCCCGCAGGAGCATGGATCAGGCGAGGTTGAGGGCGGCAGCGGAATGGTTGCCAGCGTGGCCAAAGCCTGGTCATCCAAGGCAGTGCCATCCGCCAAGCGCCCACAGGCTGGATAAAGCTGGTCACCATCGGCCAGGTACAGCAAGCCCGAAGCGGCACTTGCCGTCAACATGGTTTCTTTGAGCAAGCGCGGCAGCAAGCGGTCAAACTGCTCTTCTGCGGCGACTGCCATGCTCAGGTCCAAAAAACGCCGAATGGTGTCCTGCATGCTTTGGAGCGTGACGCCCAGTTCATGGGTTTCTTTGATCAAGCTGTCGACCTGGATAGGCTGCTCAAAATCGAATTGCTCAATCGCCTGGACATCCAAAGCCAAGCGGCGCAACGGCCTGGAAATAGCTTGTGCCAGCAGCCAAGCAACCGGCATGGACAGCAAAATGATTGACAACGTGACCACTGTTGACCATTGCAACTGCTGCCGCGCAGCAGCCGTCAGTTCCATCTCTGGCACTGCCAACAGCAGCCGCATGTCTTGCGTCGCTTTGTCAGGCACCTGTATGGATGCTGTCCACCACGATTGACCACCAGGGTCAGTAAACTGCTCCATATCTTTTGCGCCAGGGTCTTTGAACAGATGGTTCAAAGGTACGCTGTGCAAGGACTCTAGCAAGGGCATGTTGCTGTTCGTGCCGTTTGCAGCATCCAGCAGTGCTCCGATGTGCTCGTTGGCAAGCAGTTCGCCACGGCTATTGACCAAAGCCAGCTGGGTTCCTGGCGTGAATTTTGCTGCGTCAGGCGATCGCTCAGTGTGGCCAAATTGATATCGGCCCCCACCACCACCCCACCCCAGCTTGCTGCAGATGCCAGGGTGATGCCAACGGAGTGCGTGGTGTGAAACAGGTAGGGGCGTGTTTGTATCAGCGTTGTGGACACTGTGGCCTCACGCCACCATGCACGGTCGCGCGGATCGAACGTGCTGACGTAATCAGGGCGGTCCACACTCTCGATAATTTCGCCAGCGGCATCCAGAAAAATGTAGCGCCCCACATTGTCGGCGCCTCGCTCAATGCTTTGCACCATCATGTGCGCCTCTGCCGGCGCTGACAGTTGTTCTCGTGAGCGCTCATCGAGTTGACGCAGCAGGAAAAAATCCCCATTCGGGTAAGCCGCATACACCGCGCTGACAGCCTTTGCGCCCTTGAACACCTGGCTCAAAGCGTTCAGAGCATTGAGGCGTTCCTGGAGCGTTGTTGCCCATGTAATACGGTGCAGGCGGAGAAATTCCACCGCCATTTCCGCAGGCTCCAGGGTGTTGTGCAGCTCTTGCTGGACAGACGGGCCAATGCGCTTCCACTGCTCATGGGCCGCAGTCTGCAGCATGCCTGCGCTGATGTGATAGCCCAGTCCACCGATCAATCCGCCGACCAGCAAGGTCATGAAGAAAAATAATGTGGAAATGTAAACATGCAAGGGCTGAAGCAGGCGCATGGTAGTCCCCATTTCTTAGAGCCTGACGGTTCAAGCCAGTGTACAAAACTGGCTTGCAGCGCCCTTGCACGTTGTGGCGTGATCGCAAAAACGTTATTCGAATTCGATGATCACATCATCAACCGCCAGCGAGGCACCCTTGCCGGAGCTGATTTTGCGCACCACGCCATCCTGGGTAGCGAACAAGATGTTTTCCATCTTCATGGCTTCGATTACAGCCAGCTTTTCGCCCGCCTGCACCTTCTGCCCTTCTTGCACAGCCACATCCACCAGCAAACCGGGCATGGGCGAGAGCAAGAACTTGGACATATCGGGCGGCGCCTTGTAAGGCATCATCTCGTGCAGCTTGCCCCCCAGTGGCGACAGCACCATGGCTTCGATCTGCGTGCCGTTGTGGATGATGCGCAATGCCAGCGGATTTTTGGGCGTGCCGCGCTCGACCTGCACCGTGAAGGGCTGGCCGTTGCAAATGCCTTGCAGACGCACTTCGCGCATGGCGCTGAAGCTCTGGAACTCATAGCGCTTACCGTTCAGCGTGACCGTGCTCTTGCGGCTGTCGTACTCGAAATCGCTCACGGTGACGGCATGGTGCTGACTCTCCCCTTCGGCGCCCAGCACGACCACGGTGTAATCGGCCGAGACCACCACCTCGTGGCCGCGCATCTGGCCACTGATGGTGGAGGCACGTGCACGGTAGCGGCGGTTCATGTGGGCAGCCAGGGCCACCCGGGAGGCCGGGGCGCTGTGCGGCACGTCGCTGCTGTTGAAGCCGTGCGCGTAGTGCTCGGCAATGAAGCCGGTGTTGAAGTCACCCGTCTGGAACTTGGGGTGCGCCAGCAGCGCCGCCTGGAACGGGATGTTGGAGCTGATGCCACGGATGACAAAACCGTTCAGGGCTTCGCGCATCTTGGCGATCGCCTCGGCGCGGTCCTTGCCGTGCACGATGAGCTTGGCGATCATCGAGTCATAGAACATCGGGATCTCGCCGCCCTCGTACACGCCGGTGTCCACGCGCACACCGTGCAGGTGCTCGGTATCTGCCTGCCACATGGTCTGCTCGGGCGGGTTAAAGCGCACCAGGCGGCCGGTGGAAGGCAGGAAGTTGCGGAATGGGTCTTCGGCGTTGATGCGGCATTCCATCGCCCAGCCGTCGCGCTTGACGTCTTCCTGCTTGATCGTCAGCTTTTCGCCGGCGGCCACGCGGATCATCTGCTCGACCAAATCGAGGCCAGTGATGCACTCGGTCACCGGGTGCTCCACCTGCAGGCGGGTGTTCATCTCCAGGAAGTAGAAGTCCTGGTTCTTGCCGACCACGAATTCCACCGTGCCGGCCGACTGGTACTGCACAGCCTTGGCCAGGGCCACGGCCTGCTCACCCATGGCCTTGCGCGTGGCATCCGAAATGAAAGGTGAAGGAGCTTCTTCGATCACCTTCTGGTGGCGGCGCTGGATGGAGCATTCGCGCTCATTCAGGTAGATGACGTTGCCGTGGCTGTCACCGAGGATCTGGATTTCGATGTGGCGCGGCTGCTCGACAAACTTCTCGATGAAGATGCGATGTGCAGCGATGTTCGACGAACATGTCCCATTCTTCAAACGTGCCGTCGTCCAGCAGCAGTTCGATGCGCTCTCGGGCGGTGAGTTTGCCCTTCTTGTGTTGCGCGTCGATGCGTTTTTGCCCGCCGCCGAGGCGGGCCTGTTCTCTTTTGGCTTCTAACTGGGCCAAGATGTTGTTGTGTTCCATATGTCGTCCTTGGGTCCTCTTCCGATAGGGATGGCTTGTTTATTCAGCATGTAATGTTGATTGAACATTGCATGTGCGCTGTATTTATTCAAATTTGCTAGCTGTATGCGCTTGTTGGCTTTGTGCTGCAAGCAGATTTCTTGCTGCAGTGCTTGCAGCCAATTTGCCGCTGGCAACTTCGGCCTGCATGCGCGGCAACAAGGCCTGCACCTGCGGGTGCTGCTTGAAAGCGAGCTTCAGCCCTGCGTCAATCCGCTCCCACATCCAGTCCAGCGACTGCTTCTCGCGCCGAGCTGCCAAACGCCCATTCGCGGTTTGGAGTTGCTGAAACTGTTGCACGGCTGCCCAGAATTTATCGACGCCCTCGCCTTTCAATGCACTGAGCTGCAGCACACGCGGCTGCCACAGTGCGCCGGTGTTGGCATGGTCAGGGTTGCCGTGCATGCCCAGCAATCGCAAGCTGGAGGTGATTTGCGCCTGCGCCCGCGTGGCCGCATTGGGGTCAATATCAGCCTTGTTGATCACCACCAGGTCCGCACGCTCCATGACGCCCTTTTTGATGGCTTGCAAGTCATCACCGGCATTGGGCAGTTGCAGCACACAGTACATATCGGTCATGCCATGCACAGCAATCTCACTCTGCCCCACACCCACGGTCTCGACAATCACCACGTCGTAGCCTGCGGCTTCGCAGACCAGCATGGATTCGCGGGTTTTCTCGGCCACGCCGCCCAGCGTGCCGCTGGAAGGGCTGGGGCGGATATAGGCTTTGGGGTTGACCGAGAGCTGCTCCATCCGGGTTTTGTCCCCCAAGATGGATCCGCCCGAGACGGTGGAAGATGGATCAATCGCCAGCACCGCCACTTTGTGGCCTTGTGCCGTCAGATAGGTGCCCAACGCCTCAATGAACGTGGACTTGCCTACGCCCGGCACGCCGCTGATACCCAGGCGCAGTGCTTTGCCGGTGTACGGCAACAAAGCCGTCAGCAAGTCGTCGCCTTGCTGGCGGTGGTCGGCACGGGTGGATTCCAGCAAGGTAATGGCTTTGGCCATCGCCCTGCGCTGCACGGCGGCGTCGCCTTGCAAAATGCCCGCTTGCATTTGCTCAGGTGTCACTGGGCAATCTCTCTGTCTATAGATAGATAGGGACAACGGCGCTTACACCGAAGCGGCTCGCTTGATGTGCTCCAGCACATCTTTGGCGCTGGCAGGGATGGGCGTGCCGGGGCCGTACACGCCCTTGACCCCTGCTTGGTAGAGAAAGTCATAGTCTTGCGCGGGCACCACGCCGCCGACAAATACGATGATGTCGTCTGCACCTTGTTTTTTGAGCTCTTCAATGATCGCTGGCACCAAGGTTTTGTGCCCCGCTGCCAAGGTGGAGACACCCACGGCGTGCACGTCGTTTTCAATGGCCTGGCGGGCGCACTCTTCAGGTGTTTGGAACAGTGGGCCCATATCCACGTCAAAACCCAAATCGGCAAAGGCCGTTGCGACCACTTTGGCACCACGGTCGTGGCCGTCTTGGCCCAACTTGGCAATCATTACGCGAGGACGGCGGCCCAGTTGCTCAGAGGCCGTGTTGATTTCAGACTTGAGTTGATCCCAGCCTGCGGCGGAGTCATAAGCGGCAGCGTACACACCGGTCACCTTTTGCGTATCAGCGCGGTGGCGGCCATACACCTTCTCCAGCGCATCAGAAACTTCACCCACTGTCGCGCGCAGGCGCACGGCCTGGATGGACAGCTCCAGCAGATTGCCTTGGCCCGACTGCGCTGCAGTTGTGAGAGCATCCAGCGCTTGCTGCACCTTGGTTGCATCGCGTTTTGCCTTGATATCTTTCAGGCGCGCAATCTGGCTGTCACGTACCTTGACGTTGTCCACGTCCAAGATCTCGATCGGGTCTTCTTTGGCCAGCTTGTATTTGTTGACGCCCACAATGACTTCTTTGCCAGAGTCAATGCGCGCCTGCTTTTCAGCGGCAGCCGCTTCAATCTTGAGCTTGGCCCAGCCACTGTCCACCGCTGCGGTCATGCCGCCCATGGCATCCACTTCCTCAATGATGGCCCAGGCCTTGTCCGCCATTTCCTGGGTGAGCTTTTCCATCATGTACGAGCCCGCCCAGGGGTCGATCACGTTGGTGATGTGGGTTTCTTCCTGGATGATGAGCTGCGTATTGCGCGCAATGCGGGCTGAGAACTCGGTCGGCAGCGCAATCGCTTCGTCCAGCGCATTGGTGTGCAGCGACTGGGTGCCGCCAAACACGGCGGCCATGGCCTCTATCGTGGTGCGCACCACGTTGTTATAGGGATCTTGCTCGGTCAAGCTCCACCCCGAAGTCTGGCTGTGCGTGCGCAGCATCAGGCTCTTGGGGCTCTTGGCATTAAAGCCCTGCATGATGCGGCACCACAGCAGGCGGGCGGCGCGCATCTTGGCAATTTCCAAGTAGAAATTCATGCCCACGGCCCAGAAGAAAGACAGGCGGCCAGCAAATGCATCCACATC
>NZ_CADEPJ010000167.1 GCF_902829245.1 Comamonas jiangduensis | reverse complement strand
CGGCGCCGGCACCACCGGGCGCGGCGGCCACAGCGACCGCGAGGCACAACGGTGCATGGAAAGGATTGCCGCCACGGGACGGCTGGCGTCGCTGGAGATCGTGGAGCGGAACCCGGCGGTGGACAGTCGCAACCAGACGGCCGAACTGGTGGTGGATTTGGTAGAGAGTTTGTTTGGCAAGAGTACGCTGGTGCGGGCGTGATGCGTGGCTTGGGACTTGGCGGTCAGCATGCGGGGGGGGGGGTAAATGGAGAGGTCGGGACAAGTGCGCGGCCTCTGCGCCCCCATAGAGCATGGCGCGTCCAACGATGTGATGTTGAAGTATGAAAAGCGCCTCTAACGCTTGCTGCATAAGCGCTGGCAGCTCTTATTTTTGAGTTTTACCCGCGACTTACTAGTGCTCACACAGCTTAGGCAAGCCCTGCATTACGCAAAGTGACCGCCCCAGACTCCGGCCAGAGGCATTACTTCTGGCCCGCTTGCTTGGCCGCGAAATAATCCTTGGTCAGCTTGATCACCACCGGAGACAGCAGCAACAGCGAAATCAGGTTGGGAATCGCCATCAAAGCGTTGAGCGTATCGGCCACCAGCCACGCCACGTCCAGCGTCACCACGGCCCCCGTGAACACGCCCGCCACCCACAGCAGGCGGAAAGGCTTTTCGCAAACCGGGCCAACCAGATAGTTCCAGCACTTCTCGCCGTAATAGGCCCAGCCCAAGATGGTGGTGAAGGCAAACACGGCCAAACTGATCGCCAGCAAATACTTGCCAAACCCAGGCATGGCAGCTTCAAAGCTTTGCGTGCTCAGCACGGCACCACTGGCACCGCTGCTCCACACGCCGCTGACCACAATCGCCAGCCCCGTCATGGTGCACACGATGATGGTGTCAATGAACGTGCCCATCATGCCCACAATGCCCGAAAACACCGGGTCTTTGCTCTGGCCTGCGGCCTGCGCAATACCAGCCGTGCCCAAGCCTGCCTCGTTGGAGAAAATACCGCGCGCCACCCCCATGCGGATGGCCATCAGCAC
>NZ_CADEPJ010000166.1 GCF_902829245.1 Comamonas jiangduensis | reverse complement strand
GTCTCGGGTGGGGCCGCAGCCTGCAATCACCTTGAAACCATCGTCATGCAAACGCTGGCAAATCGCGGTGCCAATGCCGCCCATACCACCCGTGACGTATGCAACTTTTTGAGTCATTCATTGCCTCCTGATGTAATCATGACCAATCTCTATCCGTGCAAAGACTGTAGCGTGTTGCCCGCGCAAACCATGTTGCGAGGAACCCTAGGCGCATCAACGCCACACGCTACAGCGCTGTGCCAATTTTTCAGCGCTCCACCGCCAGCGCCACGCCCATGCCACCACCAATGCACAGGGCCGCAACACCCTTCTTGGCATCACGGCGCTGCATCTCGTGCAGCAGCGTGACCAGCACGCGGCAGCCCGACGCACCAATCGGGTGACCAATCGCAATTGCGCCACCGTTGACGTTGACCTTGGCGGCGTCCACCCCCAGCACCTTGTTCACGGCGCAGGCTTGGGCGGCAAACGCCTCATTCAACTCAAACAAGTCCACATCGCCCACTTTCCAACCAATACGGCCCAAGGCCTTGCGCACTGCAAACACTGGGCCCATGCCCATGGTTGCGGGATCGAGGCCGCTGGTAGCGTAGGCCTTGATGGTGGCCAGCGGCGTCAAGCCCAAGGCTTTGGCTTTGCTGGCGCTCATTACCACCACGGCGGCGGCGCCATCGTTGATGCCCGAGGCATTGCCGGCAGTCACTGTGCCAGCCTTGTCAAACGCTGGCTTCAAAGCAGACAGCGCTTCCAAATTGGTCTTGCGGTTGATGTATTCATCCGCCTCAAACACCACGGGATCGCCCTTGCGCTGGGGAATCACCACGGGCACGATTTCATCCTTGAACTTGCCCGCATCCTGAGCCGCTGCCGCCTTGGATTGGCTGGCAATGGCCAGTTCATCTTGCGCAGCACGTGCAATGTCGTTGGCTTTGGCCACGTTCTCTGCGGTAATGCCCATGTGGTACTGGTTGTACACATCCCACAGGCCGTCCACGATCATGGTGTCCTGCATCTTCCAGTCACCCATGCGCTGGCCTTCACGTGAGCCTTGCAGCACGTGGGGCGAAAGGCTCATGTTTTCCTGGCCACCGGCCACCACGATTTCGCTGTCACCCGTGGCTACCGCTTGCGCGGCCAACATGACGGCCTTCAGCCCGGAACCGCACACGGCATTAATGGTCAGCGCAGGGGTTTCCTGGGCCACACCCGCCTTCATCATGGCTTGGCGCGCGGGATTCTGCCCGACACCGGCGGTCAGCACCTGGCCCATGATGACCTCACCCACTTGGTCTGCAGGCACTTTGGCACGCTCCAGCGCTGCCTTGATCACGGTGGCGCCCAAGTCCACCGCGGGCACTTTGGCCAAACCGCCGCCAAATTTACCCACGGCTGTACGCACAGCTGAAACGATGACGATGTCTTCCATTGGATGCTCCCTTGTGATGATTTCGTAGCACGTAGCGCACTATTTATAAGCGCTACAGCCTGTTTTCATGCATGAAATATATATGACAAGCTACGCCTTTTGCTGCACGTAACTGCCAGGCGCGGCTTCCAGTGCCTGGTATTTAGTGCCCCTGCCATAGCGCTTGGGGGCAGCAACGGGTTTACCCGCGTGACTTTGCAACCACTGCGACCAGTCGGTCCACCAGCTTCCGGGCAGCTCCTGCGCGCGTTCCAGCCACTGCGCATGTGTGGCGGGCAATACGCCGTCCTGCCGAATCCAGTGGCTGCGTTTTTTCTTGGCGGGGGGATTGATGACCCCGGCAATATGGCCCGAAGCCCCCATCACAAACCGCTTGGCGCCTGGCAGCACCTGGGTGGTGGCATACGACCCCGTGATAGGCACGATGTGGTCTTCGCGCGAACCGTAGATGTAGACCGGAATATCGATGGCCCCCAAATCCAGGGACTGCCCGCATACCGTCAATTTGCCGGGCTTCACCAAATTGTTTTCCAGGTACATATTGCGCAAATACCAGTTGTACCAGGGGCCGGGCAAATTGGTGGCGTCGCTGTTCCAATAGAGCAAGTCGAACGGCGGTGGGGTTTCGCCCTTGAGGTAATTGCCCACCACGTAGTTCCACACCAGATCATTCGGGCGCAAGAAGCTGAACGTGGAGGCCAGCTCCTGGCCTTTGAGCAAACCGCCCTGCCCCATCTGCAGTTCACGCATTTGCACAAAGGTTTCGTCGATAAAAACATCCAGAATGCCGGTATCGGTAAAGTCCACCAGCGTGGTCAGCAGCGTTGCGCTGGCCACAGGCGACTCGCCGCGTGCCGCCAGCACCGCCAAAGCCGTGGTCCCAAAACGCTTGTCCTGCAAGTTCGCAGTGGCCGCCAGCCCCTGGCTCCACAGCTGGCTGGCTTCCTGGACATAGGCTTGCTGCAGCTCTTGCAGCTTGGCGGCATCAAACTTCAGCGCTGCGGTGGGGCAAGTATCGGGAGAGGCTGCGGGGAAAGCCGCCAAGGCCTTGGCCCACTGCTCCGTAAAAAATTGCTGGAACTGTGGGACACCGGGGTTCCAAGAGGCCTCTGAACTCATACTTGTCTTCCTTGTGGCTGGCAAGCGCTATACGGCTTGGCCTTGTAATGGCTGATTGTTGCGTAGGCTCCGGCTTGTGGCAATCGAACGCACGTGCTGTTTCATGCAAAAACCAGGCCCATTGACTCGAATCAAGGGAATTCAAGCCCAGCGCCCCCGTATTTCGGGCACATTTCAGCCATGTATTTGATTGTGATTGCTTGGTTTTACGTCACTGTGATGATGGCGGTCGCGGAAGCGGCCAGCCCGCAAGGCAGCATTTTGGGCGCCATCATTACCTTTGCCTTGTATGGATTGCTGCCCATGGCCATCCTGATCTACATCTTGGGCACGCCCGAGCGCAAGCGCAAACTCAAGGCTCGCCGCGAAGCAGAGCAACGCGTCTACGATGAGGCGCAGGCCGCACTGCACAGCAAGGCGCCTTCACACCTTCCAGATGCAAGCGGCCATACGCCCGGTGCTACCGAGGACAGCAGCATCGCGCCGGTGCGAGAAAAACTGTGAAGCGTTGCTGACCGTGCACCACTGCGCAGACCCATCGTTGCCGTAAATATGCTGAAGGCCCAGCGCCTGCAAGCGCTGGCGGGCCAGCTGCGGCAAATTGGCCAGCCACTTGCCAGCGCTACCCGGCACGGGCACAAAACACTGTGCAGCTTGCGGCGAGCTGGCCGTGAAAGCAGAGCGCACCTCTGCACCCACTTCAAAAGCCTGCGGGCCAATGCAAGGGCCCAGCCACACCTGGGTGTCGGCTGCCAACGCAGCGCTTGCTGGCTGCTGCAGCTTGGCGGCATAAGCGTGCCACGTAGCCTCCAGCACCCCTTGGCCGCCCCTCCCTGCCAGCCCGCGCCAGCCTGCGTGCGCCGCTGCCACCACAGACCCGCTGCGGTGGGCCATCAGCACAGGCAGGCAATCGGCCACCATAATGGTGCACGCCACCCCGGATTTATCTGTCAAACAGGCATCAAACGCTTGTCCATCGTGCGACGAGTGCTCTAAATTTTGCACATCACAGCCATGCACTTGTTGCAAAAAAACCGTGTGCACCGGGCGCCGGGAAAGGCTGGCAATGACCGATGACAGCACTTGCCGGTTGGCGGCAACGTGTGCCGGGTCATCGCGTACGTGATCGCCCAAGTTCATGGAATTCCAGGGCGCAGCGCTGTACCCCCCTTCACGCGTGGTGAACAAGGCGCATACACCGGGAATACGCGGCCAGTCAGGTTGCAGCCACCGCTGCGCAAGATGCGAGGTATCAGTCACCCACGCAGCATAACCTGCGAAATGCGCCGTCCAGTCGTGGCACACTTTGCGTCTTCCATCGCTTTGCCTGATTTGCCATGCGCTTTGTGTTACCCCCTCCTGTCCAAGCCAGCGTGCCCGTGGTCGGCCACTCCGAACGCTTTCCCGTACACCGCATTTACTGCGTGGGACGCAACTACGCCGAACACGCCAAGGAAATGGGGTTTACCGGCCGCGAAGCGCCTTTTTTCTTCATGAAGCCTGCTGACGCCGTGCTGTGCGCCGACGAAGGTGCTGCGCTGTCCATGCCCTACCCCAGCCTGACCAGCAATCTGCACCATGAGATTGAGCTGGTGGTTGCGATTGGCAAAGGTGGCAAGCACATTCCCGCCGCACAAGCCATGGAGCACATCTGGGGCTATGCCGTAGGCCTGGACATGACGCGCCGCGACTTGCAAAACGACATGAAAAAGCAAGGCCGCCCCTGGTGCATTGGCAAAGCCTTTGAAGCCAGCGCGCCCATCAGCGCCATCACGCCTGCGGCTCAGGCAGGCGATGTTCAGCACGCCGAGATCTGGCTGCAAGTCAACGGCCAAGACCGCCAACGCAGCAACGTGAGCCAGTTGATCTGGAACATTGCCGAAACCATTGAGCACCTCTCACACGCCTGGGAGTTGCAGCCAGGCGACCTCATCATGACAGGCACGCCTGAGGGCGTGGGTGCAGTGCAAACCGGCGATGTGCTGGAAGGCGGTATCAGCGGCCTGGGTACGCTGCGCGTCAACATCACCGCATAAGTTACGTTGCACGCATGAGTTTTCGCCCCCCCATCAAGTTCTGCAACCAGTGCGGCGCAGCGGTCAAGCACGCAGTGCCCGACGACGGTGACACCCGCATCCGCGCCATTTGCCCGGCGTGCGGCGTGGTGCACTACCAAAACCCGCTCAACGTCGTGGGGTGCATTCCCGTGCTGGACGATGGCCGTATCTTGCTGTGCAAACGCAATATCGAGCCACGTTGGGGCAAGTGGACCTTGCCTGCTGGCTTTATGGAGTTGGACGAAACCACCTCCCAAGGTTCGGCCCGCGAAACCGACGAAGAAGCCGGCGCCGACATCGAGATGGGGCGCCTGTTTTCTGTCATCAGCGTGCCCCGTGTCGGCCAGGTACACCTGTTTTATTGCGCACGCCTGCGCAGTGAAACCCTCAACCCCGGCCACGAGACGATTGAAGCGCGCTTCTTTGAGGCCAAAGACATTCCCTGGGACGAGCTGGCCTTTCGCACCGTCAGTATTACCTTGCAGCGCTATCTAGAGGATCGCGCCAGCGGCACGGTTCAAGTCCATAACATCGATTTGGTTTAACTCGCGTCAATTTTTGGCCTGGCTCTTGCTAACAGACAGTTACACAGGCTGGGCATTTTTTGATCACCCACCAGTCCTGTCCGAGGGAGACAGACATGGCTAGCGAGAACGATATCCATATGGACACCTTCATCCCGTATATGCGGGATGTCGCCCGGTGCGAGCGCTCCTTGCACGAACTCAATCTGATGTGGCGTTTGATTGAGTCATCGGCCAAGATGCACTGCGCCGAAGAGGCGCACAGCATGCTGCCCATGATGGCCGCCACCCGCGAAGGCTTTCAGCGGCTGGAAAAAGACTTGGTGCATTCAATGGTGTCCGAATCTGTCAGCGAGGTGCTGTCAGAAATTGCCACCTGCGCGCACCATGTCATCGACATCGTGGTGCGCAACCTCTACGAACGCACCGCCGACGTCGGTTTTTTAGCCACAGACTTGACCCTGTGCAACTATGTGGCGGGCATCAGCGACCAGCCCGGCATCATTGACCGGCTGCGCGAATACCAGCGCAAATACACGGTCTACGACGAGATCATGCTGCTGGATCTGGCAGGTACCGTGATCGCGCAAATTGATGAGACCTCGCCGGTCGATGGCTCACACGACCCCTTGCTGGCGCAAACCTTGGCAAGCCACAGCTTTGTGGAAACCTTTCGCTACAGCAACTTGCGGCCACACCAATCCCAGGCACTGCTTTACACACAGCGCATGCTGCACCCGCAGACCGGCCAGCCCTGCGGTGTGCTGTGCCTGTCCTTTGATTTTTTGGGAGAGATGGCCGGCATTTTTGCTGGCAGCAGTGCAGCCGATGGCCGCTGCGTGGCCCTGCTGTTGAATGCCCACAACCAGGTGCTGGCCAGCAGTGACGCCCACTGGATTGCGCCGGGCACCACGGTGCCCACCAACCAAAATGGTGCACCCCATCTGTACACGCACTCGGGGCGCACATATTTGGTGCAAACCGTGGAAGCCAGCGCCTACCAAGGCTATCCGGGGCCTGCGGGCTGGAAAGGCCAGGTCATGATTCCGGTGGAGCAAGCATTTGGCACCAAAAGAATGCGTTGTGTCGACAGCTTGAGCCCAGAGGTTGCCCAAGGGCTGCTGGCCCACGCACAAAGCTTTTGCCCCCCGCTGTACGACATCATCCAGGCTGCTGATGCTATACGCAGAGTGGTCTGGAACGGTCAGGTCATGACGGCAGGCCAGCGCGGTGGCTCCAGCCGGTTGAAAGCAGTGCTGGAGCAAATTGGCGAGACCGGCGCGCGCACCAACCACGTCTTCACCCAGTCCATCCGCGACCTGTACGACACCGTGCTCAGCGCGGGGCTGCGCGACAGCCAGTCGCTCACGCAATTGCTGGTCGATATGCTGGATCGCAACCTGTACGAGCGCGCCAACGACTGCCGCTGGTGGGCGCTGTCGCCCGTGCTGCGCCAGCTGCTCACGCCCAGCCACGTCCAAGGCAGCGCGTACACAGCGCTGCGCGACCAGGCCACGCACGTGCTGGAGCACATCAACAGCCTCTACACCGTCTATACCCGTTTGATGGTGTATGACCGCAGTGGCCGCATTCTGTGCGCCAGCCACCCGCAACTGGCCGATGGCAGCAGTGTGCTGGAGCAACAGATTGACAGCGCTACCTTGCAAGCAGTCATGCAGCTCAGCGACAGCCAGTCCTACCATGTCAGCACATGGAGCGCGCAGCATGTCGGCGCCGAAGGGGCGACCTATGTGTATCACGCTCCCATCCGCGCAATGGATAACACTGCGAGCACCGTCGGCGGTATTGCCATCGTTTTCAACGCCATCCCTGAGCTGCAGGCCATGTTGAACAGTGCCCTGGTGGGCAAACCCAAAACCCGGGCCCTGTATGTGAATCGGCAAGGGCTGGTGCTGGCCAGCACCGACCCCGCTGCCCCCAGTGGCAGCACCATCGCCCTGCCCGCGGCCCAAATTCAGCCATTGCTGCAAGTACAAGCAGGCGCCAGCCACGCCGCCATCGCCGTACACCAGCAGCAATACTGCATTTTGGGTGCCAGTGTGTCGCGGGGCTACCGTGAGTTCAAAACCAGCGATGGTTATCACGACGATGTGCTGGCCATCTCTGTGGAAACCTTTGGCCAGGTGGAGACCAACGCCCAGACGCCTGACGCTGCCAGCCATGCAATTCATGCCACCAGCAACGGCCTGCAGGGTATGGAAATGGCCACGTTTTATGTGGGCCAGCAACTGTTTGCGCTGCATGCAGAGTCTGTGCTGGAGGCCCTGCCCGCAGCGGCCATCAGCACGGTCTCGGCAGGCCGCCTGCCTTTCTGTGTGGGCACGCTGCCACGCCACACCCAAGGCCAAGTCACTGGCTATGTCTGGGTGTTTGATCTGGCCGAATTACTGACTGGGCAACGCAGCCGTATCACGGCGCAAAGCCAGGTGGTGGTGCTGGAGCATGGTGAGCGCAAACTCGGCGCGCTGGTGGATGCGCTGCATGGTGTGCACCACTTTGCACAAGAGAGCATCATTGCCGCGCCCAGAATGGCTGGGGGCACGGAGTTGCTGGTGAACGAATTGATCCAAGCCAACCAAGGTGCTTTGCTGGTGCAATGCATCAGCCCGCAAGGCTTGCTCAATGCCCTACAGCGCAAGCCGCAGGACGCCCAGGCCACGCCCACCTGACGCACCGCCCGCTGCGTGCGGGGTGCTGAGGGCCAGGCTACTGCCTCAAGCGCTTGGCATACGCCCCAGCCAATCGCCGCTGCCCGCAGGGCGACTGCACCAAGGCGTGAAGCTTTCAACCACAAGCCGTACGGGTGTATGGCAAGGCGAAAAACTACGACGCATCAGCGGTGCGCCGTGTTACCTGCCCTAGGGGTACAAGCGCGCTACCGGTGTGTGGCGCAGCCCGCTAAAGCAAGCGGCCAGCAGTGCAAAGCCCCCTGCCAGCCACAGGGCGCGCTGCTCGGCCACACCCTCGGTGCCTGGCCACAGCACAAAAGCCCCGGCCAAACAGATGGCACCCAAGCCCTGCCCAATGTGGCGCGCAGTGCCCAGCATGCCGCTGGCAGCGCCGCTGCGGTGCACGGGCGCCGAGGTCACAATCGTGTGGTTATTGGGCGACTGGAACATGGCGAAACCTGCACCACACAAGGCCATGCGCCACGCCATGTCCCAAGCCGCAGCGCCCACAGGCAATAAGGCCAAGGCCCACAGCCCCGCAGCAAACAACGCCATGCCCATGGCCCCCAACCGCCCTGCGGGAATGCGCCCTGCTGATCATTGCCGAAGACGTCGAAGGCGAAGCCCTGGCAACTTTGGTGGTGAACACCATCCGCGGCATCCTGAAGGTGGTGGCTGTGAAGGCTCCTGGCTTTGGTGACCGCCGCAAGGCCATGCTGGAAGACATCGCTATCTTGACTGGCGGTAAGGTCATCGCTGAAGAAGTGGGCCTGACACTGGACAAGGTCACTTTGGAAGACCTGGGCCAAGCCCAGCGCGTGGAAATCGGCAAGGAAAACACCACCATCATCGACGGTGCTGGCAAAGCTGCTGAAATCGAAGCCCGCGTCAAGCAAATCCGCCTGCAAATCGAAGAAGCGACTTCCGACTACGACCGTGAAAAGCTGCAAGAGCGCGTGGCCAAGCTGGCCGGCGGTGTTGCCGTGATCAAGGTTGGCGCTGCCACCGAAGTCGAAATGAAGGAAAAGAAGGCCCGCGTGGAAGACGCGCTGCACGCCACCCGCGCTGCGGTGGAAGAAGCATTGTGGCCGGTGGTGGCGTGGCCCTGCTGCGCGCCAAGCAAGCCGTGGGCGAGCTGAAGACTGGCAACGTGGAACAAGACGCTGGTATCAAGCTGGTGTTGGCTGCCGTGGAAGCGCCTCTGCGCGAAATCGTGGCCAACGCCGGTGGCGAGCCTTCGGTGGTCGTGAACGAAGTGTTGAAGGGCAAGGGCAACTTTGGCTTCAACGCTGCCAACGACACCTACGGCGACATGCTGGAAATGGGTATCCTGGACCCCACCAAGGTGACACGTACAGCGCTGCAAAACGCTGCGTCCGTGGCATCCCTGCTGCTGACCACCGAGTGCATGATTGCTGAAGCCCCTAAGGCTGAAGGCGCTGCACCTGACATGGGTGGCATGGGCGGTATGGGTGGCATGGGCGGCATGGGCATGTAATTGCCCCGCTGCTGACCGAAGCTTCACGGCTTCGGTTGCTGCCACCAAACCATGCTGCATCTCACGCTGCGCCAGCTGGAAATTTTTTGTGCCGTGGCACAAAGCGGCTCTACCGTGGCTGCGGCCGAGGTGGTGGGGTTGTCGCAATCGGCCACCAGTGCGGCGCTGCAGCAGTTAGAAGCTGTGCTGAATACCCAGGTGTTTGAGCGCGTGGGGCGCAACCTGGTGTTGAACGATGCGGGGCGTGCGCTGCTGCCGCAGGCGCTGTCGGTGCTGGAGCAGGTGCGTGGCATGGAGCAGGCTTTTGCCGGGACAGGTGGTGGTGGTTTGCCGGTGCGCTTGTGCGTGGCCGCCAGCACCACGGTGGGCAGCTATGTGCTGCCGCCGGTGCTGGCTTTGCTGGCACGCAGCCACCCGCACATCAGCGTGGATGTGCGGATTGCGAATACGCGGGAGGTGGAGCACGCCGTGCAGGCGCTGGAAGTGGATGTCGGCCTGATTGAAGGCAGCAGCCACGGCGTGGGGCTGGCGGTGCTACCGTGGATTGCCGACGAATTGGTGGTGGTGGCTGCGCCCGGTGATGCGCTGGTGCAGGCTGCGCAGACCAAACCGGTGGGCGTTGCCATGCTGCGCCAGGCGCGCTGGCTGCTGCGCGAAGAGGGTTCGGGCACGCGGGAGATGGTGGAATACGCCTTGCTGCCGCGCCTGCACCAGTTGCCCGCCGCGGCGGTGCTGGGCAGCTCCGAGGCGATTGCGCGCTGCGTGGCGCAGGGCTTGGGCATCAGCTGTTTGCCCCGGGTGCTGGTGCAATCCATGCTCAACGATGGCAGCCTGGTGGTGCTGCCCACATCGCTGCCCCGCATGGAGCGGCACTTTTGCATCGTGCAACGCGCGGGCAAGCATGTGTCTGCGGCGTTGCAGGCTTTTTTGGATGCCTGTGCCGCGCAGGCGGTGCGGCAGGCGGGTGCGGTGGAGGTTTAAAAAATAAGAGCTGCTTGCGTTGTATTTGCAAGCGTTTTCTGTGTATTTCGATATGAAATTCTTTCAAATCAAGCGCTGCCAGCTCTTATTTTTGCAGCGGTTTATTTCACCGGAATGGAGGTGCTGCGCGGCACGGGCACGGCCGCCACGCTGTTTTGGGGTGAACCCTCGATCACCCGGTCCGAATAGGTCATGTAGACCAGCGTGTTGCGCTTGGCGTCCACCATGCGCACCACGCGCAGGCGCTTGAACAGCAACGAGGTGCGCTCACTAAACACCTCTTCCTGCTGCCGGATGGGTGCGGCAAAGCTGACCGGGCCTGTGGCCTGGCAGCTGATGGAGGCCTCGGAGCGGTCTTCGGCCAGCCCCAGCCCGCCCTTGATGCCGCCCGTCTTGGCGCGCGAGACATAGCAGGTCACGCCCGCCACCTTGGGGTCGTCATAGGCGTCCACCACAATTTTGTGGTCAGGGCCGATGAACTTGAACACGGTGTCCACCGCTCCAATGGTTTCCGAGTCCGCTGCGGCATATCCGCAGCCCAGCAGGAGCAGGGCGCTGGCCACCCACAATCTTTGTGCTTTCATAACGCACAAGCATACGGCTTGCGCGCATGCTTTGCAGCGCCGTGATGCACCAGCACGGCTTGCAGGATTGCAGGCCCTGGCCTGCAGCAGGTGCCGCAGCAAGAGAAAATTGCGGTCTTGCTGTTCAGCGCCACTCCAAAGCCACGCCTTTGGGTGGGGCGCAGCGCGGCCTGTGCCCACAGGGCGTTGCTTTTATTCTGCTTTTTTCCATGTCCCGACTTTCTTCTGCGGCGCAGCCCACCGTATTGGCTGCGCCCGCTTTGCTGTTGATGGCCGTTGCCTGCGGCCTGTGCGCAGGTGGCAATTACTACAACCAGGCACTGCTGCACTCCATCGCTTTGTACTTTGGGGTGGACGATGCGGCGGCAGGCCTGTCGGTGACCGTCGCGCAGGTGGCCTATGCCGTGGGGCTGCTCTTGATTACCCCGCTGGGCGACAAGCTGGAGCGCCGCCGCATGGCCGTGGTGCTCATGTTGCTGGCGGCGGTCGGCCATGCCTTGGTGGGCTGGTCAGAGAGTTTTGCGGTGCTCATGGCGGGCACGCTGATGGCGGGGCTGTTTTCGGTGGCGGCGCAGGTGCTGTTGCCCATGGCAGCGGCCTTGGCCGCACCCGGTCATGCGGGGCGCAATGTGGGGCTGGTGCTCAGCGGTTTGCTGGTGGGTATCTTGCTCTCGCGCAGCGTAGCCGGTGGCTTGTCTGCCGTGGGTGACTGGCGGCTGGTGTACCAAGTCACCGCCGTCACCATGGTGCTGATGGCAATGGGCATGCGCAGCATCTTGCCCACTTCCCGCCACCCGCAGCCGTTGCCTTACGTGCACGTGCTGCGCTCCATGGGCCACCTGCTGCGCACCCAGCCGGCACTGCGGCTGCGCACCACCGCCAGTGCGCTGGCCTTTGCCTCGGTCAGCGTGATGTTTGCCACCATGGCGCTGGTGCTGTCGGCACAGCCTTTGCAACTGAGTGATGCACAGATTGGCTTGGTGGGGCTGGCGGGGGTGACCGGTGCACTGATTGCGCAAATGGCAGGCCGCTTGGCGGACCAAGGCCGTGGCAATGCGTTGCTGCGCTGGGGGGCGCTGACTTTGCTGCTGTCGTGGCTGCCGCTGTGGTGGGGGCAGGCTAATGTGTGGTGGTTTGTGGCCGGGGTGCTTGCGATGGACTTGGGCCTGCAAGCCGTCAATGTGACCAATCAGTCAAGCATCGCCAACTTGCTGCCGGATGCGCGCAGCCGCATGAATGCGGTCTATATGACGGGTTACTTTGCGGGTGCTTCTGCAGGCTCTGCCTTGGGGGTGTGGGCATGGAATGCAGCGGGATGGCTGGGCGCTTGCAGCATAGGCGCCGTGCTGGCCGCTTTGGCCGCCCTGAGCGTTTGGCGCGGCGTGCGCTGGAGCCAGCGCCAGGGACTGACTCAGGCAGCACCGGCGGCCTGAGCGCCGCAGTTCCCCTCTGCGTGCTTGGCCGTCACGGACTCTGAGTCAGGGACGTTGCGGCCACGTGTTCAATCCGGTTGCGGCCATGGTGCTTGGCGGCATACAGCTGCTGATCCACGGCATTCAGGAAATCGGTGTGCAGGGCCGCCTCGTCGGGCACCACGGTGCCCGCACCGATGCTGACGGTCACGCGCCGGTTGAACGGTGACAGTGCATGCACGATGGATTTTTTCTGGATCAGGCGCTGGCAACGCTCGGCCACCTTGTGCGCGACTTCGGCGTTGGCTCCGGGCAGCAGCACGATAAATTCCTCGCCGCCGTAGCGCGCCACCAGATCCGGGGCCGTCCAGTGCCAGACTCAGCATCTGGGCGATATCGATCAGGCAGCCATCGCCCTGGATGTGGCCGTACAGGTCGTTGTACTGCTTGAAGAAGTCCACATCGAAGAGCAGCACGGACAAGGGCTGCTGTTCGCGCTGCGCCTGCTCCCATGCCGCTTCGAAGTGGGCATCAAAACTGCGGCGGTTGGCGATGTTGGTCAACCCATCCTTGAAGGACAGCACCTCCAGCTCCTTTTGCAGGCTCAGCAGCTTTTCCTCGGTTTTCTTGCGCTCGCTGATGTCGAACATGAAACCGACCAGCGCTTCTGCCTCACCTTGGCTGTTGCGCACCACGTGCACCACGTCGCGGATCCAGACGTAGCCGTTGTCCTTGGTCAGTGCCCGGTAGTCGGCCTCGTGGTCTATGCCCGCCTGCGACTGGGCCACGCAAAAATTCACCACCCGTTCGCGGTCGTCGGGGTGCATGCGCATGGCCCAGTCTTCCACGCTCACCCAGCTGTCGGCACTCCATCCCAGCAGTGCTTCGATCTGGGGCCCGATGTAGCTGAACTTCATTGAGGCCCAGTCAATCTTCCAGGGAATTGCCTTGGTCGACTCCAGCAGGGTCTTGTAGACGCCGTCATCGTTCTCGAAATTACCCACCTTGGACATATGCATTTCCTCTCCGGATCACTGCGGCGCCGTGTGTGTACCGCGAAGCAAGTTATGTGTGTAAATGTAGAGCATCTCGGCCGGTGCGCAACAGTCTGTAAGCGCTTGCCCGCTGAACGGTTGCTGTTACAGCGCATGGTTGGCCCATCAGGCAAAAAAAAATGGCTCCTCAAAGAGGAGCCATGCGCAGGCAATGCCGCGTGCAGATCAGGCTTTAGCCGCCTCTTGCACATGCTTGCGCAGGTGTTCGAGCGACTCCTCCACCTGGTCCACCAGCACCAGGCACAGGTCGCCCGGTTGCAGGCGGCTCAGTGCATGGTCGATGGCGATGAACTCACCGTGGATGTCGGTGCTGTAGCTGGTGCGCGTAGCGCCTTCCAGGCCCTTTTTCAGCAAGGCAATCACTTCACCGTCTTCGCGGCCACGCTGGCAGGCGTCTTGGTAGAGGATGACGTCGTCAAACGCAGCGCCCAGAATGCGGGTTTGCTCGATGATGTCCTGGTCACGGCGGTCACCGGCACCGCTGATGACCACGCTGCGGCGCTTGGCGGGGATGGCAGATACGGCCTGTGTCAGCGCGCGGATGGCGTCGGGGTTGTGACCGTAGTCGGCCACAATGGTCGCGCCCTTGTAATCCATCACATTGAAATGGCCTGGCGCATTGGCGGCATCGTTGTTGAACGAAGCCAAGCCGCGGCGAATGGTGTCCCACGGCAGGTCGGCGGCCCATGCGGCTCCCACAGAGGCCATGGCGTTGTCCACCTGAAAGCCAATCGTGCCGTTGCGCGTCGGCGGAATCTCAGCCAGCGCAATGCTTTCCTTGAATGCACCTTCGGCGCAGACGATGTGGCCGTCATCCACATACACCACGCGGTTGCCCTGGGCGCGGTGCGTGGCCATGACGTGGTGGTGGCGGTCAGCGCCAAAGTAGATGATCTTGCCTTGGCAGATATTGGCCATGGGCGCCACGTGCGGATCGATGGCATTCAGCACGGCGTAGCCCGTAGGCGCCACGTTTTGCACGATGACGCGCTTCAAGACCATCACGTCTTCCACGGTGGTGATGAAGTTCAGGCCCAGATGGTCACCTTCGCCCACGTTGGTCACCACGGCCACCTGGCAGCGGTCAAAGCCCAGCCCTTCGCGCAAGATGCCGCCGCGCGCGCATTCCAGAATGGCCGCGTCCACTTCGGGGTGGGCCAGTACATTGCGGGCACTCTTGGGGCCGGAGCAGTCACCGCTGTCGATCTGGCGGCCATTCACATACACGCCATCGGTGTTGGTCATGCCCACGCGCAGGCCTTGTGTGGCAAACAGGTGGCTGATCAAACGGGTGGTGGTGGTCTTGCCGTTGGTGCCCGTCACGGCCACCACGGGAATGCGACCATCTTCACCCGGGCCAAACAGCAGGTCGATCATGGGTGTGCCCACGTTGCGGGGCTTGCCAAACGAGGGGGCCAAATGCATGCGCAGGCCGGGCGCGGCGTTGACTTCCACAATGCCGCCGTTTTGCTCTTCCAGCGGTTGGAGCATGGTTTCGCACACCACGTCCCCGCCGCAAATATCCAGGCCCACGCAAGCCGCCGCTTCAATGGCGCGGGCAGCAATGTCGGGGTGGACATCGTCCATCACGTCGGTGGCGCTGCCGCCGGTGGACAGGTTGGCGTTGTTGCGCAGCACCACACGCTGGCCTTGGGCCGGGATGGAATCGGGGGTCAGCCCTTCAGCAGCGATGCGGCCCAGGGCGATGTCGTCCAGGCGAATCTTGGTCAGTGCCGTGCCGTGGCCCGAGCCGCGGCGCGGGTCTTGGTTGACGATGTCCACCAGCTCCCGGATGGTGTGCTGGCCGTCGCCCAGCACCTGGGGCGGATCGCGGCGTGCCGCAGCCACCAAGTGGTCGCCCACCACCAGCAGGCGGAAGTCATGGCCGGGCAAGAAGCGCTCCACCATGACCACGGTGCCGAACTCCATGGAGGTGGCGTAGGCCTTTTC
>NZ_CADEPJ010000165.1 GCF_902829245.1 Comamonas jiangduensis | reverse complement strand
GTCTTGATACCGGCCGCAATCAATTCGGGGGAGATGTCCAGCGCCCACGCGGTGGCAATCGCCGCCAGCAAGGCCGAGGAGTCAGGCTCAAAACCATTGACGGGGCGCAGCGCCTCCAGCTTGCCCAAGGCGCGCTCGGTGCTGCCGTGCGCCAGCAGTACGTCGGTGCCGCTGAGCACAACGGCACGGCCACCGGCTTCGCGGTGGGCCAGCACCATGGCGCTCTTGGGGTCGTGGGTGTAGAACAGCACCTGGCCATCGCACAGGCGGGCCAGGTCTGCGGTGCGCTCATCGTCCGCGTTGAGCACGCCTGCGCCGTGGCTGAGCACCACATCAATCTGGGTGCGCATGACGCGGGTCATTTGCTCGGCTTCCAGCACATCGTGGTCAGTCAGTTGTTCAAAGCCATCCATATCGGTGACCACGCCGACTTGGCAGCGGTCATAGGCCAGGCCTTCTTCCAGGATAGAGCGGGCGGTGGTTTGAATGACGGCGGCTTCGGCCAGGCGGTTGACCAGCAGGCGGTGGGCGGCGTGCCAGTTGGTGTTGTCGCCCTTTTGCGTCAGGCGGCCTTCCAGGAAAGTGCCCTCGCTGCTGGCCACGCCGGTGCGTTTGCCGCTCAGCTGCAGCAACCAGCCCACCAAACGCGCGATGAAGGCGTTGTGGCGTGTGCCCGCAATGCCCACCACGGGAATGCGTGCGGCTTGGCCGTCGCTGTCACCGTCGGTGGTGGGGAACAGGTGCTCCACAATCGCTTGGCCCACGGGGCGCGCCACGCCCACGCTGGGTTTGAGGTGCATCAACAGACCGGGGCCGCCGTTGACTTCCAAAATCGCACCGCCTTGGGCTTGCAACGGCTGGGTGATGTCGTGGCACACCAGGTCGACGCCTGCAATATCCAGCCCCACCACCTTGGCCGACAAGGCGGCCATGTAGGCAGTTTCTGGGTGCACCGCATCGGTGCAGTCCACGGTGACCACCTTGGCGCGCGGGTTGGGGCCGCCTTCGGGGTATTCGCCGCGCGAGGCCGCCACCATCTTGCCGCCCACAATCAGCAGGCGGTGTACGTGGCCAGGAATGTGGCGCTCCACCATCACGTAGCGCGTGAGCTTGCGCGCTTCGTCATAGGCGGCGCGCACTTCGGCTTCGGTGCTCAGGTTGACGCCCACGCCTTGGCCTTTGTTGGAGTTATAGGGTTTGACCGTGACGGGCAGGCCCATGTAGTCAGCCTCTTCCCAGGCGTGGTCGGCGGACTTCACCAGCTCCCACTCGGGCACGGGCACGCCACAGGCTTTGATGAGTTGTTTGCTCAGGTCTTTGTCTTCAGCAATGCCAAAGCCAATCGCGCTGGTCTTGTCGGTCTCGGTGCTCCAGATGCGGCGCTGCGCGGCGCCATAGCCCAGCTGCACCAGATTGCCGTCGTTCAGGCGGATGCAGGGAATACGGCGTTCTGCGGCGGCATTGACGATGCTGGCGGTGCTGGGGCCGAGGTAGCGGTTTTCGATCTCGGCTTTGATGGCTTGCACGGCGGCAGGCACATCAAAAGGCAGGTCGTTGATGGCCGCCATGATGAGCGCATGGCCTTGCTGCAGGGCCACGTGGGCCACCGATTCTTCGGGGCAGCGGAACACCATCCGGTAGACGCCGTGCTGCGACACCGAGCGGGTCTGGCCAAATTCGGCCGGCATGCCGGCCATGTTCAGCAACTCGATGATGGTGTGCTCCAGCACATGGCCGCACCAGGTGCCATCGCGCAGCCGCTCCAAAAAGCCCCCGCGGTGACCCACGCCACAATGGTGCTCCATCAGGCCGGGCAACCACGCCGTCAGGCGGGGGGTAAAGCCCTCGATCTTGTTGGACGGGTAGTCTTCCAACTCGCCCAGGTCCAACCACACTTCAAGAACTGGACGGTAAGTCCAGACGCTGGGGCCACGCAGGTAGGTGGTACGAAGCAGTTGGATGTCTTTGAATGTCGCCATGAATATCAGCGTTGAAGTGAAAGGCTGGGGTCAAAGGCCACAGTCCGGAAATGAAGGGCTATTGTGTGCAGCAGGTAAAGCCAAGGCTGTTTGTCAGCCAAACTCACCCTTGATGCGTTCAAGGGAGTAGCTCCTACTTGGGTGTGCTGTGTTCTTGCAGAGAATACGCCATACCCCCACCCTTTGGCAGTGTGGCCAACGCTGGGTTCTAACGATTCAACATGCAACATCACCATCCTGTAGATACCTCTGGTGTCTTCAATGGCCCTTTGGGGGCTGAACTGCGAGCGCAACTCGCACCCCATGAAAACGTGCAAGCAGCCCTGGCGGTTGACTTGACGGTCTCGCTGCGCTTTGCACCCGGGGTGCTGGCGCTGACCGAAACCCGTATTGTGGGCAAAGATGCGGACAGTGAGTGGCTAAGTTGGCCTTTGACTGCAGATTTACAGTTGCGGCTGATAGACCACGCTGGCGTAGGCACGCTGGAGTTGCATGACAGCCACCAGCGCTTGGCCTTGTGGCGCTTTACCCTCAACCCAGCGCCGCAGGTGCTGCGCTTTTGCAGCGTTTTGAGCAGTTGCGCGATGCCACTGTTGCTGGCACCTTGGCGCAAGCACTGGTGCAGGTGGATGAAAGCCGCTGCAGCGTGTGCAGCGAAATTTTGCCCCCCGACAGTGACGAGTGCCCCGCCTGCGCACGCCAAGCCGGGCCCAAAACCTCGACCTGGGTGTTGCTGCGCATTGGTCGTTTTGCCAAGCCTTACAAGGGTTTGCTGATTCTGGGCTTTGTGCTGACGCTGCTGTCCACCGCTGCCACCTTGGTGCCGCCTTATCTGACGATTCCGCTGATGGATGACATCCTCATCCCCTACCAAAGCGGCACGCCGATTGATCCGTGGCTGGTGTCCCTGTGTTTGGGTGGCTTGTTGCTGTCAGCGTTGCTGGCCTGGGGTTTGGCTGGGCGCGCACCTGGGTGATGGCAAGGTGTCCGAGCGCATTGGCGCCGACATGCGCACCACCACCTACGCCCACATGATGAAGCAGTCGCTGGAGTACTTTGGCGGCAAGCGCACGGGCGATTTGATGAGCCGTATCAGTGCCGACACGGACCGCATCAACATGTTTCTGTCGCTGTACGCGCTGGATTTTGTGACCGACGTGATCATGATCGTCATGACGGCCGTGATCTTGGCATCCATCAACCCGTGGCTGGCGCTGGTGACCTTGTGCCGCTGCCATTCATTGCCTGGCTGATTCAAAAGTGCGTGGCCGCCTGAGCGTGGGCTTTGACCGCATCAGCCGTGTCTGGGCGGATGTGACCAATGTGCTGTCAGACACCATTCCGGGCGTGCGCGTGGTCAAGGCGTTTGCGCAGGAAGAGCACGAAATCGAGCGTTTTCGCCAAGCCAACGTACGCAATCTGGAGGTCAATGACCGGGTGAACAAGGTCTGGTCGCTGTTCTCGCCCACCGTGGGTCTGATGACCGAAATCGGACTGCTGGTGGTCTGGGGTTTCGGTATCTGGCTGGTCTCGAACGACCAGATCACCGTCGGCGTGCTCTCGGCCTTTATTGCCTATATCGGGCGTTTCTACACACGGCTGGACTCCATGAGCCGGATTGTGAACATTACGCAAAAAGCGGCGGCCGGGGCCAAGCGCATTTTTGATGTGCTGGATCAGGTCAGCAGCGTGCCAGAGCCGACCAACCCCGCAGCTGCCGCAGCCGGTGAAGGGTCGCATCTCGTTGCACGATGTGGGCTTCCGCCATGGCAGTCGCCAGGTGATCCGCAATTTGAATTTGGACATTCAGCCGGGCGAGATGATCGGTCTGGTGGGCCATAGTGGCTCGGGCAAGAGCACCTTGGTCAATTTGATTAACCGCTTTTACGACGTGACTGAAGGCAGCATTCAGCTCGATGGTGTGGATGTGCGCCGCTTGGCGGTGGCAGATTACCGCCGCAATATTGGTCTGGTGCTGCAAGAGCCTTTCTTGTTCTTCGGCACCGTGGCGGAAAACATTGCCTATGGCAAACCGAATGCCACACGTGCCGAGATCGTGGCGGCGGCGCGCGCCGCCCATGCGCACGAGTTCATCCTGCGCCTGCCGCACGGCTATGACTCGGTGGTAGGTGAGCGTGGCCAGGGCCTGTCGGGCGGTGAGCGCCAGCGCATCAGCATTGCGCGAGCACTGTTGATTGACCCGCGCTTGCTGATCTTGGATGAGGCCACTTCAGCAGTCGACACCGAGACGGAAAAGGAAATCCAAAAAGCGCTGGATAACCTGGTGCAAGGGCGCACCACGATCGCGATTGCCCACCGCCTTTCCACATTGCGAAAAGCCGACCGTGTGGTGGTGATGGACGGGGGCGGGATTGTGGAAGTGGCCCCGCAGGACGCACTAATGGCTGCCAAGGGCGTTTACGGGCGCCTGTACGAGGCCCAGGCCCGCCGTGCCGAGGAAGATGCGCAAGCCGCAGGCCTGACCCTGGCGGCGCATGAAGGAGAGAAAGTATGAACGCCACCGCGCTCCAGCTGAGCGTCACATCCTCGGCGTTGGCCGAGAGAAACAGGTGCGCGCCCAGTGGCCGCAGATAGCCGAAGGGGTCGCGCCCCTGCGTGAAGACGCCGCGCTGGATGCTGTCCAGCCCGTGGGCTTTGGCGCTGCGAAACACGCGCATGCCGCTGACCGGGTCGTTGCGCGAGAGCACTACCACCTCCACGCGGCGCTGGCCATCTTGGTTGAAGGCCAGCAGCTTGCGCACCAAAGGCAGGGCCACGCCGGGCGCGGCAGGAACATCCAGCCGCTCGCGTTGCAGCTGCACATAGGCGCCCGGGTCTTGCTCAAACAACTGGTTTTCCGCTTCAAAGTTGAACAGGGCGCGCGAGGAGATGGCGACGACGAGTTGGTCTTGCAGCGAAGTGGCCATGGAGGATGGGGTTTAGGTGGATGGAACAGCTTGCGCGGCAATCTCCAGACTGCGCAGGCGCAAAGCCGGATCGTACACATCGCTGACCAAAATCAGCTCATCGGCCTCGGTGGCTTCCTGGATGCGCACAAAGCCTGCGCGCACGGTGTCGGGGCTGCCCACCACGGACATGGCCAAAAAGTCGCGGATGGCGGCTTGCTCACGCGGGCCGATGCTGTCCATAAACTCGGCGATGGGCGCTGGCAGCTTGCCGCGCTGGCCGGTCAAGATGCCCAGCACGCGCTGCTCGGTACTGCTGGCCAAGAACTGGGCTTCTGCGTCCGTCGGGGCGGCCACCACGGGCACCCCTACCATCACATAGGGCTTGGCCAGGGTGGCCGAGGGGCGAAACAGCTGGCGGTACAGCGCAATCGCCTGGTGCAAAAAGCGCGGTGCAAAGTGCGAGGCAAAGGCGTAGGGCAAGCCCTTCATGGCCGCCAGCTGGGCCGAGAACAGGCTGGAGCCCAGCAGCCAGATGGGGATGTGGGTGTCTGTGCCTGGCGTGGCGCTGATGCGGGCATGCGGGTCGGCCGGCCCAGCAGGCGCTGCAGCTCGGCCACGTCACGGGGGAAGTCTTCCTCCGTCTCGACACGGTCGCGGCGCAGGGCGCGCATGGTGGCGCCGTCCGTGCCGGGCGCGCGGCCCAGGCCCAGGTCAATGCGGCCGGGGTACAGCTCGGCCAGCGTGCCAAAGGCTTCGGCCACGACCAGCGGTGCATGGTTGGGCAGCATGATGCCGCCCGAGCCCACGCGGATGCGCTCGGTCTTGCCGGCAATATGCCCAATCAGCACGGCAGTGGCCGAGCTGGCAATGCCCGGCATGTTGTGGTGTTCGGCCAGCCAGTAGCGGGTAAAGCCCAGCGCTTCGGCTTTTTGGGCGGTTTGCACGGCCAGATCCAGCGCTTGGCGCGTGGTGCCGCCTTCGCGCACGGCCACCAGGTCCAGCATGGAAAGCTTGGGGGTTTTGAAAGGCATAGAACACGTTCTCCCGACGATGGCTCTTGAAATGAAAGCGGCTAGTGCTTGTGGGTATTGGTTTTCAGCACTAAATGGCTGCGAAAACCAATGATTTCAAGCGCAAGCAGCTCACTTTTTGCATGGCGCGTGCAGTGACCGCTTTTTTGCTGATGATGGCCACGAGCACGGCCCAGGCCACAGCCACCGCAGCCACGCCCCAGTGCTGCTCGCCCAGTTCCATAGCGATGATGGTCAGCGGCAAGGCAATCAGCGCCCCCAAGCGGATAAAGCGCTGCAGCAGCACGGTGCTCAGGCGGTCACGCAAGACCAGCAACGCGATCACACTGACCACGGCCAAAAAACTGATGTAGAGAAAAGCATCGCCACCATACGGAGTGGCCCAAGTACGCAGAGATTCAAGCATGCGCACATTGTGCGGCAGAGCCGTTTTCCCCGGTCGCGGCAAAGCCTTGTGGGGCCCAGGTAATCTGGGCAACCAGGCGAATTAGGCCAGCGCCTGCAAGGCCGCGGCGTGCGCCTTCCACGGCAGCTGTTGCCACTGGCCAAAGCCTGGGGCGGGCAGTTGCCAGTCTGGCGCGCTGGGCTGGGCGTGGCCGTAGCGCAGCAGCCATTGCACGCAGCGGATCACCCCCGCATGCGTGACCCACACCACATCGCGCGTGCCCAGGCGGCTGTCGTGCTGCCAACTCTCGACCAGTGCGCAGCGCACGCGCGCCAGCATGGTGGCCAGGCTCTCGCCGTCGCCAGGGGCATGGGCATACAGGTCTTGGGACCAGGCGTCGACGGCGGCGCGGCCAATGTCGTTCCACGACTGCCCTTCCCAGCGGCCGAAATCCATTTCCTGCAAACGTGCATCCATACTCAAAATGCTCTGGCGCTTGCAGGAAAGCGCAAGCTGCTCACATCTTTGCAAGGGAGAGTGGCGCACCATGGCGCCGCCTGGCATGGCTGCGGCAAAGCGCATGCCCGCTTGCAGCGTGGCGCTGGGGTCAGCCGGTACATCCAGCTGGCCGTAGCACACGCCGGGGGCAATCAGCGGTTGGGCATGGCGCAGCAGCCACAGTGATGCCTGGGCCATGGCTTAGATTACATAGGGGGCCAGCAGCAGCCCGCAGACCACATACATGGCCAGTTCACACACTTGCTGGGTGGCGCCTAGGCAATCACCCGTCATGCCGCCCAAGCGGCGCTCAAAGCGCCAGCCCATGTAGCTGGTGACCACGGCAGCCGTCAGCAGCAGGGCCCACACCGTGGTCCAGCCCAGATACACCGAGACAGCGGCCAGCGCAGGCAGGCACCACAGCATGCCCGTGGCAACGCCGCCCCAGGTCAGTGGTGTGCCCGCAATGTGCAGGGTTTTGGAGGCCGCCGGCTTGCTGACATGCGGCAGCACACGCATCAGCACCAGGGGCGCACCGCGCGAGAGCACGTGCACGCCGCACAGCAGCAGCGCCGCAGCGGCCACGTCAATCTGCACCAGCAAGGCCACGCACACCACCTTGGTCAGCAGCCCCATGCACAGCGCCATCACCCCGTAGGAGCCCAGGCGCGAGTCTTTCATCACCTCCAGCGCACGCTCAGCGGGCAGGTGGCCGCCCAGGCCATCGGCCACATCGGCCAGCCCATCTTCGTGAAAACCGCCGGTGATTGCCAGCGTGGCCAAGGTGCTGAGCGCGGCCGCCATCCACGGCAGCATGGGGTGCGTGGCCAGTGCGTAATTGCAAGCCAGCACCACGGCAGCGGCTGCCAGCCCCACCAGCCAGCCCACGCCCGGCAAATGCGCCGCGCTGGCGCGCTGCATGGCAGGGCTCCAGCCCACCCAAGCCGCCAGCCGCCCCGTCACCGGAATGCGGCTGAAGAATTGCACGGCCAGTAAAAAGTGGCGAAGCGCTTGCATGGTTGCTTAAAAAGTAGAGCTGCTAGCGCTTGCCAGATAAGCGCTAGCAGTCAAAAAGGCTGAAAACTTTATTTCAAGAACAGCTGGTAGGCTGGATTGTGGGTTTCTTCCACCCAGGGGTAGCCCAGTTGCTTGAGGAAGGTGTCGAACTTCTTGCTGTCCTTGGCGGGTACCTGCATGCCCACCAGAATGCGGCCGTAGTCCGCGCCCTGGTTGCGGTAGTGAAACAGCGAGATATTCCAGGTCGGCGCCATCAGGCTCAAAAACTTGAACAGCGCGCCCGGCCGCTCGGGGAAGACAAAGCGCAGCAGCCGCTCGTCCTGCGCCAGGGGCGAATGGCCGCCCACCATGTGGCGCAGGTGCTCTTTGGCCATCTCGTCAAATGTCAGGTCGATCGCTTCAAAGCCGTTTTTCTGGAAGTTCTTGCAGATCTTCTCGCTCTCGCCCTTGGTGGGCGTGGTCAGGCCGACAAAGACGTGGGCCTTGTTCTCGTGGCTGATGCGGTAGTTGAACTCCGTCACACTGCGGGGGCCGCCGGGAAGCTTGCCCACCACTTCGCAAAAGCGCTTGAAGCTGCCGCGCTCTTCCGGAATGGTCACGCCAAACAGAGCTTCGCGCTCTTCCCCCACCTCGGCGCGCTCGGCCACAAAGCGCAGGCGATCAAAGTTCATGTTGGCGCCGCACAAAATGGCGGCGTAGGTCTCGCCCTTGGTCTTGTGCTTGGCCACGTACTGCTTGATGGCCGCCACAGCCAGCGCGCCGGAGGGCTCGACGATGGAGCGCGTGTCCACAAAAATGTCTTTGATAGCGGCGCACACCTGGTCGGTATCGACCTCGATGTAGTCATCGACCAGGCCCTGGGCCACGCGGAAGGTTTCTTCGCCCACCAGCTTGACGGCCGTGCCATCGGAGAATAGGCCCACATCCGCCAGCTCCACCCGCTCGCCCGCCTTGATGGACTGCAGCATGGCGTTGCTGTCTTTGGTCTGCACGCCAATTACCTTGATATCGGGGCGCACGGCCTTGATGTAGTTGGCCACGCCGCTGATCAGGCCGCCCCCGCCAATCGCCACAAACACCGCATGCAGATCGCGGCTGCCCAGCTTTTGCAGCTGGCTCAGCATTTCCATGGCAATCGTGCCCTGGCCGGCGATGACGTCGGGGTCGTCAAAGGGGTGGATAAACGTCAGGCCTTCGGCTTTTTGCAGCTTCACGGCGTGCTTGTAGGCATCGGAGTAGCTGTCTCCGGCCAGCACCACTTCGCCACCCAGGGCGGCGACCGCGTCAATCTTGACCTGCGGCGTGGTGGTCGGCATCACGATCACCGCGCGGCAGCCCAGCTTTTTGGCGCCCAATGCCACGCCCTGAGCGTGGTTGCCTGCGGAGGCACAAATCACGCCCTTGGCCAGTTGGTCTTTGGTCAGGTGTGCCATCTTGTTGTACGCGCCGCGCAGCTTGAAGCTGAACACGGGCTGCTGATCCTCGCGCTTGAGCAGCACCTTGTTGTGCAGGCGGCGGCTGAGGTTCTTGGCAATGTCCAGATCCGATTCCACAGCGACGTCATAGACGCGGGCATTCAGGATTTTGGTGAGGTAGTCAAAGGGGGTGAGTGTCTTTTGCGCAGTCATACAGCGGCCATCCAAATGGGTGCAGGGGCCTTGCTAGAGGGCCTGCACAAGCCCTCCATCATAGGCATATGCCTTGTGTACCACCCATGTTCATGCTGCAGCGGCGCCATCGCGGGCAAAAAAAAGCCCCGAGCCGCGAGGGCTTGGGGCTGAATCCACCGTTAGAGGAGGTGGAGGAGACAATGGGTGCGCTACAGTTTGGGCTGTGGTGTGTCGCTTGCCGGGCAAACGATTAACGCGAGTTTGGGATTGTACGCGGATTTTGCTGCGTTGCAACAAGATTTCAATGTTTTCTGAAATTCCAGTCCTGCCGAGGGCGACAATCGATTCAGAAAACCCACTTATCCTTTTTCAGAGTTGCACAGGAGAAACACTATGGAATGCACCGTCAGCTGGACCGGCGCGGCAGGCACACGTTCGGGCATGGGCTTTATGGCAGAAACCGGCAGCGGCCACATGGTGCCTATGGATGGCGCCCCCGACGAGAAAAACCCCGCCAATGGCGGACAAAACCTGGCAGCACGCCCCATGGAACTGCTGCTGGCGGGCACCGGCGGCTGCACCGCCTATGACGTGGTACTCATCCTCAAGCGCGGTCGCCACGATGTGCGCGGCTGTTCTGTCAAACTGCAGGCAGAGCGTGCCGAGGTCGAGCCCAAGGTTTTCACCAAGATCAATATGCACTTCACAGTGACCGGCAAGGGTGTGCCTGCTACTGCGGTCGAGCGTGCGATTGCCATGAGCCACGAGAAATACTGCTCAGCCAGCATCATGCTGGGCAAGACGGCAGAAATCACCACCAGTTTCGAGCTGGTGGAGGTTTAAATCCTTCGCCCTATCTTCATGCAGCCAACCATGCAGCAAAAGCGCCTAAGTGGCGCTTTTTTTATGGAACGGTGCCCAATCACAGCATGCTGGCTGTGCGTAAAGCGCGGGCGGATGGATCATGTGCGAAATGTTCGACAGGTCGTGGGTTGCGAAATGTGAGTAATCGCTTTAGGCGCAAGCGATATTTTCCAAGAGCATCGTGCGCATTTTCAGCGTGCGATATGGGTGCGCAGCTGCAGTGTTCGCTGGGGTGTGTTGCATGGGGGCAACAGAAAACGGCGTTTTTTGCCTTGTGGAGGGGAATTTCTTTGCGCAAGGCAGTCCAGTCTGGTGCAATAACCCCCAACTTCCCCACCAGGAGGTTGGCGCGCTTGGCGGTAACAGGCTTGTTACAAAGTCAGATAAAACCGCTACGTGCCTTCAACAAACCTTGGAGTATCAAATGAAGAAATCTCTGATCGCTTTGGCAGCTGTTGCTGTTTCCGGCGCTGCTTTCGCACAATCTTCCGTGACCGTGTTCGGCGTTGTTGACAGCGCTGTGTCTTATGTGAACGGCCAAGACAACTGGTCTGGTCTGAACTCCGGCGGCAACCAAACCAGCCGTCTGGGCTTCCGTGGTGTGGAAGACCTGGGTGGTGGTCTGAAGGCCAACTTCTGGCTGGAAGCGGGTATCTTGGCTGACAACGGTTCGGGTAATTCTGGCTATTCCAAAGCTGGCGCTGGCGAAGCTGCGTCTGGTGAATTGGCTTTCAAGCGCCGCGCTACTGTGGGCTTGTCTGGCAACTTCGGTGAAGTGCGTATGGGTCGTGAGTTGACTGCTGCTTACAACGCTACCAGCCGCTACGACGTGTTTGGTCAAGTGGGCTATGGCGCTTCCAAGGTGTGGACTGACGCTGGCGTGAACGGTGACTCCACGACGCAGCGCGTGAGCAATATGGTGACTTACCTGTCGCCTGACTTCAGCGGTTTCCGTGCCAACGTGAACTACGGCTTTGGCGAAGATAAGGATGCGCAAACTGGCAAGTTCTCGAACAGCGCCAGCCGTTACATGGGCGCAGGTCTGACTTATGACAACGGTCCTCTGAGCCTGGGTCTGGGTCTGGAGCGTCGCAATGCAGGTGCTAATACTGCTGAATTCAGTGGTAACCCTGCAGTATTCGACGCTGAACACGACGTGAATGCTTGGAGCTTGGGTGGCTCTTACAACTTTGGCGTTGCTAAGCTGGCTGCTGCGTACCGCAACTCCGAAGCCAAGTGGACCGATGGCGTGAACAGCGCTAAGGATAAGACCAAGGGTTACTACGTTGGCGTATCCGCTCCTGTGGGTGCAGCTGGTGAAGTGAAGGCTTCTTACAACCGCTACGAAATCACAGAAGCTGGTGAAGCTAAGCAGAAGGCAGATCAGTTTGCTCTGGGCTATGTACACAACCTGTCCAAGCGCACTGCTGTGTACGGTACCTACGCATACATCAAAAACAAGGATGG
>NZ_CADEPJ010000164.1 GCF_902829245.1 Comamonas jiangduensis | reverse complement strand
CCACCCCCGGGGGCCAAGGGCCGCGCACAGGAGGGGGCCAGGGCGTTTGCCCCGGGGGTGGTGTTGGGCCCGGCCGGCACCTTCCTCTCCCCCGCGCTGTACCAATGGAATGCCGCCCGCGGCGGGCTGCCCAGGGATGCCCAGCAGTACGGCCTGTATGTGGGGGCCACCGTGCATGAAGTGGCACAAGTGGTGGCAGCGGGCGCTGCCGTCAGCCCTGAAGCAACCAACACCGCCGTCATCGCCAAAATGGTGCGCGTGATGATGCTGGCCCCCTTCTTGGTGCTGCTTTCGGCAGCGCTGGCACGCAGCCTGCGCCAAGCAGGCGATGCAGCTGGCATCAGCATTCCCTGGTTCGCTCTGGGATTTGTGGCCGTTGCAGGCATCCATTCCCTGGGCATCTTGCCCGACGCCGTAGTGCGTGTGGGGGTGGAGCTGGACAACCTGCTGCTGGCGATTGCCATGGCCGCCCTGGGCCTGACCACCCATTGGCAAGCCGTGCGCGCAGCAGGCATCAAGCCCTTGCTGCTGGCAGCCATCTTGTTTGCCTGGCTGCTCGGTGCGGGTGGCTTGCTGACCTACTGGCTGGGCTGATCGCGGCCACGGCCAGGGCATCAGGGATCAAGCCTCCAAAGTGCCTCTCACGCAGATCTAGCCTGCGTGAACAGCTATATATTGCATAGAGCCATCCCGCTGACGCGTTCCCGTATCCACCACCCAGCCAACCCACCGCAGGTTGGCGGCTACCACCCAGACCCAGCGCGAAGCAATGACGTACAGGGGGCAATTTTGGTGGGGTGGGCGCGGGCCTCATTCCGCAAAAAAACAGGCCGCTTGCAAACTGCAAAGCGGCCTGCGGGCGGTGGCTGCGATGGACACGCGAGCTGCGCAGCACGTGCAGCGCGTGCCGCAGGCACAGCTTCTGCGCCGCACCTGCCGGTAGCGCTGTCATCGCTACAGCTTTTGCAGATCGGGCTTTTTGCGCAGCGCCACGCTCAACTGGTCCACCACAATCGCCCAGTCATCGTCGCAACGGATTTTTCCTTGAGCATCTGCGCCTGCTGGGGCTCCAGAACGGGGCATCGTGCAGCAGCACATCGTCCGCCAGGGGGTGGTGCTGGCGCAAAAATGCTTGAATGCTGGCCTCATCATTGTCCAAGCCCAACTGGGCAAACAGTTCGGTAAAACCGGGTTGGGATACGCCGGGGGTCAATGTCGTCATACACGTCCTCCTTGGTGTCATGGCAAAAGTTTTTTTCAGCGCCTGCAGCCCACCAAGCTGCCTGCACATGGCTGCATGTTGCCGCAGATTGCCAGGCACAGCTGTAGGACTGCATTGGTCACCGCACCTGGCCCGCAGGGAGTTCGTCACACGTTGAAAAGAACTTTTCAATCGCGCGCACCCATCCGCCCTTGCCCTACAGCCACGTGCGCAGACCTCGCGCACACTGCCAGCAAGGAGAACCGCTATGCCCAACTCAGCATCCAAGCCCCCTCACCCAACGACCAATACTGCAGCCTCCCAGGCGCCGCACATCAACACCCAGCGCAAACAGCGCCCCAGTGATGCAGAAGCTGCCAGCAAGCTGCCCCATGAGCGCGATGCCTCCATCAACATGACCGCCCCCCAGCCCGACCCAGTCATGCAACAAGCCCACCGCGACCTGAAAAAAGGCCTGGTTGACACCGATGCTCGCGCGGCCGACGGCACCCCGCTGGGCAGCCGCCGCGCGGCCCGTTAAGCGTGTTCACATCAACCTTGGCTGCCGCTGAATAAAAGTTTTCATTGCGCGGCGCCCAGTGGGGCGGCAGCTGCATTGCAGCGGCGAGCCAGGCTAGCCCTTCACCGGGCACAGCGATTCCCACACTGGACGGGAACACGCTTTTGGCCCTTCAAAACAAGGCCGCTTACAGCGGCCTTGAAATGGGTCAGCCAACGTGCGCCGTGCTACACCATGGCAATCGAGACGGCCTTGGGAATCAGGTAGGCCTCCAGTGCCTCGCTGCCACCTTCAGAGCCATAGCCCGAGTCTTTCACCCCGCCAAATGGCATCTCCGCCGATGCCACCGCAGGCTGGTTGATCCACAGCATGCCGGTTTCCACCTGCTGGCTCAGTTGGTGGGCGTGCTTGAGCGAACGGGTAAACGCATACGCTGCCAAGCCGTAGGGCAGGCGGTTGGCTTCGGCAATGGCCTCATCCATCTGGTCAAAAGTGCGCATGGCCACCACAGGGCCAAAGGGCTCGTTGTTGAACACTTCGGCACTCAGCGGCACATCGGCCAGCACCGTGGGGGCGTAAAAATTACCGACATCGCCCAGCGTTTTGCCGCCCAGCAGCAGCTTGGCGCCCTGCGCTTGGGCATTGGCCACCAAGGATTTCATGGCCGTGATGCGGCGTGGATTGGCCAGCGGCCCCATGGTGGTGCCCGCCTCCAGCCCGTTGCCCACCTGGATCGATTCAAAGTAGGCCACCACCTGTTCGGTGAAGGCTTTTTCCAGACTGTGGTGCACCAAAAAACGCGTGGGCGAGATGCACACCTGCCCCGCATTGCGCAGCTTGGCGGCCCCCGCCGCCTTCACGGCCAGCGCCACATCGGCATCTTCGGCAATGATGACCGGGGCGTGGCCGCCCAGCTCCATGGTGCAGCGCTTCATGTGCGCGCCCGCCATGGCCGCCAGTTGCTTGCCCACGGGGGTGGAGCCGGTGAAGGTGATCTTGCGGATCACGGGGTGGGGAATCAGGTAGCTGGAGATTTCATGCGGGTCGCCATACACCAGCCCAATCACGCCCGCAGGCACGCCCGCATCCACAAAGCACTGGAACAGCGCGGCGGGCGAAGCTGGTGTTTCCTCGGGTGCTTTGCACAGGAAGGAGCAGCCCGTGGCCAGCGCCGCGCTGATCTTGCGCACGATCTGGTTGACGGGGAAGTTCCACGGCGTGAAGGCCGCCACGGGGCCCACCGGCTCTTTGATCACCAACTGCTGCACATCGCCCCGGCGCGCGGGCACGATGCGACCGTACAGGCGCAGGGCCTCATCGGCAAACCACTCGATGATGCCCACGCCCGCCAGCACTTCCACGCGGGCTTCAGCCAGCGGTTTGCCCTGCTCTTGCGTGAGCAACGCGGCAATCGCATCGGCGCGCTCGCGCAGCAGCGCTGCCGCCTTGCGCATGGTGGCCTGGCGCTCATGGGCGCTGGTGTGCTTCCAGATGGCAAAGCCTTTTTCAGCGGCAGCGAGGGCGCGGTCCAGGTCTTCCTTGCCCGCATGGGCCAGCCGCCCAATCACTTCGCCGGTGGCAGGGTTGTGCACGGGCATGGTTTTGCCGCTGGCAGCGGGCTGCCATTGGCCGTTGATGAGCAACTGGGTATCCGGGTATGTGTGAGACATGGTGATTTACCTCGCCAAAAAACATCAATAACGCCGCTGCATTTGCGGGCAGCAGCCAAAGACTTGCCAAGCTTCTTGAGATCAAAAAGCCCTCTAAGCCATGCTACACCTGCGCCAGGTGCTGCAGTTTTCTAAGCATGCAATACATGCGCAAAACTGCCAGACCGCGCTCAATACATGGCCGCACTTGCCGCCGGCACAATCTGCGGCGGCTAAAGGCGGGCCGCCGGCGCGCCGGCCCCGCGGCGCAGCAGCAGCATGTCCATCCCCACCGCCACAAACAAAGTGCCGTGGTGGATGCAGCTTTGCACGCGCTCGGGCTGTGTCACCAAAATGCCCGGCGCCTTGCCACATTGGCGCACCCGCTGCAGCGCATCATTGATGATGAGCTGCATATCGGGGTGGCTGGAGTTGCCGGCATAGCCCAGGCTGGCCGACAAATCGGCCGGGCCAATGAACACGCCGTCAATGCCATCCACACTGGCGATCTCTTCCAGATGGACCCCCCCCCCGCGCCGCCTGCAGCATTCGCGCTGGCGAGAGCATGCAGGCCGACGGCGACATCGTGGCCGGTGAAGGCTATGGCGTGTTTGCCGGCATGAATGTGCAGCAAGCCGCCTGGCCCGATTGCGCCTGGGTGCGCGCCTTGCGCAAGCCACAGGGGCTGGTCAGCGGCTGGTGGGAAGCACCTGCAGAGGCCCGCTTGCAGGGGGCTTAAGCTGCACCCAACTGGGTGCTGTGGGCCTGAGGGGCTATAGGGGACGATGGCGGCGGCTGCGCAGCGGTCACGCAGCAAGGCCGCATCTCCCTGGCCCCTAGGGTCACCCCCAGGTCATACACACCCCGCATGACCTCCTTCCGTTTCATCGTTATGCCTGCGTCGCCAATTGCCAGATAGTTGACGCAAGTCCTTGACGACGACGGCATCTGCTGTGCCTGGCACGCAGATTGCTGATAACACCACGAAGGAGATTGGTATGACGAAATTTTCCACCCGCTGGAGCCTGGCCTGTGTCGCTTTGGCCTCGGCATTCAGCGTGCACGCCCAAACTGGCAGCACCCTCGAAAAAATTCAGCAACAAGGCAAAGTCACCATCGGCGTGCGCGAGAGCTCTGCGCCCATGGCGTACGCACTGGGCTCTCACGCCCAGTTTGTGGGCTACCACGTCGAGCTGTGCGAGAAGGTGCTGGCCCGCATCGTCCCCCAGGCCAAGATTGAGTACATGGCCATGACGGCCCAAAACACATTGCCCCTGGTGCAAAACGGCACGGTGGACATGGGCTGTGGCCCCACCACCAACAACCTCAGCCGCCAAAAACAGGTGTCGTTTGCGGTCACCACCTATGTGAGCGAAGTGCGCATGGCGGTGCGCGCAGACTCGCCCATCACCTCGTTCAAGCAGCTCGATGGCAAAACCGTGGCGGCTTCCGCAGGCACCACAGCGGTGCAATTGCTGCGCAAGTTTTCCAAGGACCACAACGTGAATTTGCCCACCCAACTGGGCAAGGATCACTTCGAGAGCTTCATGATGCTGGAAGCGGGCCGCGCCGAAGCCTTTGTGCTGGACGACAACTTGCTTGCCGGTGTGATTGCCAATTCCAAAGACCCGCAGGGCTACAAAATCGTGGGCGAAGTGCTGGGCTCGAGCCGATTGCACTGCTGTTTCGCAAGGATGATCCGAGCTTCAAAAAAGCAGTGGACGATGCCTTGGTCAGCATGATGAAGTCGGGCGAAGTGGCGCAAATCTATGACAAATGGTTTGTGCAGCCGATTCCCCCCAAGAACATATCTTTGAACCTGCCCATGGGTGACACCCTCAAGCAGCTGCTGCAAGCGCCCAACGACAAGCCGCTGGAAGCGTACAGCCTGTAATGCGCTCCACGCGGGCACTGCAACCTTGCAAACCCGCGTGGCTGAATGTCCCCACAGATGACCGCCACGCATGCGCTGCAAGCGCGTGCAAACACGCCTGCGTTTCTTCTAGGGGCCACCGCTTGTGACACCGTCTTGCGTCGAATCCACAGGCAGGACACAGCCCCCCCCCACAGCGCGGTCGCTGCCGAACCGAGAGCAACATGATGCATCGTCGACATTTCCTGTGTACCAGTGCGCTGGCACTGGGCCTGCCCCAAGTCTGGGCACAAAGCGCTTGGCCCCAAAAGCCTGTGCGCGTAGTGATTCCTTATGCAGCAGGAGGTGTCACGGACAGCGTGGGCCGCAAGTTGGTGGAAAAGATGGGACAAGCGCTGGGCCAGAGCTTTTTTGTGGAAAACAAAGGAGGTGCTGGCGGCACGCTGGGCATGGCAGACGTGGCAAAGGCCGCACCTGATGGCTATACGCTGGCGCTCAGTGCCATCAGCCCGCTCACGTTGTCACCCCACCTGATGAAGCTGCCCTACCAGCCATTTAACGATGTGGTTGCGGTGGCTCCCATGATGTATTCACCCGTATATGTTCTGGCCACCAGCAGCTTTTTGGGCAAGCGCTGGAACGATTTGCTGCAGCAGGCCCAAGCACAGCCGGGCAGTGTGCGGATTGCGACATCGGGCATGGGTTCGGTTGGTCACATCATGGTGGAGTAGTTACAGCTGTCTCTTTTACACTTCTGACGCTGCTGACGATGTTGTAAATATTTGTCGCTGCCGCCGTCGCCTTACGTAACACAACATTAGTCGTCTTGGGCGTCAATTCCGCCACCTCCAGCCACTCCGAGGGGCGGCCTTGCAGTTGCTCAATCTTTGCCACATAGGGCATTTCGTCCATGGCCACCAGGTTCAGCGCCAGGCCTTCGGCATCACCCCGGCCGGTGCGGCCAATGCGGTGGATGTGCACTTCGGCATCGGGCGTCACGTCCACATTGATGACGCAGGCCAGGTTGGCAATATCGAGGCCGCGCGCGGCCACGTCGGTGGCAACCAGCACGCTGCAGCTGCGGTTGGCAAACTGCACCAGCACTTCGTCGCGCTCGCGTTGCTCCAGCTCGCCAAACAGGGCCAAGGCGCTGATGCCTTGGGCCTGCAGCTCGGTCACCACATCGCGGCATTGCTGCTTGGTGTTGCAAAACACAATGCTGGATTCGGGGCGGAAATGCGCCAGCATTTGCACCACCACGTCTACTTTTTGCTTGGCGGGCACTTCGTACCAGCGTTGCTCAATTTTGTGGGCGCTGTGCTGGGCCGCCACTTGCACCATTTGTGGCTCGCGCATAAAGCGTTTGGCCAGACGGTCAATGTCATCGGGGTAGGTGGCCGAGAACAGCAGGGTCTGGCGCTGCTCGGGACACTGCTCGACCACAGTGGTGATGTCGGCGTAAAAGCCCATGTCCAGCATGCGATCGGCTTCGTCCAGCACCAGGGTCTGGATGTTGGAGATGTCGAGCACGCCGCGGTCAATCAGGTCCATCACGCGGCCGGGTGTGCCCACCACAATGTGCGCGCCGTTTTCCAGGCTGGCAATCTGGTTGCGCGTGGGCACGCCACCGTAGACGGTGACGACCTTGATGTTCTCTTGGGCGCGCGCCAGGCGGCGGATTTCGGTGGCGACTTGGTCGGCCAGCTCGCGCGTGGGGCACAGGATCAGGGCGCCGGGAACGGCCGCCTTGAAGTTGCGGGGATTGGTGGGGTCCTTGCGCTTGGCGCGCTTGGGCAGGGGCTCACCCTTGGCAGCCGCTTCGGCGCACAGGCGGTCAAATTCCGCCTTGGCTTCAGCATCAGCCACAGCGCGTTGCTGGAGGATGGTGTTCAGCACGGGCAGCAAGAAAGCTGCAGTCTTGCCGGAACCGGTTTGGCTGGACACCAACAGGTCGATAAAACCGTTTTCGTCAGCGCCTTCGCCCATGGCCAAAGGAATGGCCTTCTTTTGCACAGCGGTAGGCTGGGTGTAACCCAGATCCGCCACAGCTTGCACCAGCTCGGGTGCCAGTCCCAGCTCTACAAAGCCGTTCGGTTGTTCTTCAACTGCTTTTTGCTCAACAGCAACAGCGTCAATAGATTCATCAATTACTGCCTCAGCAGCAACATTCAAAGTGGAAGCGTCCAAAGCAGTATCCGCAGCGGCCAGTTGGCCCTGCTCATTCAAAAAGTCGTTCATGTTTTCTCACGCGAAAAGCGGCCCAGCAAAGCAGGCATCGCTTTTTTGACGGTTATGGAAACATCAACCGTCAAACGATTCCAGCGGCGCGCACAGGGCTGCTGGTGGGCCATTCATTGCTACGACGCTGGCGAAAACTTGAAAGTTATCGTTGCAGCGGGTAGCGGGCCCGGTGAGTGATGGGAGATGCACAAGTGTTGCATCGCTACGCAAGCGCTAGTCGCTTGAAACGTGCAAGACAGCAATTATCACACGTTCTGGATTTTTCCGCTCAACTGCAAGGTCAATACCGCTACGTGCGGTATGCAAACCCATCGCCACAGAGGGTGGTGATGCTCTTGCGCACCACGCTGGGCGCAAGAGCGCGCAATTAACACTTAAGCCTGCACCGCAGCAGCCGCTGGAAGTTCTTCCTGCGCCGCAGGCAATGCCAGGAAATGCGTGCGGTAGTGCTGCAACTCGTCAATGGACTCCAGCACATCGGCCAGCGCGGTATGGCGCTGCGCTTTCTTGAAGCTCGTGACCACCTCCGGCTTCCAGCGGCGTGCCAATTCTTTGAGGGTGCTGACATCCACATTGCGGTAATGCAGATACGCCTCCAACTTGGGCATGTAGCGCGCCAAAAAGCGGCGGTCTTGGCCAATGCTGTTGCCACACAAAGGCACCTTGCCCTTGGGCACGTACTTTTGCAGGAAGGCAATCAGCTGTGCCTCGGCCTGCGCCTCGGTCACTTCGGACGCTTTCACGCGCTCAATCAAACCGCTGCGCCCGTGCGTGCCTTTGTTCCATGCATCCATGCCTGCGAGCAACTCGTCGCTTTGGTGAATGGCAAAAACCGGCCCTTGCACACGAATGTCCAGATGGGCATTCGTCACCACCACTGCAATTTCAATAATGCGGTCATGTTCAGGGTTCAATCCTGTCATTTCACAGTCAAGCCACACGAGGTTGAAATCTGACTTGGGTAACACAGGGGTTTCAGGGGCAGAGGCAAGAGACATACTTAAATTGTCGCCTACACTCGCCGCCAATGCCCACAACAAATGCTCTTTCCCCCTCACTGGTGCTGACTCTGGCCTTTGCCACAGCCTTGGCACTGCAGCTGCTGGTGCAGCTTTGGCTGAACACGCGCCAAGTGCGCCATGTAGCCCAACACCGCGACCAGGTGCCCGGCACATTTGCCAACCACATTTCCTTAGCTGCCCACCAAAAAGCGGCCGACTACACCTTGGCCAAAGCACGCCTTGGTTTGGCCCACATGGCCTGGGGTGCATTGATTTTGCTGGGCTGGACGTTGTTGGGCGGCTCAACGCCTTGCACACGGCGCTACTGCAATTCATGGCGCCAGGGATGGCGCAGCAATTGGTGTTGCTGGCAGCGTTTGCGCTGATCTCCGGTTTGCTGGATCTGCCTTTTCGCTTTATCAAACCTTTGTGCTGGAGGCGCGCTTTGGGTTCAACAAAAGCACACCCGCCATCTGGCTGGGCGACCTGCTCAAATCCACGGTGCTGGCAGCTGTGATTGGCCTGCCGATTGCCTGGGTGATTCTGTGGTTTATGGGTGCCGCAGGCAGTCTGTGGTGGCTGTGGGCATGGGGCATCTGGACGGGGTTTCAGCTGCTGCTGATGTGGATCTTCCCCACTTTTATCGCCCCTTGGTTCAACAAGTTTGAACCGCTGGCCGATGAAACCCTCAAAGCTCGCGTCACCCATTTGATGCAACGCTGCGGCTTTGCGGCCAAGGGCCTGTTTGTCATGGATGGCAGCCGCCGCTCGGCCCACGCCAACGCCTACTTCACAGGCTTTGGCGCCAGCAAACGCGTGGTGTTTTATGACACCTTGCTCCAGCAGCTCAACGCGGATGAGGTGGAGGCCGTGCTCGCGCACGAGCTGGGCCACTTCAAACACAAGCACATTACCAAACGCATGCTGGGCATGTTTGCACTGAGCTTGGCTGGATTTGCCGTATTGGGCTGGCTGTCGCAGCAAGTGTGGTTCTTCACCGGCC
>NZ_CADEPJ010000163.1 GCF_902829245.1 Comamonas jiangduensis | reverse complement strand
CTCACAGCGTCCAGGTCGCTGGTGTCGGTAATGAACAGTGTCACACCTTCTTCGTCACCGGCTTCAAAGTCTTGCGCGCCCGCTTCAATCGCAGCCAACTCGACGTCAGCGCCGCTCTCGGCCTCGCCTTCGATCATGCCCACATGGTCAAAGTCCCACGCCACCGCAGTCATCTGGCCTTTGCGAAAGCACACGCGCATATTGGGCGCAGTGCGGTTGGGGTTGTCGGTCAGGCACTCCACCATCACGGGCACGCGGTGAGGCGCATAGCCTTCAAAAATCACGCTGGCGTAATTGACCGCATCCGCGCCCACGCCCGCGCCTTTTTTGACCGCCCGGTCCAGCGTTTCTTTGGACATGGAAGCCTTGCGGGCCGCTTCAATCGCCATGCGCAGGCGCGCATTGCTGCCGGGGTCGCCCCCGCCCAAACGGGCTGCTACGGTGATTTCCTTGACCAATTTGCCAAACAGCTTGCCTTTGGCGTCCGCAACCAGGGCCTTGCCCTTGGCTTTCCATTGCGCTCCCATAGGGGGCCTTTCTCGAAAAAGAACAAAAAAAGCCGCTTCTTATGAGCGGCATAGAATGACTCAGCAGGATTTATACACCTGCCGCAGTGGCCCCTGCGCCATCGTTGCCAAGTTTTTGTGCCTTCTGCTTTCGTGCTTGCGCTGCCGCAAGCCCAATCCAAGGAGACATGCATGCCTTCCACCGCCCTCTGTCAGCGTCTTGCGCCGCGCATCTGCGCAGCGGCCCTGTGCTGCACACTGGTCAGCGCCCACGCACTCCACATACAGCTGCAAGTCGTAGCACAAGGGTTGCAAAACCCTTGGGCTGTGGCGTTTTTACCCGAAGGCAAGTTTTTGGTCACCGAGCGCCCGGGGCGCATGCGCGTAATAGCTGCCGATGGCACCTTGGGCGCACCACTGCAGGGCTTGCCCGCGATTGCGGCAGGCGGGCAAGGTGGCTTGCTGGATGTGGTGCTGGACAGCGACTTTGCCCACAGTCGCACCGTGTACTTTTGCTACAGCGAACCCGCCCCCACCCACAACGGCACCAACAGCACGGCACTGGCCAAAGCCCAGCTTTCGGCGGATCAAACAAGGCTAGAAAACCTGCAAGTCATTTTCAGCCAGCGCCCCAAGAAAGCCAGCCAGCTGCATTTTGGCTGCCGCATTGTGGAGCGCCGCGATAGCACGCTGCTGCTCACCCTGGGCGAGCGCTACCACTTCAAGGAAGAGGCGCAAAATCTGCAAAACCACTTGGGCAAGATTGTGCGCATCCACAAAGACGGCAGCGTACCCAAAGACAACCCCTTTGTGGGGCGCAGCGATGCCCTGCCAGAAATCTGGAGCTATGGCCACCGTAACCCGCAGGGGGCAGCCCTGGCACCGGATGGCAGCTATTGGATGAACGAGCACGGCCCCCAAGGGGGTGATGAAATCAACCGCCCAACAGCCGGTAACAACTACGGCTGGCCCGTCATTACCTATGGCGAAAACTATGGCGGCGGCAAGATTGGCGACGGGAAGACACACCAAGCAGGGATGGCGCAGCCTGTGCACCACGCCTGCACCATCTGTGCAAACACTTGTGGCTGCCCGCCAACCAGCCATTGGGCCAGCGCAGCGACAGCAGCCACGAGAAAAAAGCCCAACCAAAGCGCGTTGAGCATAGGTGTAAATCAGCTCAAAAGTTAGTAAGTGATGGTGCGCACGCCATCGGCGCAACCCAGCAAGCATACATGGGCTTTTTGGTGCGCAAACACACCCACGGTGACCACGCCGGGCCACTGGTTGACTTGGCTCTCAAACGCGAGTGGCTCGGTGATTTGCAGGCCGCGCACATCCAGAATGTGTTGGCCGTTGTCGGTCACCAGGGGCTGGCCGTCTTTCATGCGCAGCGTGGCAGTACCGCCCATGACTTCAAACTTGCGGGCGATTTGGCCAGCAGCCATAGGGATCACTTCCACGGGCAGCGGAAAATTACCCAATGCCGCAACCAGCTTGGATTCGTCAGCAATACAGACAAACTGCTTGGCCAGCGCAGCCACAATTTTTTCGCGCGTGAGCGCAGCGCCCCCGCCTTTGACCATATAGCCCTGGCCGTCGATTTCGTCGGCACCGTCGATGTAGACCGACAGGCTTTGCACGTCGTTGGCATCGAACACGGTGATGCCCAGCGCCTTCAAACGCTCGGTACTCGCTACCGAGCTGGAAACCGCACCCTTGATCTGGTCCTTCATCGTGGCCAGCGCGTCAATGAATTTGTTGACGGTGGAGCCGGTGCCCACGCCCACAATTTCGCCAGGTACCACGTAATGCAGAGCGGCTTGGCCGACCAAAGTTTTCAATTCATCTTGCGTGAGAGGTGCAGTAGGTGTCGTCATGGGGGAAAATCCGGTTAATCCTCCGAATTATTCCCTATGTCGCTTATTCCTTACGCCCTTGTACGCCCCTTCTTATTTGGTATGGACCCCGAGAAGGCCCACGACTTCACCATGAACACGCTGGCCAGGGGCCAAGGCACCTTGCTGGAATGCGCATGGCCGCACCGCTGGTGGAAGACCCCATCACCCTGGCGGGCCTGAAGTTTCCCAACCGCGTGGGCATGGCCGCGGGCCTGGACAAAAACGCGCGCTGCATCGACGCGCTGGCCGCCATGGGCTTTGGCTTTGTGGAAGTGGGCACCGTCACGCCCAAAGGCCAGCCGGGCAACCCCAAGCCACGCATGTTCCGCCTGCCTGCGGCCAAGGGCTTGATCAACCGCCTGGGCTTTAACAACGACGGGCTGGATGCTTTTATTGCCAACGTCAAACAATCCAAAGTGCGTGCACAGGGCAAGCCCATGCTGCTGGGCCTGAACATTGGCAAAAACGCCGCCACGCCCATTGAGCAAGCGACCGACGACTACCTGATCTGCCTGGAAGGCGTGTACCCCCATGCGGACTACGTGACGGTCAACATCAGCTCGCCCAACACCAAGAACCTGCGCGCCCTGCAAAGTGACGAAGCGCTGGATGCGCTGCTGGGCGCGATTGCCGCTAAGCGCGAAGA
>NZ_CADEPJ010000162.1 GCF_902829245.1 Comamonas jiangduensis | reverse complement strand
GCACCGGATGGGTCAAGTGCATCAAAGCAAAGTCGCACTCGATCCGCAAGTGCTGCGCGCGGCCGGAAGTGTGGCTCTGCGCGCGAGAGCCAGCCGTCTTGCGCGAAAGCGGCCGCAACTTGATCGTGCAAATTCATGGCCATGGTGCTCGCTAAAAAAGGAGCTGCTAGCGCAGTATTTTCAATAGCTTCAGATACAAAACTATCTCAAAGCCTTAAAAATCAAACGCTAATCGCTCCTCTTTTTAAGGCTTTGGCAGCCCCTCAGGCACGGGCAAAGGCGCACCTTTGCGGCCTGCAATTTCATCGGCCTTGCTGGCGCGGCGCGCGGCAGCCTCTGCCTGCTTGGCTTGGTACTCCTGCGCCGCCTTGGCGCGGGCCTGTGCCTGCTCTTGCTGCTTGGCAGCTGCCGATGCTTCGTGCGCCTGCACGCGGCGTGCTTGCTCGGCGGCGCGCTTTTGGGCCTCAGTAGCGCGGGTTTCGGTGCTGAGCACGCCAGAGCCATCGCGCGGCGTGACCGTCACGGGCGCAGGCGCTGGCTTTTCCCGCTGCTTGCGCTCAATGGCACGCAGCCGCTCGTTCGCCTTTTCTTGGCGCTCTTCACGGTTCAAGCGCAGCTCGCGCTCATGCAGGGCATTGTCTTCTTCACGCGCGGCAGCCCGCGCTTCGCCTAGGCAGCGCTCCACCGCAAAGCGCTGCCAGCATGCTTTTTCTGCCTCCTGCTTGCGGGCCATAACGGCGCCGCGGGCACGTGCAATCTCGGCACGCTCCTGCGCCCGCGCTTGCGCGCGCTGCTGCAGCAGCGCTTCATGCGCTTGGTCATCTGGCGCCAGCACATCTTGTGCGTGCGCAGCGACAGCCAGCACACCCAGTGCCAGCGCTTTACAGGTCAGAGAGAACAAGCGAGAGAAGTTCATAACGTTGGATCAGGTCAACCCGGTATCCACCACCCGGCGCTCGAGTGCGAGGAATTCCTGGGATTGCATTTCATTCAAGCGTGACACTGTACGCGGAAACTCATGCGACAGCGGCCCTTGCGTGTACAACTGCTCGGGCGGCACGGCGGCAGACATGACCAACTTCACGCGGCGGTCATACATCACATCAATCAGCCACGTAAAGCGGCGCGCGGGCGACGCCATATTCACCGGCATATAGGGCACATTCGACAGCAGCACGGTGTGGAATTGCGAAGCAATTTCCAGATAGTCGTTTTGTGAGCGCGGGCCGCCACAGAGTTCACGGAAATCAAACCAGATCACTCCACCGGCACGGCGCACAGCAGGAATAGTGCGTGACTCGATCTTGAACACCGGTTTTTCTTCCGGCACATCGGCCAGCTGCTCAAACGCCGCTTGCATGGACGCATCGGCCTCAGGGCCCAGCGGACAATGGTAGAGCTTGACCAACTCCAGCGTGCGGCGGCGGTAATCGGTGCCGTTGTCCACGTTCACCACATCCATGCGCGCATTCAGCAAATCAATCGCCGGCAGGATGCGATCGCGGTGCAGCCCATCGGGGTACAGGCCATCGGGCGTGAAATTGGAAGTGGTCACAAAGCCCACGCCGTTATCAAACAGCGACACCAGCAGCCGGTGCAAGATCATGGCGTCGGTGATGTCTGCCACGTGAAATTCGTCAAAACAAATCAGCTTGTAGCGCTTGGCAATTTTGGCCCCCAGCGCATCCAGCGGGTTTTGCGTACCCTGCAGCACATGCAGTTCACGGTGCACCTCCCGCATGAATTCGTGAAAGTGCAGCCGCACCTTGCGCTTGATGGGCACGGCATTGAAAAAGCAGTCCATCAAAAAGCTTTTACCCCGCCCTACGCCGCCGTACATGTACACGCCGCGCGGAATTTCGGGCTTTTGAAACAGCTTTTTGAGCGCGTTAGAGCGTTTGGACTTGTACGCAGCCCAGTCATCGGCACAGCGCTGCAACGCATCCACGGCGCGCAGTTGGGCGGGGTCGGCGGTAAAACCTTTGGCGGCGAGTTCGGCCTCATAGGCCGCACGGACAGACTGACTCATGCTCATCCAGCTTTCTGGCCTGTTGGGCGATCGTGCGATCGCAAAACAAGCACTTTAAAACAATAGCGCCAAGCGCAGGCAATACCTGGGCTTGGCCACTATTTTGCTTCTAAACAGAGATTAGAAGTTCAGGGTACGCTTGTCCACGGCCAGGGCCGCTTCCTTGGTGGCTTCCGACAGCGAGGGGTGGGCGTGGCAGATGCGGGCGATGTCTTCGCTCGATGCCTTGAACTCCATGGCCACCACGGCTTCGGAGATCAGCTCGGACACCATGGGGCCCACCATGTGCACGCCCAGGATTTCGTCGGTCTCTGCATCGGCCAGGAACTTCACCATGCCGGTGGTGTCACCCAGGGCGCGCGCACGGCCATTGGCCAGGAACGGGAAGGAGCCGGCCTTGTACTTCACGCCGTCGGCCTTCAGTTGCTGCTCGGTACGACCCACCCAGGCGATTTCAGGGCTGGTGTAGATCACCCAAGGGATGGGGGCGAAGTTCACGTGACCGTGCTGGCCGGCAATGCGCTCTGCCACGGCCACGCCCTCTTCCTCGGCCTTGTGCGCCAGCATGGGGCCACGCACCACGTCACCCACCGCCCACACGCCGGGCAGGTTGGTCTTGCAATCGCCGTCGACCACGATGGCACCGCGCTCGTCCAGCTGCAGGCCCACGGCCTCGGCGTTCAGGCCGTTGGTGTTGGGCACACGGCCGATCGACACCACCAGCTTGTCGGCTTCCAGCACCTGGGCTTCGCCCTTGGCGTTGGTGTATTCCAGCTTCACGCCGGCACCGGAGGTGTCGACGTTGCCGATCTTCACGCCCAGTTCGATCTTCAGGCCTTGCTTGTCGAAGGCCTTTTTGGCTTCCTTGGCGATCTGCTCGTCAACCGCCGACAGGAAGGCGGGAGCGCCTTCCAGCACGGTCACTTCGGCACCCAGGCGGCGCCACACGGAGCCCATTTCCAGGCCGATCACGCCCGCGCCGATCAGCGCCAGCTTCTTGGGCGTGGCGCCCACGCGCAGCGCGCCGTCGTTGGACAGCACCTTGTCTTCGTCGAAAGGCAGGCCGGGCAAGGCACGGGCGTTCGAGCCGGTGGCCACCACGATCTGTGCGCCGACCAGGGTTTCTTCGGCCTTGCCGGCCACCTTGATCTCATAGCCGCTGTCCACGGCCTTCACGAACGAAGCCGTACCGTGGAAGAAGGTGACCTTGTTCTTCTTGAACAGGTACAGGATGCCGTCGTTGTTCTGCTTCACGATGGCGTCCTTGCGGGCGATCATCTTGCTGACGTCCATGGCCACTTCGCCCGTGCTGATGCCGTGGTCGGCAAAGTGCAGCTTGGCGTGTTCAAAGTGCTCGGACGACTGCAGCAGCGCCTTGGAGGGAATGCAACCCACGTTGGTGCAGGTGCCGCCTGGGGCGGGCGTGCCGGCCGTAGTCGACCAGGCGTCGATACAGGCCACGTTCTTGCCCAACTGGGCCGCGCGGATGGCGGCGATGTAGCCGCCGGGGCCGGCGCCGATCACGATAACGTCAAATTGCTTGCTCATAACTCAAAATCTCTGTGTGTCAAGTGCTTGAAAAAACCCACCGCAGGGCGTGGCCGAGGGTGGGTTTTCGTCGAGGTTCGAACCCTGTGGGGATTACAGGTCGAACAGCAGGCGGGAAGGATCTTCCAGCGCTTCCTTCATGGCCACCAGGCCCAGTACGGCTTCGCGGCCGTCGATGATGCGGTGGTCATACGACATGGCGAAGTAGTTCATGGGGCGCACCACGACCTGGCCGTTTTCCACCACGGCGCGATCCTTGGTGGCGTGCACGCCCAGGATCGCGGACTGTGGGGGGTTGATGATGGGGGTGGACATCATCGAGCCGAAGGTGCCGCCGTTGGAGATGGAGAAGGTACCACCGGTCATCTCTTCAATGCCCAGCTTGCCGTCGGCGGCCTTCTTGCCAAATTCAGCGATCTTCTTTTCGATGTCGGCAAAGCTCATCTGGTCAGCGTTGCGCAGGATGGGCACCACCAGGCCACGGGGCGAGCCCACGGCAATACCGATGTCGAAGTAGCCGTGGTAGACGATGTCGTTGCGTCCACCGAGGCGTTCAGCACGGGTACTTCTTCGGGCATGCACGGCCGCCTTGACGAAGAAGGACATGAAGCCCAACTTCACACCGTGTTCCTTGGTGAAGTCGTCCTGGAACTTCTTGCGCAGCGCCATCACGGGCGCCATGTTGATTTCGTTGAACGTCGTCAGGATGGCGTTGGTGGATTGCGACTGCAGCAGACGCTCGGCCACACGGGCGCGCAGGCGTGTCATGGGCACGCGCTGCTCGGGGCGACCGACAAATCTTCCTTCAGCGCAGGCGCGCCACCTGGGGCAAGGCCGCCTTGGGAGCGCCAGTGGGGATGCTGGCGGCCGCCTTGATGGCCGACAGGGCATCACCCTGGTCACGCGGCCATCCTTGCCTGTGCCTGCCACATTGGCGGCGGACAGGTTGTTTTCAGCCAGCAGCTTGGCGGCGGCGGGCATGGCCACATCGCCCTTGTTGGCGGCAGCGGCGGGGCTGCAGCCGCAGGAGCGGCAGCGGGTGCAGCGACGGCAGCAGGAGCTGCAGCACACCTGCCACCGCATCGGTGTCGATCTTGGCGATCAGTTGCTCGGTGGTCACGGTGGCACCGTCACCTTGCACAATCTCAGCCAACACGCCAGCAGCAGGCGCAGGTACTTCCAGCACCACCTTGTCGGTTTCGATTTCGATCAGGATTTCATCGACTGCCACGGCTTCGCCGGCCTTCTTCTTCCAAGTCATCATGGTCGCTTCAGCGATGGACTCAGACAGCTGGGGAACTTTAACTTCTACGATTGCCATTTTGAATTCTTTCCAAAAAGTGTTGGGGCCCTGCTGAGGCAGCAGGGGTCTACCTTTTATTACTTGGTCAGCACAAAGCCTTTGAGCTTGGAGAACGCGGCTTCCACCAGGTTCTTTTGCTGCTCAGCGTGCAGATGGGCATAACCCACTGCTGGCGATGCAGAGGCTGCACGACCGGCGTAACCGAGCTTTTGGCCTTCTTGCATGTTTTCGTAGATGTTGTGCTGAATAAAGAACCACGCACCTTGGTTTTGCGGCTCGTCTTGGCACCACACCAATTCCTTGGCATTGGCGTACTTCTTCACTTCGGCTTCGAAAGCCTTGTGTGGGAAGGGATACAGCTGTTCCACGCGGATGATGGCGACGTCGTCGACTTCCTTCTCAGCGCGCTTTTTCACCAGATCGTAGTAGACCTTGCCCGAGCAAGCGATGATGCGCTTGACCTTGTCGGCCTTGGCAACGATGGATTCGTCACGCTCGCTGATCACTGTCTGGAACGCACCCTTGGTGAATTCTGTCAGCGGCGAAGTGGCGTCCTTGTTACGCAGCAGCGACTTGGGCGTCATGATGACCAGCGGCTTGCGCAGGTTGCGCACCATCTGGCGACGCAGCACGTGGAAGATCTGGCTTGCTGTGGTGGGCTGCACGATCTGCATGTTGGTATCCGCAGCCAGCTGCAGGAAGCGCTCCAAGCGGGCCGAGCTGTGCTCTGGGCCTTGACCTTCGTAGCCGTGCGGCAGCATCATGGTCAGGCCGTTGACACGGCCCCACTTCACTTCGCCGGATGCGATGAACTGGTCAATCACCACCTGCGCGCCGTTGGCAAAGTCACCGAACTGGGCTTCCCAGATCACCAGGGTGTTGGGGTCGTTCGATGCATAGCCGTATTCAAAGCCCAGCACCGCCTCTTCAGACAGGATGGAGTCGATGACGACGAACGGAGCCTGGTTGTCGGCCACGTTCTGCAACGGAATGTAGGTACCTTCGTTCCACTTTTCACGCTTTTGATCGTGAACAACAGCATGACGGTGGGTGAAAGTGCCGCGGCCGCAGTCTTCACCGGACAGACGCACGGGGTAGCCTGAGGCCACCAGCGATGCGAACGCCATGTGCTCGCCCATGCCCCAGTCCACGTTGATTTCACCACGGCCCATGGCTGCGCGGTCGTCATAGACCTTCTTCACCAGAGAGTGGGGATTGACAGTTTCCGGCAGGGTTGTGATCTTTTCAGCCAGACGCTTCCACTCTGCCAAAGGAATGGCAGTGTCGCCAGCATCGGTCCACTTCTTGCCCAGGAAAGGGCTCCAGTCGACCGCGTACTGGCTCTTGAAGTTGGTCAGCACCACTTCCTGGGTATGACGGCCTTCGTCCATGGCAGCGCGGTAAGCCTTGGCCATGTCGTCGCCCAGGGTATCGCCCAGGCCTTGGGCTGCCAGCTTATCGGCGTACAGCTTGCGGGTACCAGGGTGGGCCGCAATCTTTTTGTACATCAGCGGCTGGGTCAGCGCAGGCGTATCTTGCTCGTTGTGGCCCAGTTTGCGGAAGCAGACGATGTCCACCACCACGTCCTGCTGGAACTCCATGCGGTAGTCCAGAGCCAGCTGCATGCTCAGTGCCACGGCTTCTGGATCGTCACCGTTGACGTGCAGCACGGGCGACTCAACCATCTTCACGATGTCGGTGCAATACGTGGTCGAACCCTTGTCGCGAGGATCCGATGTGGTGAAACCAATCTGGTTGTTAATGATGATGTGCACCGTGCCGCCGGTGGAGTAACCACGGGTTTGCATCAGCGCCAAAGTTTCTTGGTTCACGCCTTGCCCGGCAAAAGCCGCGTCGCCGTGCACCAGTACAGGCAGCACTTGCTTGCCTTCGGGGTCATTGCGTCGATCCATGCGCGAACGCACAGAACCTTCAACCACGGGGTTCACAATTTCCAGGTGGGAAGGGTTGAACGCCAAAGACAGGTGCACAGGGCCACCCGCCGTCGACACGTCGGAGCTGAAGCCTTGGTGATACTTCACGTCACCAGCAGGCAGATCTTCCGGCGCGGTGTGATCAAACTCGGCAAACAGGTCTTTGGGCATCTTGCCTAAGGTGTTGACCAGTACGTTCAGACGGCCGCGGTGGGCCATACCAATCACGACTTCTTGAACGCCCTTTTTGCCACCAGCGTTGATCAGCTCATCCATCGCCACGATGAAGGACTCGCCACCTTCCAGCGAGAAGCGCTTTTGACCCACGTACTTGGTGTGCAGATAGCGTTCCAGGCCTTCTGCGGCAGTCAGGCGATCCAGAATGCGCTTCTTTTGGTCGGCATTCAGCACGGGCTTGGAGCGGATAGCTTCCAAGCGCTGCTGCCACCAGCGCTTTTGCACCTGGTCGGTGGCATACATGTACTCGACACCGATGGTGCCGCAATACGTTTCGCGCAGTGCGTTGAGCAACTCGCGCAAGGACATGGTTTCCTTGCCGAAGAAGGTGTTGCCCACATTGAACACGGTTTCCTGGTCGGCGTCGGTGAAGCCGTAGAACGCAGGGTCGAGTTCAGGAATTTCGGGGCGTTCGGTACGCTTAAGGGGGTCCAAATCTGCCCAGCGCTGACCGACGTTGCGGTAGGCTGCAATCAGCTGTTGTACCGCGGTGCGCTTGCGACCCAGTTCGGAGTCCGCACCGGAAGCCACAACCACCTTGGTGCCACCTTGCTTGGCGCGCTCGGCGAAAGCGTTGATGACGGGCTGGTGGGGAATGTCTTTGGCGTTGGAGCCATCAACGGCAGGAACGTGCTGCAGTGCGTCGAAGTATTCACGCCAAGAATCGGGAACGCTGCCAGGGTTGGCCAGATAGTTCTCGTACATTTCTTCGACGTAAGGGGCGTTACCGCCGAAGAGATAAGTGTTGCCTTGGTAGGCTTGGTAGACAGTGGGCTGATCGCTCATATTCCGCTGACCTCTGCTTTCCCTGAGAAAGCTTTAGCTGGTTGGTAAACCTCCCGCGACACGGCTGTACCGATTGGCGGATGCGACTGTGGCAAAGGAAGGGCCTGTTGTTGCTACTTGCATTGTAGCCGTTCATAACGATGATCGGCAGCAAAGGTCTTATGTAAGACTCTGAAAATTAATCCCGCACTGCAACAAAGCCCGCCGTACGACGCGCTTTTTAAATCTTTAAAGGCATGTAAAACTGCAAACTACGATTTTAAGAAATATGTATTAAGTCGCGTACAGTCGCTGCTATTGACCTTCCTTCGCACCGCCGCCCCCGCATCTATGCATCCAGAACAATCGCTCAACAAATCATTTCTGCTGCTACTGATCGCAGTCAGCATAGGTTTTGGATGGATTTTGTGGCCGTTCATCGGTGCCGTATTTTGGGCCGTGGCCCTGGCAATTCTGTTCCACCCACTCTACAAGCGTTTGCTGCGGCGACTGCCCCGCAGCACCAACTTGGCCGCGTTGATTACGTTGGTGCTGTGCTTGCTGGGCGTCATTTTGCCGCTGGTACTTATCGGCTCTTCCGTCGTCAACGAAACCGTCCTAATTTACAACCGCATGTCTTCTGGACAGTTGGACTTTGGCACCTATTTTCAACAAATTAACGATGCGATGCCAGGTTGGATTCGGGGGTTTTTAGAGCGTATAGACCTCGCATCAGCGCAAGAAATTCAAAGCAAACTGTCTTCCATCGCTGCCGAAGCTGGCAAATTGATTGCCGGTAAAGCGGTTGAGATTGGGCAAAACACTCTGGGTTTTGTGGTGCGTTCTGGCGTGATGCTTTATCTGCTTTTTTTCCTGCTGCGCGATGGCTCCAACTGACCCAACGGATACGCAACGCCATCCCTTTAGAAAAGCACACAAACAAAGCCTTGAGTCAAAGTTTGCCACCGTCATCCGCGCAACGGTGAAAGGCAACTTGGTGGTTGCCGCAGCGCAAGGTGCGCTAGGAGGCATCATTTTTGCCATCTTAGACATCCAAGGCGCGGTGTTATGGGGCGTCTTGATGGCATTTTTATCACTGCTGCCTGCGGTAGGCGCAAGCTTGATCTGGGGCCCCGTATCTATCTACTTCATTGCCACAGGAAACGTCACACAAGGCCTCATTTTGGCCGCCTACGGCGTATTGGTGATTGGCCTTGTAGACAATTTTTTGCGCCCTATCTTGGTGGGCAAAGATACCAAACTGCCTGACTACATTGTGCTCATCAGCACCTTGGGCGGCATGTCGATTTTCGGCCTCACTGGGTTTGTTATAGGCCCCACGATTGCTGCACTGTTTCTTGCTTGCTGGGATATTTTTAGCACCCGGACAGCGCGCAGCGAATAATATTTTCAGTAATTACTGAAAACAAAAATCCACCTTGAAGGCGGATTTTTTATGGATTGAACCTCGATTTTTCAGTCGTTCAGCGCGTACATCGCATTAACGATATTCGACAGTGAGTATTACCACTCCCCCACACTGCGCACCAAATAATCGAAATCATGGGGCAGACCTCCATCGTGCACCTGCACATTTGGAGGGCCATTGCCGCCAGCCTGCCCTGCACCAATGAGTTGACCCACTTGAATATTCTGCGGCAGCGGTGGCGGGTTGCTGTGCTCACGGCCAAAGGTATGGTTTGCAAGCAGATGGTTCAGGGCAGGTGGTGTAGACATGACAGCGCTCTCCTTAGAGGCACTGTAAAAAGCAATCCATGCACTTCCCGTAGGACGGCATTTCTTTGTACTGTCACCTTCCCAAGTACAGCACTGCCAAAATTTGGAAACGAAGCACTCTCTGCTGCGACATGCTTTAAGCTCAATGCTCTATGCCGCAGACCATCGCTCACCCTGTACACCACGAACTCATCGTCAAAAAAAGCCGCTTTCTCTGCTGCGTACAACCCATGTCAGACCGAGCATCTGCGCAAGCCGTTGTGGATGCGCTGCGGCAACAACACCCTGGCGCTACCCACGTTTGCTGGGCACTGCTGGCAGGCGGGCAATCCGCTGCGGTAGATGATGGCGAGCCCAGCGGCACGGCAGGACGCCCGATGCTGGAAGTGCTACGCCACCAAGACCTGGAAGGGGTATTGGCTACCGTAGTGCGCTACTTCGGTGGCGTCAAACTGGGGGCCGGAGGTTTGGTGCGTGCTTACACAGACTGCGTTGCCCAAGCACTGCTGCACGCTGAAAAAATCACTTTGCAGCGCATGAGCACGCTGCAATGCAGCCTTCCCTACGCGATGGAAGGCTGGCTGCGCCGCGAATTGGAATTGGCTGGGGCCGCGCTGCTGAACGTACAGCACCAAGCGGCGGTATGCATGCAGTGGAGCATTCCCGAAGACCAAAGTAGCGGATTGATCGAACGCATCAACGAAGGGGGCCAAGGTCGCATTAACTGGCTCAAGTTCTGGCCGAGTTGAACATCTTGCAAACTTCAATCAAAGCAGCAATTGCACTTTTTATTGAAGCTTTGCCATTTGGTCTTGCGTTTTACATTCAAACCATTCTGACTGGATGAGTTTGACTATGGATATCCGCTACGCCAACGCCCTGCGCAACGCCACGAATGCGTGGTCGAACAACCGCACCACCGACACCATCACCATGCAAGACCTCAAGCGCCGCGCACCTGATGAGCAAGACGCTAGCCAAGTGGTTACTGCGCCAAACGCCACCCAAATGGCGGCGATGCAGCCCGAGCTTGCGCGTTATGGCAATTTAGGCACCCGGCTCAATTTGTTTGCCTGACCACATGCGTTTGACCACAGCGATGCTTTGCGGATCACAAATCACATTACATTGTGGTGATGAACACTGCTGAACCCTTAGAGCGCGACGCTGAAAAGCCCTCCTATCCGCTGGTCACCGCCCTCACTGCGGTGCGCAAAGCACGTCAAATGACGCAAGCGGACTTGGCAAGCAAAGCAGGCCTGTCGCGCATGACCGTGCAACGACTGGAGAGCAATGGCCTCGACCCACGCCTGTCTACCCTGCAGGAGATGGCACGCGTGCTGGAGCAAGAACTGGTGGTCATTCCTACGCATCTGCAGGAAGCTTTTCGGGCCTGGCTTGCAGAGCGCCTGGACACCTGAAGTTGCAGATACAGTTTGCAGCGCAGAAGGCTGCAAACTTTTTCTGCACGGCGGCTACCGCTTAGCCCCCCACGCATCTTGTCAAAAACCTGCGCCTGGTTACGCAGCCCACCGGGCTTGAGCCGGAATATTGCCCACTCCCATGGGGTGGCAAACCACTGCTGCGTAGGAGCGGCATTGATGCCTTGTTCGGCATCTGGATAGGTTGAAATTTCAGAGCTACTGAAGCAGCTCTGGCAAGGCTTTCCCTGCATTTTGATGCACTATCATATCCGCCAGCATATCCAGCTCTGTAGCTTGCGGATTGACAATGACCACCTTGGCACCACGCTGGTGCGCCTGAAATACCAAACCCGCAGCGGGGTAGACCACCCCAGAAGTGCCCACCACCAGCATCACATCGCAGGCGTTCACTGCCTGCTCAGCCTGTGCGAGGGCATGGGCTGGCAAATGCTCCCCAAACCACACCACGCCGGGGCGCAGCATATTGCCGCAAGCGCTGCAGCGTGGTGGACTACCCCCTTGCGCCACAGCATGCGCCATGTCGCACAGCGGGCAACACGTATCCAGCCATTGGTTGCGCATCACATCGCCATGCAGGCAAATCACGTCGTGGCTGCCTGCACGCTGATGCAAGCCATCCACGTTTTGCGTGATCAAGTGCAATTTCCCGGGGTGGGCCTGCGCAAAATCTGCCAGCGCCCTGTGCCCCGCATTCGGCTGCACCTTGGCCAGCACATCACGGCGGTAGCTGTACCACTGCCACACCCGCTCTGGGTGCATGCGAAAGCCGCGATCGGAAGCCATCTCCTGCGGATCAAACTGTGCCCAATAACCAGTGTGCGTATCGCGAAACGTGGGCACACCGGATTCGGCACTCACCCCCGCACCACTGAGCACCACCACGTGCTGGGCCGCCTGCACCCATTGCCGCACCTGTGCAATATTTTCAGTGTTTTTGGCCTCTAAGGCAAACATGGCGCGCGCTAACAGCTATCTTTATTGCGCTTGGCGCTGGCGCACTGCCTCGTACAAGCACACGCCGCTGGCGACCGACACGTTCAGGCTTTCCACCGCACCTTGCATGGGAATGCTGATGAGTTCATCGCACGTCTTGCGCGTCAGCTGGCGCATACCATCGCCCTCTGCGCCAAGCACCAAAGCAACCGGGCCTTTCAGGTCGACCTGGTACAGGTGCTTGTCGGCATCACCGCTGGTGCCAATCACCCAGATATTGCGCTCCTGCAGCTCTTTGAGGGTGCGCGCCAAATTGGTGACCATGAAGTAAGGGACGGTCTCGGCGGCGGCGCTGGCCACCTTGGCCACGGTGGCATTGATGCCGGAGGAATGATCCTGGGCGCAATCACGGCATGCACGCCCGCGCCATCGGCCACGCGCAGGCAAGCGCCCAGATTGTGGGGTCGGTCACGCCATCGAGCACCAGCAGCAGGGGGTTCTTCACGCCTACTTCTTCCAAGTCGTCCAGCAATTCGTCCAGCGTGCGGGTGTCTTGGACCTCTTCCACGCGAGCCGCCACGCCCTGGTGCCCATGACTGCCTGCCAGTTTGGCAATGCGCATGGCATCCGCTTCAATCAGGCGTGCACCGGCTTCTTTGGCTTTTTCCAAGAACTGGCGCATGCGCGCATCGCGGCGCGTGCCTTCGTAATAAATCTCAATGATGGACTGGGGCGCGGTCTTCAAACGCACGCCAACGGCATGAAAGCCGAAAAGAACTTTGGGGGACGACATAGTGGCCGAATTATCCAGTGTCACAGCCGCTTGCGGTGGCAAGTCGTGAGATACCTTGTATTGATTTAGATAAATCAAACTTTTCAAGCATCACTTCATACCGCGCAGTTATGAAGGCATACCACTGACGGAATACGTGAGAACCCCTAAACTCGCCGCTTTATATGTCAGTGGCGCAACCTTTCTCACATGATCTTCCAACCTTTGCTTAACTGGTCGCAGCGCACCAGCATCGTCACGCAAATCATCATTGGCCTTGTCCTGGGCATTGCTTTGGCGCTCATCTGGCCAGAAGCCGCGCTGAAAGTGGAATTCTTGGGCACGCTGTTTATATCTGCCCTGAAAGCAGTTGCACCCATTTTGGTGTTTGTGCTGGTGATTGCAGCCATCAGCAACAAGCGCCCCGGCGAAAGCAGCCACCTGAAACCCGTGCTGTGGCTGTACGTGATTGGCACCCTGAGCGCCGCCATTGTGGCGGTAGTAGCCAGCAGCTTCTTCCCCACCACGCTGGTGCTGGCCGATGCCGCCACCGGTATGGCTGCCCCCGGCGGCATTGGCGAAGTATTGATGCAACTGCTCAAAAATGCGGTGGCCAACCCCATCGATGCCTTGCTCCATGCCAATTACATTGGCATTTTGGTGTGGGCGGTGGCCATTGGCATTGCACTGCGCCGCGGCGCTGAAACCACGCGCCAAGCCTCTCGCACAGGACTTTGACCATGACAGAGCCCCTCCGTTGGATCACTTCTCCTTGGAAAGCCAGCAAGCAATGGCTGCGCAAGGCATCGGCCAAGCGCAGCGTGCCCAGCATGGTGCCGATTCGCGAACTGTCCGAGCGCCACCGCGCGCGCATCCGCGCGCACTTGCTCAAGCTTGACGAAGGCGATCGCTACCTGCGCTTTGGTTATGCCGCCAATGATGAGCAGGTGGTGCGCTATGCCGACAACCTGAACTTTGCGCGTGACGATATTTTTGGCATCTTCAATCGCCGCCTGGAGCTGATTGCCATGGCGCACCTTGCTTATGTGGACTTGGCCGAACACAGCAATTGCGCGGAATTTGGCGTGTCCGTGCTGAAAACTGCACGGGGGCTGGGCCTGGGCACCCGCTTGTTTGCACGGGCGATGCTGCACTCGCGCAACAAGGGTGTGGAGATGATGTTCATTCACGCGCTGAGTGAGAACACGCCCATGCTCAAGATTGCGCGCAATGCGGGCGCCCGCGTCAAGCGCGATGGCACCGAGTCCGAAGCCTATTTGCAGTTGCCCGCAGCAGGGCTGGACAGCCAAGTCTCAGAGCTGTGGGACAACCAAGTCGCCGAGGTGGACTACCAGTTCAAAAAACAGGCCAAGCAGTTTTGGAGCATCTTGGCGGATGTCCAAGAAATTCGCCAAGGGGTGCGCGAGGGGCGCCATAAGTCAGCGCCTTAAATGTGTGTGCCAGGCGCGGTTACCCGCAGGGGGGAATTGCTGGGGCACGGGAATCCGCTATCCTTGGGCCCCTATTCACTACCGCACGTCCTGCACTGAAAGACTGTGTCTGACCCGCATCCTGCGCGCCATGCTGAGCGCGAAGACAAGCGCACTTTCCTGCAAAAAATTGTCGAATTCATCCATCCGGGGCTCGACTCCAAGGATGAGTTGATCGAAACCCTGGCCGAAGCCGAAGACAACGAAGTCATTGGCACCGAAGCACGCGTCATGCTGGAAGGCGTGATTCGCATGGCAGACCGCACCGCCAGCGACATTATGGTGGCCGCTCCACGCATGGATCTGCTGGACATCGAAGCCCCCTACGCCGAGATGCTGGTGCAGGTGATCCGCACGGCCCACTCCCGTTTCCCGGTCTACGAAGGCGAGCGTGACAACATCATTGGCATTTTGATGGCCAAAGACTTGCTCAAGCTGCAGCGTTCTCCCTCCATGAATGTGCGGGCCTTGCTGCGGCCCGTAACGTTTGTGCCCGAGACCAAAGGCTTGTACGACCTGCTGCGCGAGTTTCGATCCAATCGCAACCACATGAGCATTTTGGTGGACGAGTTTGGCAGCGTCGCGGGCCTGGTCACGATGGAAGATGTGCTCGAAGAAATCGTGGGTGAAATCGAAGACGAGTTCGATGTGCCTGAAGAAGATGGCGACATCTTTGCCCTGGCTGACAACACCTACCGCGTGGCAGGACACACGCCACTCGAGCGGGTGGAAGAGGCGTTCAACGTCACTTTCCCCAGCGAAGACGGCGTTGATACATTCGAAACGATTGGTGGCTGGGTCAGCCATGAAATGGGGCGCTTGCCCAAGCGTGGTGAGTCGCTGCAGGCTGCGGGGTTGAAGTTGAAGGTGTTGCATGCCAAAGGCGGTGCGGTGCGGTGGTTCCAGGTCACCCGTGCTTCCGATGACTGGCCACAGGAGCGCACTGCATGAACGCAGTGGCCCCGGTGCCCGCGCAGCGCGCCCAGCTCTGGGGCTGGATGGTGGCCATGGTGGGGGCGGGTGCGCTGCAAGCGGCCTCACTGGCATGGCCTTCGAATGGGCAGCCGCTGTGGTGGCTGCAACTGCTGTCACTCAGTGTGCTGTGTGTCGGTGTGCAACGCGCGCGCAGCGCCAAGCAAGTGTCGTGGCTGGTGGGGCTGTTTGCCACCACCTGGTTGACCGCCACTTTCTGGTGGCTGTTTATTTCCATGCATACCTATGGTGGCTTGCCCGCGCCTTTGGCCGTGGTTGCTGTGCTGGCACTGGCGGCTTTTTGGGTAGCATTACGCAGTTGCGCTTTGGCTGTGGAAGCGCTGGGCACGACCGGGTTGGCACGCCGTCATGCTGTTTGCCGCGTGCTGGACGTTGGCGGAGTTGGCGCGCGGCACGCTGTGGACAGGCTTCCCTTGGGGCGCAGTGGGCTACGCCCATGTGGAGGGGCCTCTGTCGGTCTGGCCACGCTGGTTCGGTGTGTATGGCACTGGGTTGGTGGCTGCAGCCTTGGCTATGGGCGTGGCGCAGTTGCGGATTTTGTGGTCCCAAAAACTGCTGTTGGTGGGCGTCGGCTTGGTTGGCGGCTCGGTATGGTTAGGTGCAGGCTGGAGTCAGCAGCAGGCCCAAATGTCTGATTCCACCCAATCACCCGTACGCCCCGCTGTGACGGTGGCCTTGCTGCAGGGCAATATTGCACAGGATGAAAAATTCATACCCGGCAGCGGGTCGAGCAGGCATTGCAGTGGTATGGCGAGCGTTTGCTGCATCCGCAGGCGGAACTGGTGGTAGCGCCGGAAACCGCGATTCCCTTGCTGCCGCAGCAGTTGCCTGCAGGGTATTGGGAAGCAATTTCTGCGCCGTATCGGCAGCCCCAAAGCGCATCGGCTGCATTGGTCGGCATCCCTTTGGGCAATGAAGTGCGGGCTATAGCAATGCCGTCGTGGGCTGGATGCCCGGGGAAATGCCAGAATATAGGTACCACAAGCATCATTTGGTGCCCTTTGGCGAATTCATCCCCCCGATGTTTCAGTGGTTTGTTCGCATGATGAACATACCCTTGGGTGACTTTTCGCGCGGCAGCGTGGGGCAGGCACCTTTTGTCTGGCGGGGTGAGCGCTGGGCGCCCAATATTTGTTACGAAGACTTGTTCGGAGAAGAGTTAGGAGCACGCTTTGCTGATGTTTCTAAGGCTCCGACAGTATTTGTAAATGTCAGCAATATTGGATGGTTTGGCGACAGTATTGCGGTAGATCAGCACTTGCAGATCAGCCGCATGCGCGCTTTAGAGTTTGAACGCCCCATGCTGCGTGCTACCAATACAGGAGCTACGGCTGTGATTGACCACCGCGGCGCGGTGCAAGCGGCTTTGCAGCCCTACACCCGCGACGTGCTCTTGGCGCAGGTGAATGGGCGAGACGGCGTCACACCTTTTGCGCGCTGGGTATCGCACTGGGGGTTATGGCCGTTGTGGCTGTTTTGCGTGGTTGTCGTAGCTTGGTGCGCCAAGCAACGCAAGAAAATTTGAGCAAACAGGGTGTGATTGATACGTTGTGTGAAGATTGCGTGGGCTTTCGCCCGCCAAGCTGGCTGTGAACTTCCATAATGTGCGGCTGTGCGCAGCACGCGTTTAAACTGTCGCGATCACATACACGAGAAACCAAGTAGCGGCTCAGCCGCTGCGGAGCAAGTTAGAAAATGGCTGAATCTTTTTCCTATGAACAACTGATCGCTTCTGGTGAAGGCAAGTTGTTTAAGCCCGATAGCGGACGTTTGCCTCTGCCCCCTATGCTGATGTTTGATCGCATCACGCACATCTCTGAAGATGGTGGCGCGCATGGACTGGGCAAAATCGTAGCTGAATTGGATGTCAACCCCGATTTGTGGTTCTTCAAGTGCCACTTTCAAGGTGACCCCGTCATGCCCGGCTGCCTGGGTTTGGACGCCATGTGGCAGCTGATTGGCTTTACCTCACTTGGCTGCAACTGCCCGGTCGCGGCCGTGCGCTGGGTGCTGGCGAAGTGAAGTTTACGGGTGAAGTTGCCCCCGACGTGAAGCTGGTCCGCTATGAAATTGACATCAAGCGCGTCATCAAGCGCAAGCTGAACATGGCGATTGGCGATGCGCGCCTGTTTGCGGATGGCAAGGAAATCTATGTAGCCAACGACCTGCGCGTAGGGTTGTTCCTGCGTGAAGGTGACGGTCAAGGGACTGCGGCATGACAAAACGCGTAGTGATCACGGGCGCGGGCATTGTCTCGTGCATTGGTAACGACTTGGCGACGGTGGAGACTTCGCTGCGCGAAGGTCGATCCGGTATCAAAGCCATGCCCAAGTTCACGGAACTGGGTATGCGCAGTCAAGTGGCTGGCATTCCCGAGATCGACGTGGAAGCGCGCATTGATCGCAAGCAGTTGCGTTTTATGGGCGATGCAGCGGCTTACGCGCAGATCGCGCTGGAAGACGCCATTGCACAAGCAGGTTTGCCTCCCGAGATGGTGAGCCACCCGCGCACCGGTTTGATCATGGGCTCGGGCGGTGGATCGCCTGCCAACCAGATCGAAGCGGCAGATACGCTGCGTGAGAAAGGCATTCGCCGCGTGGGACCTTATCAGGTCACACGTTGCATGAGCTCAACGGTATCGGCTTGTCTTGCGACCAATTTCAAGGTTAAGGGCATCAATTACTCCATCACATCGGCATGCTCGACATCGGCGCACTGCATTGGCGCTGCGGCCCAGCAAATCGCCTGGGGCATGCAGGACGTGATGTTTGCAGGCGGCGGCGAGGAGCTGTCGTGGGGGATGTCGTTGCTGTTTGATGGCATGGGTGCCATGTCCAGCAAATACAACGCAACACCCGAGAAGGCTTCGCGTGCTTACGATGCCCACCGTGACGGCTTTGTGATTGCCGGCGGTGGCGGCGCTGTGGTGCTGGAAAGCTTGGAGCATGCACTGGCACGCGGCGCCCACATCTTGGGCGAAGTGGTGGGCTTTGGCGCCACCTCCGACGGTGAAGACATGGTGGCTCCATCGGGCGACGGTGCTGTGGCGTGCATGAAGCAGGCCATGGAAACAGTGAACGCCCCCATCGACTACATCAACACCCACGGCACATCGACCCCGGTGGGTGATATGCAAGAAGTGCGTGCCATGCAGGCCTTGTTCGGTGACAAGGTACCGCCTTTCTCATCGACCAAGTCGTTGACGGGGCATTCGCTGGGAGCTACGGGTGTGCAGGAAGCGATTTACTGCCTGATCATGCTCAACAAGCAATTCATTGCGGGTTCCGTGAACGTTGAAACCCCCGATGAAGCTTTGGGTGCGATGCCTTTGGTGACCAAAACCCGCGATGCACAGCGTCAACGCACGCGCGACGGGCGCCATCGTTACGGCCTTGCGTTTGCCTGCAGCCAGGGTATGCAACTGGCGCTCCAGGTAACCTGCTGACTGGCCAGCCAACGGCGGAAACCCAGGCCCGCCCTCGCCTTGGCTACCGTGGCAAGAAACGCAGGCAGGCGCACCTTGCGCGCCACCGTTCGCAGCGATGTTGGCACCCGCCTTGACATCAGCCGCCCACAACGGGAAATGGCTGGCTAAAAGCAAAGCAAGGCATGCCAAGCCTTGAGAAGAGGCCTTGGATACAGGCATAAAAGTTGAAGGTAAAAATTAGAAGCTAGAGTGGCCAGCCACTTCCGAAGACCGAAGAACAGCAGGCCGTGCGAGCGTGTGGCCTTACAAACAGAAGGCGTATGACACACATTGATTCGAAAGAGGATAAAAAAACAAAATTAAGAGAAGATTAAGAATTGATGCAACACAAACCATCGTCAATGCATGTCAATCAATAACTTTTGATTGATCTATCACACACCCTCAGCACTCGTTTGCAACATTTGGCGCTCAATCGCCTCCTAGGCTGAGCCGTTTTACCCTCTCCGACTCCCGTGATTTTTTACGCTGTTTTGATTGCTCCCATAGCAGCCCTTTGGCTGTGGGCACCACTTTTTCGCCAGCATCGCCGCGCCTATGCTAGTTGCGCACTGGTCACGGCACTGCTGATCGCAGCGCCCGCTTTACTGATTTACGCCATGCGCAGCGACAGCATGGACTTTGGCCTGCTCTCCCGCTTGCAGTTGTTCAGCGGCGGAATGCTGGCCACGATTGGCATGGGCCTGGTCTTTGCCTTGGTACGAGATCTCTTATGGCTGCTGGCTCGCCTGATGCGCAGTACACAAGCTGCCTGCTGGATTGCACGCCCGCGCTGGACGGCCGGGTTCCTGGCGATGGCTCTGCTACTCAACGGCTATGGTCTGACCCAAGGCACACAGCTGCCTGCTGTTCATGAACATGAAGTGACACTTCCACGCCTGCCTCCAGCACTGGATGGGCTGCGCATCGGCGTGATGGCTGACATTCACGCCACCCCCGTTAACAACGCTGTTTACGTACAGGGTTTGGTCGATCGTTTGAATGCGGCCCAACCCGACATGGTGCTACTGCCGGGCGACCTCATCGACGGTGACGCACCGAGCCAATGGGGAAATATCGCTCCGCTGGCCCATCTCCAGGCGCCACTGGGTGTGTGGTCTGCCCCTGGCAACCATGAGTACTACAGCGGCTACAACGCATGGGCCAAAGTGTTCAACCGCTTGAACTTGAATTACTTGGCCAACCAGGCTCAGGTATTGCACGTACGCGGCCACACACTGGCCATTTCTGGAGTGGGTGATCCTGCATATGGGCGCCTGTCCACACACAATACCGACCCCAGCGTTCCCGAAGGAGTTCCTCCAGACATACACGCTGTAGCCTCACAAGTTCAAGCCGAAGGTGGTGCGGATATTCACATCTTGCTGGGGCATCAACCCAAGATGGCACGCAGCTATGCTCCACACGGCGTAGACCTGCAAGTGGCTGGCCATACGCACGGGGGGCACATTGTGGGCATGGATCGCTGGCTGGTCGCGCCTGCGAACGATGGCTTCGTACGTGGGCTGTATGACGTGGGTACGATGCGCTTGTTTGTAAGCGCAGGCGCCGGACTGTGGCCCGGCTTTGCAGTGCGCTTAGGCGTTCCACCATCGATTGATGTACTGGTACTGCGCGCCCCGCAGCTCTAAGCGTCTGGCTATTCCAACAAAAACCGGCCTCGCCAGAACCGGTTTTTACAGCAGAAACTAGATAGGCACATCGCTTAGCCGCTTAGCCGCTTAGCCGCTTAGCCGCTTAACCGCTTAACGCAAAGCTTGTCGCACGCCATCCAAAACAGGAAGGTCCCGCTGCGCGATACCCTGCACCTGCACTGCCAACACGGCTGGTAGAACAGGCTGCTGGGCCAAACTGGCCCAAGCAGCCCGTGCTTTGCGACTTGCCACATCACCTGGCTGCGCCTTCCCCCAAGCCACGGTGCGTTGCAGCGCCAATTGCGCCAAACGCTCCGTTCGGCGCAATGCCGGGGTGGCAAAAATAGTCTCCCTGCGCCATTGCTGCAGCTGCAACATGGCGGTTTGCATTGCGCGAAGCGACAGCCCCATCCGGGGCAATTGGGCGCGCTCTGGCAACTGTGTTTTATCCGCCCAACGCACCAGGCGGAGCAATCGATGGTGCAGTTGTGCCTGCCACCAATTGGTGGCAGCAACAGACACTGCCAACCCGCGCGAAGGCTTGGCCTCTTCCTGCAGGCGGTGCGCCATCGCAGGCACCTCCTGCACCATCATGCGCGCCAAGGTTTGCATACGCCGCTGCGCATTGGTGGGGTAGACCCAGCGGTACACCACCCATGCCAGGGCTGGACCAGAAACCACCGCCAGCGCCATGCTCAGATGTTGCCCCAAGCTGGCAGTATCGGGGAACACTGGTGCCAGCAAGATAAACATGGCCATATTGATATCCATCGCGCCAGCCGCTGTGCGTTTATGTGCAAACAGCAAGCCGCCCATCAGCGCAAACGGCAGCACCATCCACACCATTTGCCCGGCTGACTGTGCCCACGGCCAGATCAACGCCTGACACAGCAGCGCAAGGCCCGCCCCAATCAGCTGGCCGCGCAGCACAAAAGCCATGGTTCGCCCAGGGCTCTCCAAGGCAGAGAACACCAGCAACATGACCGACAGCCCGAGCATGCCAAACGCCACAATGCTCGCTTGGGTCCATGCCCACACAATGCCAAAAATCAGCAAGGTGCCCCCAGCACGCACCGCGGCTTCGCGGGCACCCACCCAGTCTCGATGCAGTGGCAATCGCTCACTACGACGAGGGCGCCAACTGGAGCGGGTGCGCCCCTGCAAATCCAGTTCTTCAGCACGCAGGCCTTGGCGCATTTCCTGCAGCAACCTGTACAGCGCCTGCACTACCGGTGGCACCTGTTTGGCTTGCGACTGCACACCTGCTACCGCATCTTCACAGGCGCCAATCGCCTGGCGCAATGCACGGTGCACGTCCAGAGCATGACCCTCCTGCTGCTGTGGGGGCGCTTGCAATGCGGCAACCAACTGCTCCAGCGCTTGTGCCAGCGGTGCATATGGCGGTTGTGGCGCCTCTTTCACCTCTTGTTCCAGTGCGTTGGAAGCCTCCGCAGGCGCTTGCATCTGCCGGGCCTGACTTTCCAGCCCCAAAAAGTACACCAGCTCTAGCGCATGGTGCTGCTGCCAATGCATGGCTTGGGATGTATTGCGCGCAGTGCGAGAGCCTTCTGGGTAGAGCTCCAGCAACTCCTCCACCTGTGCCAAGCGGCTCAACAGTTGCGCGTAGTCCCCACCTGCTGGCAGGGGTTGCGGGCGCAGATCAGCCGCAGTCGCTTGCAGCACCCCCGCCAGTGCTGCACGGCTTTGGGCAATGAGGAGGGTAGCTTTGCGGCGTGGCGCAAAACACCAGGAGACACACAAAGCGGCAGCCACCCCCGTGACCACGGTGAACATGCGATCCCAAGCCAAAGGCCAAATGCTGTCGGCAGGGCCATGGTGCAGAAGCACCACCATGGCCGCCGAATAACCCGCCAGCATGCAGCCATACACCATATAGCCGCGCTGCAAATTACCCAAGAACGCACACAACGCGCCCCACAAGGCCAAACCAATCGCCAGCACCCACAGCGACTCCTGCGCCACCAGCACCAAAGCAATGGCAAACACCACCCCTACGACCGAGCCAGAAAAACGATAGATCCCGCGCGACAGCAAGTGCTCACGCATGGGCTGGCTGGAGGCCCAGGCAGACATTGCAGCCCAGTGCGGATGCTCCAGCCCGATCACATAGGCAATCCACAACGCAACGAATGCTGCCAAGGCTGTGCGCAGTGCAAATGCCAGTACCGGCACGTGAAACCCCATGGCCCCACCCGCGCGCTGCCACCAGCTTGGCACCGCCTCTTCCGCTGTACTCATACGCTGGCCTTGTCTTGGGTCTGAATACACGCCAGCCGCTCGTGCAATTGCTGCATGCCTTCACGCAAAGTGCTGATAGTGCGGGCATCCATGCCGGCCAACACCTGCGCTTCAACTTGGTACAACTTGCCCCGTACATCGGCGACCACCGCCAATCCTTGCTCCGTCAACCGCAGTGACTTGCTGCGCCGATCACTGGCATCGGTTTCGCGCACCACCAAACCACGCGACTCCAGCAAGTCGACCACGCGCACCAAGGTCGAACTGTCTAAACCTACACGCTGTGCCAGTTGCTTGAGGGTCAGCGCCTGGTCTGCCGCATGCAGGTGAAACAGCGGCACCCATGTGGTATCCGTCAGCCCCAAGTCGGCCAGCCGCCCATCCACCACACTACGCCACGTGCGGCTCACCCGCATCAGCAGGTGCCCAAAAAACAAAGCATCGGGCAGCGTCTTCTCAAAAGCAGGTGGTAATTCAGTAGTCTCAGGAGTTTTCTTGTGGGTCATGAATAGACTGCCAAAGCAAATGGTTTGCAATGCAAATCATTTTAGTGACAAACCAAATACCCTCATCGCACCACGGCCACCCTCATACTCAACACTAGGCGCTCATCGCTACACTGCACCCTTGGCTGCGCCGTAGACACCTTTTTATGCAACACCGCTTTCCCTCCGCCGATCCTGACCTCGACCAATTTGCCGATCTCCCCAACGGCATACGCATTTGCTTTCGCAGCTATGGCCAGAATCACCACCCTGCAGTCGTATTAGTGGCGGGTTTAGGGTTGCAGCAAGTATCTTGGCCGCTGGATTTGATTGACGGCCTCACCGCTGCGGGGCTGCGCGTTATCACCTTGGACAACCGCGACATTGGGCGCAGCACACCTGCACCACCAACTCCCCCGCCACGCTGGCGTTTGCTGTGCGGCGTACTCCCCACTGGCCACTACCGCCTGGATGCCATGGCCCAAGACGTTGCACTGCTGCTGGGGCACTTGCATGTCCCCCAGGCCCACGTTGTCGGCATGTCCATGGGCGGCATGATTGCCCAGTCGCTGGCGGCGCTTTACCCCGCCAAAGTGCGCTCACTCACGTCTATCTTCTCCACCACAGGCAACAAGCGCGTAGGGCAACCCGCAGGCTCTACCGTGTTGCGCATGCTGTTGAGCAAACCCGCCTGGACGTTGCCCGCCGCACAAGACAAATACGTCAAATTCATGCGCCACATCGGCAACCCCAAAGTGCCAGGCATTGAAGACGCATGGCGCAACTACATAGCTTTGGCATGGCAGCGCACCACACCCGAACAGGCCATTCCCGGTTATGAACGCCAAGTCACTGCCATCGTGGCTTCTGGCGACCGCTCAGCGCAACTCTACAAAATTGACACCCCCACACTGGTGATCCATGGGGACAAAGACCGTATTGTTCACCCCAGCGGCGGCGCAGCCACCGCGCGCTCCATTGGTGGCGCGCAGTTCCATACGCTGCAAGGCATGCGCCACCAAATTGATGAGGTGGTCACGCCCTATTTGCTGCGAGTGATCGTGCCCCATATACAGACGGCACAAACCTTTGCAGATGCTGAGGCACCCGCCTCGCAAGCTGCCGCCTAAAACCACACAGCGCATGCAGCGCACCCATAAAAAAAGGCGCCCTGCAGCGCCTTTTTTATCGTTCAACGCGGCCTACCACCAGCATCCCTAGCGCATCGCACGGCGCAGCCACGCACTGGCTTGGTCCACCGCAATCGACAGCAGCAGCATGGCAATGATGACCGTGCTGGCCTCTGCATAGTGAAACAGCGAGAGCTTGAAATACAGCAACTGGCCCAGCCCGCCCGCCCCTACAAAGCCCAGGATGGCTGCCATGCGAATGTTCATCTCCCAGCGGTACAGCGTATAGGCCAGCAACTGTGGCGCAGCGCCGGGCAAGGTGCCGTACAAAATGCCAGCGCACGCGCGCTGCCCGAGCGGCGCAGGGCCTGCGCCGGCGCAACGGGCGCATTCTCTCGTGCCCCCGCATACAAACCGCCCAGCACGCCCGCCGTGTGCAACGCCAGCGCCAAAGCCCCTGCAAACGGCCCCAGCCCCACGGCCAACGCCGCGATGGTGGCCCACACCAGCTCAGGCACCGAGCGCAGCACGTTCAGCACCACATTCCACGGCGCACGGAACTTGGGCAGCGCCAGCACCATGCCCGCAACCGCGGCCAGCAGCGTGCCCACCACGGAAATCGCCAAAGTTTCCCAAATCCCCACTGCCACCGCCCACAACCACGCACGGCTGGTGTCCGGAGGGAAAAACCCGGTCACAAAGTCAGCCATGGCTGAAGCTGCATCGCCCGTGAACAAGGCCCACAACTCCATATCCAGCAACTGCCAGCTGGCCACCACCCCCGCCAGCAATGCCACCAGCACCGCCATGCTGCGCACGCCCCAGGCACTGGCCCGGGCTGCCGGCGTGACATCCAGCGCGCGGCGCAGCGCGTTGGACAAGGCATCGGCCAGCAGCACCAGCGCCATAAAAACCAGCAAGATGGAGCAGGCCTCGCCGCCATTGAGCATCTTCATGGCCTGATCCATGAGCTGCCCCAGCCCCCCTGCCCCGACAAAGCCCATCACCACGGAGGCACGAATCGCGCATTCCCAGCGGTACACGGTGTACGACACCAGCTCTTTCGAAGCCAACGGCAACAAACCATACAGCAGCGCCACCGCACGTGGACTGCCCGTGCGCAGCAAAGCACGTGCGGCAGTGCCGTCTTCGCTTTCCAGAATTTCGGCATAGACCTTGCCCAGCATGCCGCCGTAGGTCAGCCCCAGCGCCAGCACCCCGGCAGCAGGGCCCAGCCCAAATACGCGCACAAACACCAGCGCCCACACCAGCTCGGGAATACCGCGCAGCACGGTGAGCACACCACGCGCCAGCGGGTTTTGCGTAGCCTTTTCGCGTGCAGCGCTGCTGGCCCAGTACGACAGCGGCACAGCCAGCACAAAAGCCAGCAGCAAGCCCATCGTGGCAATGGCCAAGGTCTCCAGCGTGGCTTGCCAGAGGTAGCCGCCAAACTCTGCACTGGTTTCTGGCGGTACAAAGCCTGCCAAAAAACCACCAATCACGTGCAGATTGTTCGCATCCAGCAAAGACGACAGTTGAAAGCCCGCGCCCTGAAACAACGGCCACAGCACCACCAGCGCAATGATCGCACCCCACAAACGGCGTGGCCCAGCCGGGTCACGCAAGGCGCCAATGCCAGCTACAGCGACGGCATCGTCAGCCCTCATCATGCGGCGCTGCATCAGCGGCACCCATGGGCTGGCATAGACACCGCGGCAACCGTAGCATGCGGTGGCGCACAATCGGGCGCCACCGTCACCGACAGCGCCTCTGCCGCGTACAGTGCCTGTAACTGCGCATCACGCACATCTGCCGCAGGCACATCGAAAGCAATGCGCCCATCGCGGATACCAATCAAGCGGTCAAAGCACGTACGCGCCAACTCCACCGCATGCAAGCTGGCCACCAAGGTGGCATTGCGCGCTTTGGCTTCTTGCACCAGCAGTTGCACCGTCTCCAGTGCCAACGTGGGGTCCAAGGCGGACACAGGCTCATCCGCCAAAATCAGTTGTGCCTCTTGGTAGAGCACACGCGCAATCCCCACACGCTGCAACTGGCCGCCCGAAAGCTGGTCGCAACGCACAAACAATTTGTCCGCCAGATGCACGCGCTGCAGCGCCTGGCGTGCGCCCGCAATGTCCTGCGGATAGACCAGCGAAGCCAGCGACTTCCACACCGGCCACTGCCCCAGCTTGCCAGCCAGCACGGCGGTGACCACGCGCTGGCGTGGCGGAATGGGGGCCGCCTGGTGCACGGTGCCGATGCGCGTGCGCAACTGGCGCAAGGCTGCACCCGTTGCAGCAGGTGCCTGCCCCAACACCGTGATCGCCCCTTGGGTGGGGCGGCAGGCCGTTCCAATCGTGTTGAGCAAGGTGGTTTTGCCCGCACCGGAGGGGCCAATCAACGCAATGCTCTCGCCCTGCTGGGCTTGTACGCTGATGCCTGCCAGCGCCACATAGCCATTGCTGTGGGTAAGCCCCACGTTATGCAGTAAAAAGCTCATAAATATGCTCCGCCAACCATAGCTGTCAGCGCTTGGTGCATATGCCTTTGTAGGCAATTTGGCATTGAAATCAAAGACCGACGCGCAGTACGCAGCCTTGCCCTGCCTGCAGCACAGCCACAGACAGGTCAAGGCAGATGCCGCACCAGTTACGCTTACTTCAGCAGGCCCGCGGCCTTGGCAGCGTCTTCAATGCCTTGGTAGTTTTCAGGCTTGGAGGCAATGAACTTGGAGGCACGCTGCAAGTCCATGATGGCCTTGTGCTCGGGGTTGGCCGGGTCCAGCTTCAAAAAAGCGTCGGTCAGCTTCTTGGTGATTGCAGGATCCAAATCGCCACGCACCGTCCAGTTGTAGTCAAAGTACTCGGGGGTGGTGTAGAACACGCGCACCTTGGCTGGGTCTACCTTCTTGGCCTCTACCAACTTGTCCCACACCGAAGTATTGAGCACCCCCGCATCGGCCTTGCCTGCGGCCACAAGGCCACGGTGGCATCGTGCGCCCGAATACGCCACGTTCTTGAAGTCTTTTTCAGGGTTGATGCCGGCCTTCTGGATGAAGTAACGCGGCATCAGGCTGCCCGAGGTGGACGACGGTGCGCCAAAGGCAAAGGTCTTGCCCTTCAGGTCTTCCAGGGTCTTGATGGCGGGATCGGCCGTGATAAAGCGCGAGGTGAACACCGCGTCTTCTGCACGCTGCACGATGGGGTTGGCCGTGCCTTTGGTGCGGATCTTGGCCTGCACATAGGTAAAGCCGCCCAGCCACGCCATATCCAGCTTGCCGGTGGCCAGCGATTCCACCACGGCGGCGTAGTCGCTCACGGGGGTGAACACCACCTTCATGCCAGTTTCTTTGGACAGGTACTCGCCCAGGGGCTTGAATTTGCGTTGCAGCTCAGTGGGGGCTTCGTCAGGAATGGCCGAAACACGCAGCACCTTGTCGGCAGCCGAAGCCGAGAAAGAAACCAAAGCAGAAGTTGCGGCAACAGCAAGCAGCGCCTGCTTGATCGCCAAGCGGCGGGCAAAAGATGTAGTCATGAAGTTTCCGATTCAAAAATCCACCACCGGACGGACAACACGGCGGCTTAATAGTCAGCCCCAACGGAGCATGGAATAAGGGCGGTGCAACTGACCGCTGGCCTGAATTCTCGCACTGATGCTTTGGATTGAAGGGCCGCCAAACCATTAACCACAGCGCGCGTTGCGCCCATCCCCAGCACGGCTTGCAAATAGGTCGCTATTGATATCAAAGCATCTGGCGCTTATGCAGTCTAATTTTTCCTATTCATAGCATTCAAAACCTATGAACTACAAGCGCCCACAGCTCTTATTTTTGAAATACTCAGCCGCCTGCGCTGCAACGCACCACCGCAAGGCGGCGCCCCCTGCGGGAAGCCCCGCACACAGCTATCGCCCTTGGCCTACGCCTGCAGCGCTGAAGGCTATGTAATTTCAGGCCCATGGGAGCGCCGCCCACGCCCATTTGCCAGAAAGGAGTTCGCGATGTTAGACAACGCCACCCTCCACAATCTCGTACTCACGGTGCTGTATTACGTCAGCCCCTTGCTCTTGCTGGCCGGCGTTGCGGGTTTTGCCACCAGCATGGCCATGTGGTTCATTCGCCGCTAAAGCGCACGCCTCAAGCCTTCGCTGTTGACGAATTGCACATTGACACAAAAAGCGTCGCAGCAGCCATCTACACCGCTACACTTCACAACGGCTTGCATTCCGAGGGGAATGGCAAGCCTTTTTTCCCTTTGCACGTTGCACATCCATGTCCACAGTTTTCAATTTCACCTTCGTCCCCTGGTTCCGGTCCGTGGCCCCCTATATCCACAAGTTCCGACACCAGACCTTTGTGGTGGGCATCACGGGCGAGGCGATTGCCGCAGGTAAGCTGCAAGGCATCGTGCAAGACTTGGCGCTAATTCAAGCCATGGGCGTCAAAATTGTGCTGGTGCATGGCTTTCGCCCCCAGGTCAACGAACAGCTGCGCCTCAAAGGGCAAGAGCCCGCCTATTACAACGGCGTGCGCATCACCGACAGCGTGGCGCTGGACTGTGCCCAAGAAGCAGCCGGTCAGCTGCGTTATGAAATTGAAGCCGCCTTCAGCCAAGGCCTTCCCAACACCCCCATGGCGGGCGCCCGTGTGCGTGTGATGTCCGGCAACTTTTTGACCGCGCGCCCGGTGGGTATCGTCAACGGTGTGGACTTTATGCACTCCGGCCTGGTGCGCAAGGTGGACGGTGAAGGTATTCAGCGCGCACTGAACTCGGAAGCCATGGTGCTGCTCTCGCCCTTTGGCTTCTCGCCTACGGGCGAAGCCTTCAACCTGAGCATGGAAGAAGTCGCCACTCGCGTGGCCAGCGAGCTCAAGGCCGACAAACTACTCTTTTTGACCGAAGTGCCCGGCGTGCGCACCCGCCCCCAAGAACCTGAGAGCGAAGACAACCCGATTGACACCGAGCTACCTCTGGCACAAGCACGCAAGCTGCTGGCGCAACTGCCACCGCCCCAATTGCCCACCGACACCGGCTTTTATCTGCAGCACTGTGTGCGTGCCTGCGAACATGGCGTCGAGCGCAGCCATATCCTGCCGTTTGCGGTAGATGGCGCGCTGCTGCTGGAAATTTATGTGCACGATGGCATCGGCACCATGGTGATCGATGAAAAACTCGAAGAACTGCGCGAGGCCACCATTGACGATGTAGGCGGCATCATTCAGCTGATCGAGCCCTTCGAGAACGACGGCACCCTGGTCAAACGTGATCGCACCGAGATTGAAAGCGACATCGCCAGCTACACCGTGATTGAACACGATGGTGTGATCTTTGGTTGCGCCGCCTTGCACCCCTACCCGGAGGCCAGAACCGGGGAAATGGCTGCGGTGACAGTGTCGCCCAAGGCCCAAGGCACGGGTGATGGCGAAAAACTGCTCAAACGCATCGAGCAACGGGCTCGCGAGCAAGGACTGAGTCGCTGTTTGTTTTGACCACTCGCACCATGCACTGGTTCATCAAACGCGGCTTTCAGCCCGTCAGCCCGATTGGCTGCCCGAAGCGCGAAAATCCAAATACAACTGGAGTCGTAAAAGCCAAGTGCTCGTCAAACACCTGTAACACCTACTTACCGACTGACGGTGAAATTTATTTAAGCGGGAATTACCAACAATTAGCAGCTATCTGCATATGCATCATAGCTTTTATGCTATTTATTTGATAATTTCAATCGCACTAGAATAGACTGCTGCGCAGGGCATACACGCTCCGGCGATAGCCCTGACAAAGGGTGCTGCCAATGCAGTGCTTACAAGCTGGACACTCGGTTTTTGGGTTTAAATCACCTTTGTCGGATGTACTTCCGAGCAGATCCACAAGGTCTGAGACCGATCCCTGGCCGAGCGTGCAAAGTGCGCCCGGCCTTTTTTTTCGCGACTTGTGCACAACTTTTGCTTAGCAAGTGTTGGCGCAAGAATGTCTAGATTTTTTACTTCTTTACAAAGACGCAATGACTTCTTTGAACACGCAACCTATCAGCCAAGACGTCTTGGCCGAGAAATATCTGGCAGCCGGAGAACAAACCGCTGAAGATCTGTTCCGCCGCGTCCCCAAGCTCTGGCCGATCAAGAAAAACCAGAGCTGCGCGCCCAGTGGGCAGAGAAGTTTTTCCAGAATATGCAAGCAGGCGCCATCGGCGCAGGCCGCATCATGGCAGCAGCGGGTCTAGACACCAAAGCCACGCTGATCAACTGCTTTGTTCAGCCCGTGGCCGATGCCACCAACGGCTTTGATGAAAACGGCAACCCCGGCATTTACACCGCGCTGTCGCAAGCCGCAGAAACCATGCGCCGCGGCGGTGGTGTGGGCTATGACTTCTCCAACCTGCGCCCCAAGGGCGCCAAGGTCAAGGGCACCAATTCCTACGCCTCAGGCCCCTGCTCCTTCATCGACGTGTTCGACGCATCGTGCACCACCGTGGAATCTGCTGGTGCGCGCCGCGGCGCCCAAATGGGGGTGATGCGCATTGACCACCCCGATGTGCTGGACTTCATCACCGCCAAGCGTCAAAAAGGCCGCTGGAACAACTTCAACGTTTCCGTGGGCGTCACCAGCGACTTCATGCAAGCCGTGGAAAACGACAGTACATGGGAATTGGTGCACGTTGCCACCCCTTCGGATACCCAAATTGAAGGCGGCGCCTACCAGCGCGCGGATGGCAAGTGGGTGTACCGCACGACCACTGCACGCGAGCTGTGGGACGCCATCATGAAGTCGGCCTACGACTTTGCAGAGCCTGGTATTTTGTTTCTTGACAACATCAATACCGACAACAACCTGTACTACGCGGAAACGATTGCGGCCACCAACCCTTGCGGCGAGCAGCCTCTGCCGCCCTACGGCTGCTGCGACTTGGGCCCCATCATTCTGACCAAGTTCGTACGCGATGCTTTCACTGCGAATGCGCGCTTTGACTTTGACGCATTCCGCGCTGCAGTGACCATACAAGTGCGCATGCTGGACAACGTGCTGGATGCCACCGTCTGGCCCCTGCTCGAACAGCACAAGGAATCGCAGCAAAAACGCCGTATTGGCGTCGGCTTTACCGGCCTGGGCGACGCGTTGATCATGCTGCGCCTGAAGTACAACAGCGACGAAGGTGTTGCCCAAGGCGAAGAAATTGCCCGCCAGATGCGCGATGCCGCATACCTTGCTTCGGTGGAGCTAGCCAAGGAAAAGGGTGCTTTCCCGCTGTTTGATGCCGACAAATACCTCAAGAGCGGCTTCACCCAACGTCTGCCTGAAGCCATTCGCGCTGAAATTCGCAAACACGGCATCCGCAACAGCCACCTGCTGTCGAT
>NZ_CADEPJ010000161.1 GCF_902829245.1 Comamonas jiangduensis | reverse complement strand
GTGGCAAGGTGCCGATGACACCACAGCGTTTGCCAGATATGCTGATTGGCGGCTTGGTGCAACTGCTGCAGATGCGGGACTTGCCCGGTGATGCGATTGCACGTGCGATTGATCCGTACATTGAATTTCGTTACGCCAAAAATGACAACCGAGCAGCCATGGGTTGCATGAACGATATGGTGTGGCGCTATCAGTCCATGATTGATTACATGGGCGGGCTTGAACACTGTGACCTGACTGAGATCATCTTCAAGATGAACAAAACGCCGCAACGAACCATTGGCTGGGCGAATTCTTGGGATGTGGCTGAAAGCAAGTTGCGTACTTTGTCATAGTCAGGGCTCGTCGCTTGAGCAGCATGAAAGGGACCAAGAAGCAAATTTCTTGTTTACCCCTCAGCCCAGAAAAGACAAAAGGACTTAGCCGATCTCTCAGCTAAGTCCTTGAATCATTTGGTCGGAGCGGCGGGATTCGAACTCGCGACCCTCTGCTCCCAAAGCAGATGCGCTACCAGGCTGCGCTACGCTCCGACAAGCTTCAAATTATAAGCAAAAATTGAATGCCATTTTGCAAAATGGTAAATTTTTCGCAAATTGTTTTAACGCGATGAAGAAGGCGCTGGGCCACGGTTGGGCAGGTGACGGAAGGTAATGCGCCCTTTGGTCAGATCATAAGGAGACATCTCCAGAGAGACCTTGTCGCCTGCCAAGATGCGAATGTGGTGCTTGCGCATTTTGCCACCAGTGTATGCAATCAATTGGTGACCGTTTTCCAGCGTCACACGAAAGCGTGAGTCAGGCAACACTTCAGTCACGGAGCCTTGCATTTCAATCAATTCTTCTTTTGCCATGTTCAATCAACTTTAAAGGTAGGTATTTGTTTGCGGCGCCTTTGCTTCAAACCCATGTCTTTATTACATAGACAAACGTGTGCCGTAGTGCACAACGGAGAAAGGTTGCGCACAGCGCAAACCGAACAGAGGGCCTCAACGGGAAATGCAGCAAAGTCAGCCGCAAAAATAGCGGCCAATTGTAGCTGCTAAGCCCAATTTTCTTCAGAAACAATCAAACTTACCAATCGCTCACCTACAAATTACTCTGCGTAGCGCTGAGCTTTACTCATGACTGGACGTGCGCACCCATCAACGTTTTTGTGATCCACCAATCGCCGCACTAAGTGCGCGAATCAAATCCGTCTGGGTCACGATACCTACCAATTTGCGCTGAGCGTCCACACTGGTAGGTGGTGGCAGCCTCCTGTTGAAAACAAGGGCACCAAGTCCACCAACAAGCAACTTGCCTCTACCACTTGCGCCTCAGTCTCCATAAGCGCCTCTACTTTGGCTTTTTGCGCGCTGCGCCCCGTGACCAAATGACGGATGCGCTGTGCGACCCCCTCAGGGGCATCCAGTGTGGCTTGCCGCACAAAGTCAGAAATACTCACAATTCCTAAGACAACGCCATCCGCATCCACCACTGGAAGCGCTTTGACACGCTCTTGCTTCATCAGGGCCCATGCCTCTTTTTGAGGCACTCCAGACTCCACGGCAAAAACAGGTTGCGACATGATGTCAACACAGCGCAAGTTTCCGAAGTTGCGGTTGAAAGCAGATCGACCTGCAATGTGCATCAGCCCCTCCAGATCCGCCCGGCTAATATCCAACACTTGGTTGTAGTGCTTGAGCGCAGCATCCAGGTCTTCAGGCGCAAATACTCCGTTGCCATCGGAACTAAAGCCTCGCTTTAAACTGTGCTGTGGATGTGGATAACGCTTACCGGTGAGGGCGTTGTAAATCACCGCACACAACAGCAAAACCGCCACATTAAAAAGAATCGGAAAGGCCACTAACGCCACGCCATTGATGTGCTCCAACACCACATAGGCAGCAAATCCAGCCCCTGGCGGGTGCATGCAACGCAAAGGCACCATCAGCATGACAGACAAACCTACTGCCACTGCACAAGCCAACGCTGTATCCACAATCAATGCCTGAGCCGCCGCACCCACCAACGCAGACAAGACGGTTCCAACAAAACTGGCCATGGCTGCGCCATGGGCTAGCAGGCATTCCAAATAAGAGAACTGCACTAGCCCCGAGCGAAGACACCATCCACATGTTGCCGACACTACCTGACCACCAGCGCGAAAGCATGCCCGTGACCAACAAGCCAAGCGCTACACCAAGCGCCATACGGCAGGCTTCAGAATAGCCAACACGCACAGAAGCAGGTAGAAAGTTACGAAGCCACAAACCCCAGCGGCTGAGCTGTGCACGGCTAGCATCCAGCGTGCTAGTAGGAGAGTTTTTAAAGGGATCAACCATAGTACCTAAAGCATGCGCACGAACCACGCACTCCAACAACATGCATGCAACCCATGCGATTGGGCATTTTGCCGCTCATACCACGCAGTCGGTGTCACACCTAGGCATAGCCTTTGATGCTGCCGATAGAATCGGCTCTTTTGTCTTTATCTCAAACTATTACCCGTGTCTGATCGCCTCTCGGTCCTGCCCCAATATTTCCTTCCCAAACAAGCTCTCACACAGCTGATGGGACGCCTTGCTAACTTGCAAGCAGGATCTACCACCACCGCCGTCATCAAGTGGTTCATTCAACGCTACCAAGTAGATATGTCTGAGGCTGCCAATCCAGATCCCGCAGCCTATCCGAGCTTCAACGCGTTCTTTACGCGAGCGCTGCGCCCTGGAGCAAGACCTTTGGCGCAAGCCGAATGGATTTGCCCGGTGGATGGCGCCATTAGCCAACTTGGCCCCATTCAAGGCGAGCAAATTTTTCAAGCCAAAGGGCATCATTACTCTACACAAGCCTTGGTCGGAGGCGATGCCCAGCTAGCCGCGCAATTCCAAGATGGCAACTTCGCAACGATTTACCTAAGCCCTCGCGACTATCACCGCATTCACATGCCATGTGCAGGCAAATTGCTGAGAATGATCCACGTTCCCGGTGAGCTGTTTTCCGTAAACCCCACAACGGCACGCGGTGTCCCAGGGTTGTTTGCCCGCAATGAACGGGTCGTGTGCGTCTTCGAAGGACCGTTTGGACCATTTGTCATGGTGCTGGTGGGTGCGACCATTGTTGGCAGCATGGCAACCGTTTGGCACGGCATAGTCAATCCACCCCGCACCGGAAAAATACGAGAGTGGAACTATGCACAGCAAGACGTTCAACTGGCACAAGGCGCAGAAATGGGGCGTTTTTTACTAGGTTCCACCATTGTTTTGCTCACACCAAAAAGCGACATGCAATTCAACACCGAATGGCAGACAGCAAAGCCTGTGCGCTTGGGCGAAACTATGGCCACACAAACTACCGCGTAAATAGGTAAAGAGAAGCTCTAGCTCCGAGCTTCTTAGACCATCTAGTATGCATTGGCCATTGGCGCCTGCACTTACTGGTCACTGCAACAACATTCGCCTTCTTTCCCCTTTTAGGCTGGCTACTGAAACCGGCGCTGCAGTTCCTACTACCGCCCGAGCTGGTACTCGGCGTACTGTTTCTGTGCGCCCTTCCAGCCACGGTGCAATCGGCCATCGCGCTCACAGGACTCGCGCGAGGCAACATCCCCGCTGCCGTTTGCAGTGCCTCAGGCTCTACGTTGATGGGGATTGTGTTCACACCGATATTGGTTGGGATGTTGCTGTCGCACTCCACCAGCGCGGGCAACCCTCTGGATGCGATGGGAAAAATTGCTGCACAGTTGCTCTTGCCTTTTGTCATAGGCCATCTGCTGCGCCCTTGGACTTCCGGCCTGCTACAACGCGTAGGCAACAAGATCAAAATCGTGGATCAAGGTTCTATTTTGCTAGTGGTTTATTCGGCTTTTAGCGGCGCTGTGGTCGCTGGCCTATGGCAACAAATGCCGCTCATTTCAATGCTGACACTTTTTCTGGTGTGTGCATTGATTCTGGCCTGCTCCATGACTTGGTGCATCTGCGCCAGCCGCCGCTTTGGCTTCACCACCGCTGACGAAGCCACCATTTTGTTCTGCGGCGCTCAAAAAAGCCTAGCTAGCGGCATCCCAATGGCCAAAGTCTTGTTTGCGGCTTCTGTCGTGGGCCCCATGGTACTGCCTGTGATGTTGTTTCACCCTATGCAACTGATGGTTTCCGCCATCGTCGCAGGGCGCTACCAGCGCAAAGCAGGCAACCCAGTAATCTAGCGCGCTTGAGAGAATTTTTTCCGCCTTCAGTCCATCTGGTGCCGCAGAACCAGAATTCCTTGCACAGGCATTCCTGAAGCCGCAAGACTTTCTTAACATGCCTATGCACTCCGGTGCATAAATCATCAACTCAAAACTTTTGGGGGAGATATCTGCATGATTAAAAAACTGATCGCTATTTGCCTGGCTTTTTACGCAGCACTTGCCATGGCTGCAGTCGATGTCAACAAAGCCAGCCATAGTGACTTACAAGAAGTGAAAGGAATTGGCCCTGCAACGGCAACTCGCATCATGGATGCGCGCAAACAAGGCCCGTTCAAAAACTGGGATGACTTGATTGCTCGCGTCAAAGGGATTGCGGCCACATCGGCTAACAAGCTGTCCGACGAAGGCCTCACCGTGAACGGCCAAGCTTACAAACAAGGAGGCAAATCAGCTGCCAAACCCACTGGCAACAACGAAAAAACCGCAAAACCCGCACAAACAGCAGGCAAAAAACAAGAGAAGAGCTGAATTTCTCCTTTATGCTTACAAAACGCCCGCCCATGGCGGGCGTTTTTGTTCCTGAGCCGCCAACACCATCAATACCCGCTCAAATTTCCATAGCACCCAAGAGACCATAGAACTATCGAACAAGCATTCATGCCGCTGATCTCTCTCATTCTTCTCCCTTTTATTGGCAGTCTTTTGGCCGCCGTTTTACCTGCGAACGCACGGAACACGGAATCCACCCTCGCAGGCATCATTGCGCTGACTTGCACGATTCAAGCAGCGATGTTTTTCCCCGAGATTGCCGATGGCGGCGTGATACGCCAAGAGTTAATTTGGCTGCCAGCGCTTGGTTTGAATTTTGTGGTTCGCATGGATGGTTTTGCCTGGATGTTCAGCATGTTGGTGCTGGGCATAGGCTCCTTGGTTGTGCTGTATGCGCGCTATTACATGTCTCCCGCAGACCCCGTACCGCGCTTTTTCTCTTTCCTGCTTGCTTTTATGGGAGCAATGTCAGGCGTTGTGCTCTCGGGCAACATCATTCAACTGGTATTTTTCTGGGAGCTGACCAGCCTCTTTTCATTCTTATTGATCGGTTATTGGCACCACCGCCAAGATGCGCGACGGGGCGCACGCATGGCACTCACGGTCACGGGCACTGGTGGCCTTTGCATGTTTGCGGGCATGCTGATCTTGGGGCATATCGTTGGCAGCTATGACTTAGAGAACGTGCTGGCCGCGGGAGAGCAAGTTCGTGCACACGACTTGTACACCCCAATGCTGATCATGATCTTATTGGGCGCACTGACCAAAAGTGCACAGTTCCCGTTTCATTTCTGGCTTCCCCACGCCATGGCGGCCCCTACCCCCGTCTCCGCCTATTTGCACTCTGCCACGATGGTCAAGGCGGGTGTGTTTCTGATGGCCCGCTTATGGCCCGTACTCGCAGGTACCGACCAGTGGTTCTGGATCGTGAGTGGCACAGGTGTTACTACGCTCTTGGTCGGCGGATTTTTTGCCATGTTCCAGCGCGACCTAAAAGGTCTGCTGGCGTATTCCACCATCTCACACCTGGGGCTCATCACACTACTGCTGGGGCTGAACAGCCCTCTGGCAGCCGTCGCTGCAGTGTTCCACATCATGAACCATGCCACGTTCAAAGCCTCTTTGTTTATGGCGGCAGGCATTGTGGACCACGAAAGTGGCACGCGCGACATGGATCGCCTTTCAGGATTGCGCAAGATGATGCCGTCACCGCCACGCTGGCTTGTGTAGCCAGCGCTGCGATGGCAGGCGTGCCGCTGCTCAACGGTTTCTTGTCCAAAGAAATGTTCTTTGCGGAAACGGTGTTTATAGAGACGGATCATTGGGTCAGCATCGTTTTGCCTCTCGCGGCAACGATCGCCGGCATGTTCAGCGTTGCCTATTCCCTGTGCTTTACCGCTGATGTGTACTTCGGCCCCAAAGCCGTAGATCTACCCCGTAAACCCCATGAACCTCCCCACTGGATGCGGGTTCCGGTTGAGCTATTGGTTCTGATTTGCTTGGTGGTCGGCATCTTCCCTGCTTGGGCAGTGGGTGAATTTTTGAATGCGGCCGCATTACCCGTAGTAGGCGGCAATTTGCCCGCATTTAGCCTGGCTGTTTGGCACGGCATCAACACCCCCTTGGTCATGAGTGTAGTGGCCTTGCTTGGCGGTATTGTTCTATATGCTGCACTGCACTGGTTGCGCAAACAAGGCGTGCTGAGTGACTCCAGACCCTTGCTGTTCCAACTCAACGGCAAACGGATATTTGAAAATTTGATTGCACGCCTGACTTTGTTGGCTCGCAACACGCGCAGGCTGCTCAGCACGCAACATTTACAGTGGCAAATGCTGTGGCTGGTTCTGCTCGCGCTAGGTGCTGGGGTGCTGCCGCTGTGGATTCGCGGGCTTGAGTTGGGTAATCGCGCCAACTTACCGCTATCCCCCGCCTTTGTGCTGCTTTGGACGATAGGAGGCCTGTGCGCCCTGGGTGCCGCATGGAAGGCCAAATACCACCGCATGGCTTCCTTGATCATGTTGGGTGGCGCAGGGCTATGTACTTGCATCACTTTCTTGTGGTTCTCAGCACCAGATTTGGCACTTACCCAACTGGTGGTTGAAGTAGTCACCACCGTGCTGATCTTGCTCGGTCTTCGCTGGTTGCCCAAACGCGATAAAAGCTTGCGCATTCCAGCACTGTCCACCGAACTCGCCGCACGTGCGCGCCGCTTGCGTGACCTGCTGATTGCACTGGCTGCAGGCGGCAGCGTCGGGTGGCTGGCTTTTGCCATGATGAGCCGCCCCTTCCCAGAAAGCACCTCAACCTTTTCTTAGAGCGCGCCCTGTCCGAAGGCGGCGGCACCAATGGTCAACGTCATGCTGGTGGACTTCCGTGGTTTGACACTTTTGGGGAAATCGTCGTATTGGGAATTGTGGCTTTGACCGTGTACCTTGCTGCGCCGCTTCCGTCCCGCACGCGAGACCATGGATATACCCGAGCAGCAACGCTACATTCCGGGTGATCTGCAAACCGATTTGGTCAACCCTCGGAATGCGGGGGATACCGCAGTTGGCTATCTGATGGTGCCAGCGGTACTGGTTCGCTTGCTGCTGCCTTTTGCCACGCTGGTTGCCATCTATCTCTTCCTGCGCGGACACAACGAACCGGGTGGCGGTTTTGTTGCAGGCTTGGTGTTCTCCGTCGCACTCTTGCTGCAATACATCATCTCTGGCACGCAGTGGGTGGAAGCACATATGCCACTGTTCCCGCGCCGCTGGATTGGTTTCGGATTGCTGTTCGCCATCATGACGGGCATCGGCTCCATCGTGGCAGGCTACCCCTTCATGACCAGCCACACTTTCCACTTCAGTGTTCCGTGGATTGGGCAAATTCACCTTGCAAGCGCTACTTTTTTTGACATAGGAGTTTTCACTTTGGTTGTGGGTTCTACCCTGCTGATCTTGACGGCAATTGCCCACCAATCGGTGCGCGGCCACCGCTACCACGCACGCATCCAAGAAGAGCAAGCTGCTCAGCAAGGAGGCCTCTGATGGAAACCGTATTGGCAATTGCTATTGGCGTGCTTGCAGGTTCGGGGGTATGGCTGCTGTTGCGCCCGCGCACGTTCCAAGTGATCGTGGGCCTGTCTTTGCTGTCTTATGCCGTGAACCTGTTCATCTTCAGCATGGGCCGTGAAGGGCTCGCGATTGATAAGGAGCCGGTGCTGCGTCCTGGCATTCCTGAAACCTTGGCACATTACGCAGACCCCATGCCCCAAGCCTTGGTGCTAACCGCCATCGTGATTGGCTTTGCCATGACGGCCCTGTTCTTGGTGGTATTGCTTGCGTCGCGCGGCATGTCGGGCACTGACCATGTGGATGGCGTCAAAGCGCGCGATGTGCAGGAGATGCCATGAGCTTGATTTTGGAATGGCTGGCATCACTCATGCCGCACCTCATGCTGGCTCCCATCGTGCTGCCCATGTTGACGGCAGACTCATGCTGCTCCTCAAAGAAGAGCAGCAACAAGCCAAAATGGTGATGAATGTCGGGACTACCGCGCTGGGTTTGCTGGCAGCTATTGCCCTGCTTTTATGGGCCGATCAATCGGGCTCCAGCACCACCATGGGCGTTTATCTGCCAGGTAACTGGCAGGCACCTTTTGGGATTGTGCTGGCGGTAGACCGACTCACTGCCTTGATGCTGGTGCTGACCTACAGCATCGCGCTGGCATCCAGCTTGTTCTCCACGGCGCGTTGGCACAAGGCAGGGGTGCACTTTCACCCATTGTTTCAGCTGCAGTTGATGGGCTTGTCCGGTGCTTTCCTCACTGCAGACCTGTTCAATTTATTCGTCTTCTTCGAGATCATGCTGGCGGCATCCTATGGCCTGCTGCTGCATGGCTCTGGACGCATGCGCGTGCAATCTGGCATGCACTACATCGCCATCAACCTGGCAGCGTCTTCGCTGTTCTTGATTGGTGTGTCCATGCTTTATGGCCTTACGGGCACATTGAACATGGCTGATTTAGCCCAAGCCATCCCTGAAGTGTCAGCGGCTGATCGTGGCTTGCTGCACACGGCCGCAGGCATTTTGGCAACGGCCTTTTTGATCAAAGCAGCCGTATGGCCACTGAACTTCTGGCTGGTGCCGGCTTACAGCGCCGCTACGGCACCCGTCGGTGCATTGTTTGCACTCATGACCAAGGTGGGCATCTATACCATTTTGCGTTTGTGGACCCTGATGTTCTCTAGCGAAGCGGGCGACTCCGCCCTCTTTGGCTCCATGTGGCTGATTGCAGGCGGCATGGCCACCATGGTGTTTGGCGGCATTGGCACCTTGGCCGCCACCCGGCTGACGCATCTGGCAGGCTACGCCGCCATCTTGTCCTCGGGCACATTGCTCGCTGCAATTGGCTTTGGCCAAAACATGCTCACCGCAGGTTTGCTGTACTACCTGCCCAGCTCCACGCTGGCGGTGGCCATCTCTTCTTGCTGGCAGACATCATGGACCGCTGGCGCAACGATGGAAACATCGACATCGATGATGAAGAAGCGCCCTTTCTCAACTCTGAACTGGTGCCCACCCAGAGCCTGAACCTCGACGAAAACGAGCAAGTGCTGATTGGCCGCGCCATTCCTGCCTCTGCCGCTTTCCTCGGCTTGGCCTTCATCATGTGCACCTTGGTGGTAACTGGCTTGCCACCACTGTCTGGCTTCATTGGCAAATTTGCCATGCTCACCAACCTGATCAACCCTGTAGGGCTGGGCCAATCTGCGGGCTACCAAGCCGGCCCATGGGGCTGGGTGTTGATGGCGCTAATGATTGCTACGGGCTTGTTCGCCCTGATTGCACTCACGCGCGCAGGCATCCGCCATTTTGGGCCACGCACGAGCGTGGGACTCTGAGTTGCGCATCTCTGAGGGGCTGCCGATTGCCGCGCTGATGGCCCTGTGCATGGTGCTGACGGTGAAAGCGGACTCTGTCATGCAGTACACCAGAACGCGGCCAATACCTTGCATGCCCCAGGCACCTACATTCAAGCCGTGATGGAAACGCGACCTGTGCCTAACCCCACCATCGCTCCTAGCAGCATCCCCCCCAGCAGCGGGCAGGAGGCTCAGCCATGATGAAACGCCTCTTTCCCGCTCCCCTGCTGTCCGCCGCATTGTTCATGCTGTGGCTGCTGCTCAACCACTCCATGAGCAAAGGGCACATCGTGCTTGGCGCCATCCTGGGGCTCTGCATCCCCGTGCTCACGCGCGGCTTGCGCCCCCTGCCCGTGCGCGTGCGCCACCCTTGGACGATCTTGAAGCTCTTTCTCACCGTGGTTGCAGACACCTCGGCCTCCAACTTTCAGGTGGTGCGCTTCTTGCTGTTTCCCAAGATGCGCAAACACCACGCTGCTTTTGTGCATGTCCCGCTGGAGTTGCAAGACCCTAATGGGTTGGCGGTACTGGCAATGATTACCTGCATCACACCAGGTACCGCGTGGGCAGAAATATCACGTGACCGCTCGATACTGCTGATGCACGTTCTGGAAGTCGATGACCCGCAAACCATCGTGGAGCATGTCAAAACCAAATACGAGCGCCCACTGAGGGAGATTTTCGAATGAGCCAATGGTTAATCTGGGTACTGTCTTTGGCCCTTTTCTTCTTGGTGCTGGCGATGGCCTGCACGCTGACACGCTTGCTCAAAGGCCCTTCCGCGCAAGACCGCGTTTTGGCCTTGGACTGCATGTACCTCAACGGCATGCTGGCCATGCTGGTGCTGGGTATTTTGTACAGCTCATCCATGTACTTTGAGGCCGCCTTGCTGATTGCCTTGTTTGGCTGCGTAGGCTCTACTGCCATGGCCAAATTTCTGCTGCGTGGCGAGGTGATCGAATGAATGAGATCACGCTGCCTTTGTGGGCTGAGGTGCTGATTGCCGTGCTGGTGTTGGGCGGGTGCATCGGCTGGCTGCTGGCCTCGGTGGGGCTGATGCGGCTCAAAGGCTCTTTCGAGCGCGTGCACTCCTTCCATCATTGCCACCATGGGTTGCTGGCTGATTATGTGGGCCACCTTTGTGTTCTTCAGTGCGACTGGTCAGGGCCTTGCGCTGCATGCGCTGCTGATTGCGATTTTCATCGCCGTGACAGTGCCCATCACCACCATCTTCTTGATGCGTGCTGCACTCTTTCGTGCCCGCCGTGCGGGGCGCGACGTCCCCCCCAGCATCAGCCGCATTGTGCGCAATGAGCCCCTTTCCGAAGAAGCTGTAACGGCAGACTCTGAAGCATCAAAAAATTAAGCACCTAGCGCTTACCCAGTAAGCGCTAGCGGCCAATTTCACCCATCAATCATGCTTCAAATCATTGCCATTTGCACCGGAGCCAGCTTGGGCGCTTTGCTGCGCTGGCAACTGGGTGTGTGGCTGACTGTGCCGGGCCAGCTGGCATGGGGCACCTTGGCCGCGAATGCACTGGGGGGATACAGCATTGGCTTGGCCATTGCGTGGCTGGATGCGTCACCCCACATCGATCCCATCTGGCGCTTGGCCATCGTTACGGGGTTCCTGGGCGCGCTCACCACTTTCTCCAGCTTTTCGGCGGAAGTCATTGCACTGCTGCAAGCCCAGCGCTGGGGCATGGCACTGCTGTGGGCCATGCTGCATCTGGGCACGTCGTTGTGCCTGACGATTGCCGGTATGTATAGCGTGCATGCGCTGCGTTAAACGCCCTCTGCTTTTGCCTATTTTTCATGTAGAGACGGCTTGCAATCTGCGAAGATGGCAGCTTGTTCCCGTGATAGTGCAATTGGAGATTTATGGACGCAAAAACATCCCTGCACGAGCGCTCGCTGGCAGAGGAATTGGCGCCAGTCGATGCCCCCACCACAGCCCGCGAGGCGGCTATCTCTGACCCGATGCTGCCCGATGCATACCGTTTGGCTTTTGCTGACCCGGAATTCATGGCGCGCCGTGAAGTGCGCGGCATTCGCTTCCAGCTAGAGCTACTCAAACCTGATCTGGGCCAAGAAGCCCACGGCATTCAACACACGGTCGTGGTGTATGGCAGCGCCCGGTTTGTGGATGCAGAGACGGCACAGCAGCGCTTGGCCGCCGCGCAAGCCAATGGTGATGCGGACCAAATCCGCGTGGCCGAACGCGATGTGCGCAACGCTGTGCGCTACGAAAATGCCCGTGCTTTTGCGCGCCTGGTGGCTGAGCACAGCCAGCGCCAGCCGCAGGATCGGCGCATCTATATTTGTACCGGCGGCGGCCCGGCATCATGGAAGCGGCCAATCGCGGCGCCTTCGAGGCAGGCGCTGACAACGTGGGGCTGAACATCTTGCTGCCGCATGAGCAGCAAGGCAACCGCTACATCACGCCCGAGTTGTGCTTCAAGTTCCACTACTTTGCGCTGCGCAAAATGCACTTCATGATGCGCGCCAAAGCCTTGGTCGCCTTCCCCGGTGGTTTTGGCACCATGGATGAGCTGTTTGAAGTGCTGACACTGGTGCAAACGACTAAGGTCAAGCCGGTGCCCATCATTTTGTTTGACACGCAATTTTGGCAGCAGCTGTTCAACTTTGACCTGCTGATTGCCGAAGGCATGATCTCCCCCGAAGACCGCAAGCTGTTTCACTTTGTGGATACGCCAGAAGCTGCCTGGCAGATCATCAAAGATTTCTACCAGCTACCGCACTAAAGGCCCAAGCGGCACCCAAGCACCCACAGCAGCCTTCGGGCTGCTTTTTTGTGCTCCCTAACGCCGCACCAGACCGCTAACTGCTGCCGCGTGGCGGCTGGGCCGCGTCCTTGGGTAAATTTTCTTTGCCCAGCAGCCACGGCAGGCGCGCTGCTCCACCCACCATGGCGCCCACGGCCCAAAACAAGGCAGAGACGCCCACCACCGTGCCGATGGAGCCAAACAGCACTGGCATCAACACGCTAGAGCCATTGATTGCCATCATGCGCAAACCCAAAGCCTCGCCCTGCCGGTGGGACGGGGTGATCTGGTGAATCATGCTCATCACCATGGGTTGTACCGAGCCCAGCACCAACCCCAAGGCGATAGAGCAGCCCATCATCGCCCAGGCATTGGGCATCAAGGGGTAGGCCATAAACAAAAGGCACGCGCCCAGCATGGCGCCCATCACCACCTGCCACTCGCTGACACGCTCTGACAGCAAGGGGATCAACAAACGAATGGCCACTGCCGCCATCGCAAAAGCGCCCAAGATGGAGCCAATCAACGAGGCCGACAAGCCACGCTCATGCCCCAAGATTGGCACGACAAACGTGTGCACATCCCAGCACGACGACAAGGCCCAATTCATCAAAAGCAAGCGGCGAAAGCCCTGGTTTTGCAGCATGTCCCAGGCCGTGGTGCGCTGCGCGCTTGCAGGCTTGGGCGCTGGCGCTAGCTCTTGCACCGTGCGCACCCAAAACCATGCACTCAACGGCAGCAGTGCCAGCAGCAAAAATGCCGCCCTAAAGCCCGTGGTGCTGGCAGCTTCGCCCCCTGCATAGTCAATCAGCAAGCCCGCCAAGAACGGGCCCAGAAAGTTCGACACCGCCGGGCCAATGGCCAGCCAGCTGAACACGTTGCGCAGCCCTACCTTGTCGTGCGCCTGCCGTCCCACATGGCGCTGCAGCGCAATAATGGCCGCACCCGATGCGCCGCCGCTGCACAGTGCTGCCAAGCACAAGGCCGGATAAACTGGAAACACCACCGCCACTGCAGCGCCGGTGCTGGCCACCACCACGCTGATGGCCAAAGGGCGCTTCAAACCATGCCGGTCCGCATAACGTCCTGCGGGCAGCGACAAAAACACCTGCGTCAGCGCAAACAGCGCCAGCAACACACCAACGGCTGCGGGGCTGTAGCCCTCGCGCAGCGCCAGCAGTGGCGTGGCCATGCGCATGCCCGTCATGCAAGCATGGATAGAAATTTGCGCCAAGATCAGGCGCAGCAAAGCTGCATCCACGCCATCACTCGCTGTCAGGGTCTGCGGCCGCCGGGTCAGGCAGCAGCTGCGGTGCCCGAGTGCCTGCAGCATCACCGGCCGGTGCTGCGCTGGGCAGCTCTTGCACGGTGCGCAGCCTGCGCTGGATGGCGCGGGTGCGCACATCCACTTGCTCAAATTTTTTGGCGGCCGCATCAATCGATTTGCGGGTGGCTTCCACCACTTCGCCAAACTTGGCGAACTCGGTTTTCACCTGCCCCAGCACGCCCCACACCTCGGAAGAGCGCTTTTCAATCGCCAGTGTCTTGAAGCCCATTTGCAAGCTATTGAGCATGGCAGCCAAATTGGCAGGGCCAGTGATGACCACGCGGCAGTCGTTTTGCACCGCTTCCACCAGTCCAGGCCGGCGCATTACCTCTGCAAACAGCCCTTCGGAGGGCAGATACATCACCGCAAAATCGGTGGTGAATGGCGGCGCCACATATTTGCTCGCAATTTTTTGGCCTCGTTGCGGATTGAACTCTCCAGCGCATTGCCTGCACTGGCTACCGCCTGCTTGTCGCCGCATCCAGCGCATCTTGCAAGCGCTGGTAGTGCTCCACCGGGTATTTCGCATCAATCGGCAACCACACCGGGTGTTCATCGTCGCGCCCGGGCAAGCGGATGGCAAATTCCACCAGTTCATCACTGCCAGGCACGGTTTTCACGTTGCGCGCGTACTGCTCGGGGGTGAGCACGTTGTCGATGATGCCGCCCAGTTGCACTTCGCCCCAGGTGCCACGGGTTTTCACATTGGTCATCACGCGTTTCAGGTCGCCGACGCTGCTGGCCAGCGATTGCATCTCGCCCAGCCCTTTGTGTACCTGCTCCAGGCGTTCGCTGACCAGTTTGAAGGATTCCCAGACGCTGCTCCAGTGTGGCGTGCAGCTTTCGTCCACGGTGCGGCGCATTTCTTCCAGCTTGGCGGCATTGTCGGCCTGGATGGTAGCCAGCCGCTCATTGAGCGTGCCGCGCAGCTGTTCGGCCGTCTGGTGGCTGTCTTGGTTCAGCCGTTGCAGCTGCAAGGCCAACGCTTGCTGCAGCTGCGCAAAATGCTGCTGCAACTCTTGGCGGCTGTGGCGCGCTTCCTCGGTTTGGCGCTGCATGTGGGTGCCCACCAACTCCCGCAAGCTGTCCGCAGCGGCGGTTTGGTTGTGCCCCAAGCTGTGCACCAGGCCCTGCACTTGCTGGCCCATGCTGCCCAGCGCACCGTCGCTTTTAGCGATGGCCATCTGTGTCAGCTGCAGCGCGCGCTCCAGGTGCTCCAGCCGCGCCAGCATGGCCAGAACTGCAGGCGCTGGCCGGGGCGTGAGCCAGTGCAGCAAGTGCGCCACCAGGACCAGCAGCAGCCCACCAAGCAACAGACAAGGCATCCAGTCCACTCAGGCTCCTTCAAAATAAATAGCTGCTAGCGCAAGCAAACACTAGCTTTAAAACAATTTTCTATCTGAAAGCCTTATTTGGCATACGCAAGCAGCTATGGTTTACACAGCCCAGCGTTGGGCTTTGGCCGCATCGTTGGGTGTATTCACGGGGGTCAGCGGCTGCTGACCACCCAGCACTGCCACCAGGTTGTCGGCAGCCAGCTGGGCCATGGCGCGGCGTGTGGCTGTGGTGGCGCTGGCAATGTGCGGGGTGAGCACCACATTGGGCACCGTCAGCAAGTCAGGGTGCACGCGGGGCTCGCCCTCAAACACATCCAGGCCCGCCGCTGCAATGCGCTGGTCTTTCAACGCCTGCGCCAGCGCGGCATCATCCACAATCCCGCCGCGCGCAATATTGATGAGCGTGGCGGTGGGCTTCATCTGCGCCAGCTCTGCCGCGCCAATGGTGTGGTGGTTTTCCGGTGTGTAAGGCAGCACCAGCACCACATGGTCTGCCATTTGCAGCAGCTCTTGTTTGCTGACATAGGCCGCCTTGCATTCCGCTTCCAGCTCGGCCGTCAGGCGCGAACGGTTGTGGTAGACCACCTTCATGCCAAAACCGTATGCCCCACGCTTGGCAATGCCCTGACCAATGCGGCCCATACCAATAATGCCCAGCGTACTGCCATGCACTTCAGCGCCCGCAAACAAATCGTAGCGCCACTCTTTCCACAGGCCTCGCGCAGGTAGTGCTCGCTTTCGGTCACGCGGCGGGCTGTAGCCATCAGCAAGGCAAAGCCAAAGTCGGCCGTGGTTTCGGTCAGCACATCTGGTGCGTTGGTGGCCTGCACGCCCGCTGCCGTGAGTGCAGGTACATCAAAATTGTTGTAGCCCACCGCCATATTGGCCACCGCTTTGAGCTGCGGGCACGCTGCCAGCAAGGCGCCGTCAATCGACTGGCTGCCGGTGGTCAGCACACCGTCTTTGCCTTGCAACTGCTGCACCAGCTCTTGGGGTGACCACACGGTGTCGTCTTGGTTGGCCTGCACTTCAAAGTGCTGCTGCAAAAATGCCACCACCTCAGGGTGGATGGCACGTGCGATCAGGATGCTTGGTTTGCGCATAGTTTTAGAACCAAATAAATGTCATCACCACAAACAACGGCACCAAGATGCCGACCGACCACAGCATGTAGCCAAAGAAGCTGGGCATGGCCACGCCGCGATCTTCTGCAATCGCTTTGACCATCAGGTTGGGGGCATTACCAATGTATGAGTTCGCTCCCATGAACACGGCACCCGCAGAAATAGCCACCAGCGTAGGCGCCAAGGCGGTCATCAGCACCGCAGGGTCACCGCCGGCCGTGTTGAAGAACACCAGATAGGTGGGAGCGTTGTCCAGGAAGGAAGACAGTGCCCCGGTCGCCCAAAAATACATCGCCACATTGGGTGTGCCATCGGGATTGGTGACTGCTCGCACCACCGCACCAAACGGGCCCTCCACCCCCGCTTTGAGCATGGCAATCACGGGGATGATGGTCAGGAAAATACCGGCAAACAGCTTGGCCACTTCTTGCATCGGCCCCCAGCCAAACTGGTTGTTGGCGTGCACCGATTGGGGCGTCAGCAACAAAGACAGCACCGCCACCGCGATCAGCCCCACATCACGCACCACACCGGGCAAACCCACCTCTGTGCCCGCAATGGTGAACACCACATCCGACTTCCACATGCCGCTGAGCAGCACCAGGCTCACCACCACAGCCAGCCAGACAAAGTTGAGCTTGCCGTCAAAACCAATCGCTTCGCGGGCCTGCGCGCTCTGCGCCACAGGCAACTGGTTGCTGTCGTTCTTGCACAGCCAGGTATCCAGCACGAAGAACATGGCCAGCAGCACGCCCACGAGGAACAATGCTTGGGGCCAGATGTGCAGCAGCGTCCAGCTGAAGTCCACCCCCTTCAAAAACCCAAGAACAGCGGCGGATCGCCCAGCGGTGTGAGTGAGCCCCCCGCGTTGGAGACGATGAAGATAAAGAACACCACAATGTGCACCACCTTGCTGCGGTGCGCATTCGCGCAATCAGCGGGCGAATCAGCAACATGGACGCGCCGGTCGTGCCCATAAAGCTGGCCAGCACGGCGCCAATCGCCAAGATGGCGGTGTTGAGCAACGGCGTGCCCGTCAAACTGCCGCGAATGTAAATGCCGCCCGCCACCACATACAAAGCCGTGAGCAAAATCACAAAGGGCAGATACTCGGCCAGCAACGCATGCACAAAGTTGGCAACGGCCGCGCCCATGCCATAAAACAGCACCAGCGGAATCAGAAAAGCCAGCGCCCAGGCCGCGGTGACTTTGCCGAAGTGGTGGTGCCAGAAATTGGGCGCCAGCAAAGGCATCAGCGCAATCGACAACAACAGCCCCGCAAATGGAATGGCCCACGCCACCCCAGGCTTGCGCCATTCAATTCTGCGGCAGCCTGCGGGCAGCATGGCCAGCAGGCCGGTGATCGCTGCAAAACGCACCATCTTCATGCAGTAGTCTCCTCTGGAATCTCAAACACTTGGCGCAAATACGCCAGGTACTTTTTATCGTCACACATGCTCTTGCCCGGGGCATCGGAGAGCTTGGCCACAGGCTGGCCATTGCAGCGCGTCATCTTGATCACGACTTGCAAGGGCTCATAGCCCAAGTCGTTGGTCAAATTGGTACCAATACCAAATGCCAGCTGGCAGCGGCCATGAAAGCGCTGGTACAGCGCAATCGTTTTAGGGATGGTGAGCGCATCGCTAAAAATCAACGTCTTGTTCAAGGGGTCTACGCGGTTGGCGCGGTAGTGCTCCAGCATGCGCTCCCCCCAAGCAAACGGGTCTCCGCTGTCATGGCGGGCCCCGTCAAAAAGCTTGCAAAAATACAGGTCAAAGTCGCGCAAAAACGCGCTCATGCCGTACACATCTGACAAGGCAATGCCCAAGTCTCCCCGGTATTCTTTGGCCCATGACTCCAGACTAAACACCTGGCTGTCACGCAGCCTGGGCTAACGCTTGGCACGCCTGCAAAATTCATGCGCCATGGTGCCCAGCGGCGTAATTCCCAGGCGCATCGCATACAGCACGTTGCTGGTGCCAGCGAACTGCCCCGGCCCATGCCCGGGTGTCGGGCGTTTGCTGCCTGTTCCCAGTTTGGCGCACAGCACACGCAGCACCTCTTCGTGCCAGGCACGGCTAAAGCGGCGGCGCGTACCGTAGTCGGCAATCTTCAGGCCCTCCAGCGTATCGCCGCGCAGCAACTGAATTTTCTCTTCCAAGCGACGACGCCCCTCCAGAAAATCAGGCACTGGCTGGGTATTGCGGAAATACACCTCATTGACGATGGCCAGCACCGGGATCTCAAAAGGAATCACATGCAGCCAAGGGCCTTGAATGGCGATGTCAATCTCACCGCTGTCCAATGCCGTGACAGTGATGTACTTTTCATTGAGCTTAAAAAGGCTCAAGAAATCCACAAAATCACTTTTGATAAAACGCAGTGAGCGCAGATATTCCAGCTCCGCAGGCTGGAACTGCAACTGACACAGTGCGCGAATCTCTTCCCGAATTTCACGCACAAAGGGTGCCAAACGCACGCCGGGGTTGCGACATTTGAACCGGTACTCCACCTGCGCGCCCGGAAATTGGTGCAGCACCGCCTGCATCATGGTGAACTTGTACAGGTCGGTATCCAACAAACTGGTAATGATCATGGCTGGCAAGCAGGGGCGAAAGTCACAGTGTAGGCCAATCTGCGAGCATTGCGCCGCAAGCTCCAGCATGAAAACCCATTAACTCCGTTGGTGCGCAAGCGCTAGGCGCTATGAAAAATCTTGTTGATGCGCGGACATCTGCAGCGGCTCCAGCGCGGCACGCAAATTCGCCGGCAAAGCACAAGGCTTGCGCGTGGCCTTGTCTACATACACGTGTACAAAATGCCCGATGGCGGCACACATCGGCTCGCCCTGCGCAAACAAGCCAATTTCATAGCGCACGCTGCTGCTCCCAAGCTTGGAAACACGCAACCCCGCCTGAACCGTTTGCGGAAATGCCAGCGGTGCAAAGTAATTGCATTGGGTCTCGATCACCAGGCCAATCGTTTCACCGTGGTGAATGTCCAAAGCACCTTGGGCAATCAGATAAGCATTCACTGCAGTATCAAACCAGCTGTAGTACACAACGTTGTTCACATGGCCATACACATCGTTATCCGACCATCGCGTGGGAATATCGCGAAAAACACGGAATGCACTGCGCGGCTGCGGCACAGGCCGAAAAGATGGAGCTGCTTGGAGGGCTGTTTGCGTCATAGCGCGCCATTTTGCGGCGTGACACGCAAAAACGCATTCATCCAGGTGACAGCGTAGACCGACAGCGCCAAGGCGACAGGCGGCATTTATTTTGGCGCACCCACTACCGCTCGTCGTGTTTTACAGTTTTTTTGCTGCAGCGCACAAAAATCACTTGCACCAAAGTGATGCTTGCTCAAAAATACGCCCTATGCTGCGCTGCAACATGAAATTTGACAGAGTGCAGCTGCTATCCCGATCCTCCCTTTTTTACTGCTGGAGCACACCATGGCACTGACACCTGAACAAATCACCGCTGCACACAAAGCCAACATCGAAACGCTGTTTGGCCTGACCACCAAAGCCTTTGAAGGCGTGGAAAAAATTGTCGAACTAAACGTGGCTGCGTCACGTGCAGCTTTGGCCGAAGCCGCCACCCATACCCAAGCCCTGTTGAACGTGAAAGACGCCCAGGAATTGCTGGCCTTGCAAAGCAGCTTTTTCCAGCCTTTGGCCGAGAAACCGCCGCTTACAACCGCCACCTCTACAACATCGCCACAAGCACGTCTGCTGAAGTGACCAAGGCTTTGAATCAAAGCCGGCGAATTCCAGCAAAGCTTCAACAGCTTGGTGGAATCGACCGCCAAGAATGCACCTGCCGGCTCCGAAACAGCCGTGGCCGTGATGAAAGCGCTGTGTCGCTGCCAACAACGCATTTGAAAGCGTACAAAAGGCCGTCAAGCAAGCTTCGGATCTGGCTGAAGCCAACCTGAAAGCAGTGACCACCACTGCCGCCGCAGCAGCACAAGCCCTGCGGCACGCAACAAAGCCTGATTTTTACAGTCTTTGCGCTGCGATCTAGACAAAGTCTAGGGTTTACCCTAGAATACGCATATCGATCAATTCATTGATCTCCAGTTGTCTCCTTGGATCCTCTTGAAACCCCGTTTCTTGGATTCTTTAAACCCGGTTTAAACACCGGGTTTTTTTCATCCATACACACCGACCATGTATGGCAATACCCAGCAAGCCCTTCATAATTGACGTTTACGTCAACAACAATCAAGGAGCAACAACATGGAAATTCAAGACAAGGTTTTCATTGTGACGGGGAGCATCAGGTTGGGCGAAGGCACAGCCCGCGTGCTGGCAGCACATCGCGCCAAAGTCGTGACTGCAGATATGCAAACCGACAAAGGCCAGGCCGTAGCCGATGAGCTAGGTGCCGTCTTTGTGAAATGCGATGTCAGCAACGAAGCTGATGCACAAGCAGTGGTTCAGCAAGCAACCTCGCTAGGCAAACTCATGGGATTGGTGAACTGTGCGGGCATTGCACCCGCCGAAAAAACTGTCGGTAAAAATGGGGCCCACAGTTTGTCGCTCTTTCAGAAAGTCATCCAAGTGAATCTTATTGGCAGCTTCAACATGATCCGCCTGGCATCTGAAGCCATGTGTAAAAACGCCCCAGAGCCCACTGGCGAGCGTGGCGTGATCATCTCTACCGCCAGCGTCGCTGCTTATGACGGTCAAATTGGTCAAGCTGCTTACGCCGCATCCAAGGGCGGGATTGTCGGAATGACTTTACCGATTGCACGTGACCTGGCGCGCAACGGCATCCGCAACATGACTATTGCTCCCGGCATCTTTGGGACTCCCATGCTGTTTGGCATGCCCCAAGAAGTACAGGACGCACTGGCTGCAGGCGTTCCATTTCCCAGCCGTCTCGGTAC
>NZ_CADEPJ010000160.1 GCF_902829245.1 Comamonas jiangduensis | reverse complement strand
CGCGTGTAGGCCGTCCAAGCCCAGCTTGTGACGCGGCTGCACTGTGTGTAACCCCCAAGAACAAATCAAGGGAGGACAACCAGTGGCCAAACAAATTCGCATCGAACACGTCTTCAAGGTCTTTGGCGATCAGCCAAAGCAGGCCTTGGACCTGGTGCGCCAAGGGCTTTCCAAGCAACAAATCCTCGAACGCACCGGCCAATCGATTGGCGTGTTCGATGCCAACTTCACCATTGAAGCGGGCGAAATCTTCGTCGTCATGGGCCTGTCGGGCTCAGGCAAATCCACCCTCGTGCGCATGCTCAATCGCTTGATTGAGCCAACCAGCGGCCGCATCGTGGTCGACGGGCAGGACATCAATGCCTTGAGCGACAAAGACTTGCGCGCCTTGCGCCGCAAAGATATCTCCATGGTGTTTCAGTCGTTTGCACTGATGCCGCATATGACGGTGCTGGACAACGCCGCATTCGGCTTAGAGATGGCGGGCGTGGACAAAGCGGCCCGTCAGCAAGCCGCGCAAGAGGCGCTGGAGCAAGTCGGCCTTGGTGCATGGGGAGGCAGCTACCCCGATGAGTTGTCCGGCGGCATGCAACAGCGCGTAGGCTTGGCCCGTGCGCTGGCTTCAGACCCGGCGATCTTGCTGATGGACGAGGCTTTTTCAGCGCTAGACCCCATCATTCGCACCGAGATGCAGTCGGAGTTGCTGCGTCTGCAAGAAACCAAACGCCGCACCATCGTCTTCATCTCGCACGATCTGGACGAAGCCATGCGCATTGGTGACCGCATTGCCATCATGAAAGATGGCCAGGTGATCCAGGTAGGCACGCCCGATGAAATCTTGCGCAGTCCTGCCAACGACTACGTACGCAGCTTTATCAAGGGCGTCGATGCGGCCGCAGTGTTCAAGGCCTGCGACATTACTCGCCAGGCGCTGACCATCATCTCTGAGCACAACGACCGTGGCTGCCGCGCTGCGCTGCGTTTGATTGAAGACTCGGACCGTGACCATGCTTACGTGCTCAATGCCCGCCAACGTCTGCTGGGCGTGGTGTCGGCCCAGTCGCTGCGTGATGCGCTACACGGGCACGAAGGCATGCTGGGCCTCAAGCATGCTTTCATCGACAACGTGACACCAATTGATGCCAGCACCCCCGTGGCCGACTTGTTTGGCCCCATGGCGACTGCGCCGTGCCCGCTGCCCGTACTGGGCGAAGACCGCAAGTTTTTGGGCATCATCAGTCGCACCACCATGCTGCGCTTTTTGGACCGTGACACCCCTCCTGTGCCACCACCACAGCAGGTGCAGCCTCCCGTCACACTCAACCCCTTGTTCCCCACTGGTGAAGCCGATTCGCCGTCCATGCTGCAAGAGCACTCGGACAGCGCTACCCGCCAACCACAAGGAGAACAACAATGAGTGAAACGACAACAACGACCGATCCTTGGAGCAGCAGCACCGCAGCAGCGAGTGCGGATCCCTGGAGTGCCGCTAGCGCCCCGGCAGAAGCTGCCAGCGATCCCTGGGGAGCCTCCGGAACCAGCCCCGACGCCGCCGGAGGCGGGGACTGGCTCAGTGCTCCCATCGATGCCACGCCAGATGCACCGCTGAGCTGGTGGGCACAAATTCAAACGGATGGCCTGCCACTTGAAGCCTGGATCAACCAAGGTCTGGGCTGGGTGGTCGAGAACTTCCGCCCCTTCTTTCAGGCGGTACGCACGCCGATTGATGCCACCTTGTCGGGCGTAGAACAGGCCATGCTGGCATTGCCATGGCCTGTGTTGACCGCCTTGGTTGCGCTGCTTGCCTGGCAGTTTGCAGGCCGTGGCCTGGCGATTGGTACCGCGTTATCGCTGATCGCCGTGGCAGCCCTGGGCATTTGGCCAGAAGCCATGGTGACTTTGTCGCTGGTGCTGACTTCACTGGTGTTCTGTATTGTGATTGGCCTGCCACTGGGGATTTTGATTGCCTCCAGTGACCGTGCCCAGCGCTGGACCCGTCCCATCTTGGACGCTATGCAAACCACCCCGGCCTTTGTGTACCTGGTGCCTGTGGTGATGCTGTTCGGCATCGGGAATGTGCCCGGGGTCATTGTCACCATCATCTTTGCATTGCCACCGCTGGTGCGCCTGACCAATCTGGGCATTCGCCAAGTGCGCCCTGATTTGATTGAGGCCAGCCGCGCCTATGGCGCCTCGCCCTGGCAACTGCTGTGGAAGGTGCAACTGCCCTTGGCCATGCCCAACATCATGGCGGGCATCAACCAGGCGCTGATGTTGTCGCTGTCCATGGTGGTGATCGCCTCCATGATCGCCGTGGGCGGTCTGGGCCAGATGGTGCTGCGCGGTATTGGCCGCCTGGACATGGGTCTGGCCACCGTAGGCGGCCTGGGCATTGTGCTGCTGGCCATTGTGCTGGATCGCATCACCCAGGCCATGGGTCAAGCCCAGCGCGGTGGTGAACGCTGGTGGCACCGCGGCCCTCTGGGTTTGCTACTCAAACCTCGCAAGCAATCTTAATTTAATAGCTTCTAGCGCTTATTCAATAAGCGCTAGAGGCCGATTTGACTATTTTTTTAACCAGGAGGACGACGATGACCGCAATCACCCGCACCCTGGCCGCTGTGGCCGCAAGCACCCTCGCGCTGATGTGTTTCAGCGTCAGCGCCAATGAACTGCCCGGCAAAGGCGTCAAGGTTTATCCGCTCAAAAGCTCGATCGCTGAAGAGACCTTCCAGACCCTGCTGGTCATGAAGGCCTTGGAACAGCTGGGCTACGACGTACAGCCCATCAAAGAAGTCGAGTACCCCACGGCCCACCTGGCGATTGGCAACGGCGACGCCACCTTCATCGCATCGCACTGGAATCCCCTACACGCGGATTACTACAAGAACGCAGGTGGTGATGCCAAACTCTACCGCCAAGGCGTGTACTCAGACAACGCTGCACAGGGCTACCTGATCGACAAGAAGACTGCCGAAGCACACAACATCACCAATATTGCGCAGTTGCAAGACCCCAAGATCGCCAAACTGTTTGATACCGACGGTGACGGCAAGGCCGATATGACGGGCTGCAACCCCGGCTGGGGCTGCGAAGCCATGATTGAACACCACCTGGATGCCTACAAGCTGCGCAACACCGTCACCCACCAGCAAGGTACCTACTCGGCCCTGATTGCCGACACCATCACCCGCTACAAATCGGGCAAGCCCGTGCTGTACTACACATGGACACCTTACTGGGTGAGCAATGAACTCAAGCCAGGCAAGGACGTGGTGTGGCTGGAGGTTCCTTTTTCATCCTCGCCGGGTGCACAAAAGGGTGTCGACACCAAGTTGCCCAACGGCAAAAACTATGGCTTTGTGGTGAACAAGCAGCACATCTTGGCCAACAAAGCATGGACTGACCAAAACCCTGCCGCTGCCAAGCTGTTTGCCATCATGCAACTGCCCGTTTCGGACATCAATGCACAGGACTACATGATGAGCCAAGGCCAAGGCAAAGCTGCAGACATTGAGCGCCATGTGAACGGCTGGATCAAAGCCCACCAAAAGACTTTTGACAGCTGGATCCAGCAAGCCCTGGCTGCTGCCAAGAAATCCTGATTTCGCAACGATGCACCACGGCATCCGCTCCGGCGGGCGCCGTTTTTATAGGGCTTTGGCCCACTGTTCTACAAGGAGAACCCCCAAGGATGACCAAGACTTTGCAAACCATGACCCCTCGCCCACTCACCGCCCGCAACCACCAAAAACGCCAGTGGTTACTGGGTGCCACTGCAGCGGCCACACTCAGCCTGCTGCACCCTGCTGCATGGGCGACAGGTCAGAGTTTGCCAAGCAACGCGCTACCAGGGCAAGGCGTGACCGTGCAGCCCCTGAAAAGCGCGTTGGCCGAAGAGAGCTTTCAAACCCTGCTGGTCATGAAAGCCTTGGAACAGTTGGGCTACACGGTCAAGCCCTGGGAGGAGCTGGACTATCCCTTGATACATATCGCCATAGCCAATGGTGAAGCGACATTCATGGCCAACCACTGGAACCCGCACCATGCCGAGTTCTACCTGCGCGCAGGCGGAGATGCCAAACTCTCGCGCAAAGGGGTCTACGCGGCAGGAGCGGTTCAGGGTTACATGATCCACAAAAAAACCGCCGATGCCCACGGCATCACGCACCTGGATCAGCTGAAAGACCCCCAACTGGCGCAATTGTTTGATGCCAGCGGAGATGGCAAAGCCGACCTGATTGGTCCCAATGCTGGCTGGGGTGGCGAGGCCGTGGTGGCCCACCAAATCAGCGCATTCGGTTTGCAAAACACCGTGAATTACACCCAAGGCAATTACCCAGCCCTGATTGCCGACACCTTGGCGCGCTTTAAAGCCGGAAAACCCGTGCTGTACTACGCTTGGACCCCTTACTGGCTCAGCAATGTGCTGCGCCCGGGGCACGAAGTCGTGTGGCTGCAGGTACCGTCCTCATCAATGCCGGGTGTGCAAGCCAATACCGATACCCAGCTTCCTAACGGCAAGAATTACGGCTTCCCGCTGAACAACCAGTACATCGTTGCCAACAAAACGTGGGCGGCGCAACACCCCGCCGCAGCCAAGCTGTTTGAGGTGATGCAGATTCCGCTGAACGACATCAGCCAGCAAAACCGGCTGCTCCACGATGGTAAGAATAAGCCCGCCGATATTGAGCGCCATGTAAACGGATGGATCAAAGCCCACCAAACCACATTCGATGCGTGGCTCATCCAAGCGCGCGCTGCGGCCACTCGCTAAACGCAACGCGCTTTCATCTGACGATGGGATTTGCAGGAGGCCTAGCCCTCCTGTTTTTGCGTTTGCAGGGCAGCCACCCTGACCCAGGTCACGCCATGTGCAACAGCAGCACCCAGGCAGCAGATGATCTGTGCCTGTACACCGAAAGCACCCATAATCGGAGACATTCTGTTTCTTTTTACGACTGCCCTCCATGAGTGACAAAGCCCCCCACACTGTCCAAGGCACCGACGACCTGCTGGTCAGCCTCTGCAACTCTGTCACCCGCGTACTTAACGTAGCCAGCACCTGCAACGTGCAGTACTCTGGCATGGTTCAACGTATCAAGAAAACATACCTCAAGCCTGATATCGGTTGCTTCGTTTTGTTTGATGGCGGTTTTTCTGGCTTGGTCATCATCAATTTTTCAGCCGCTTCGGCCATGGAGCTTTATCGCAGCTACCTGCTCAACATGGGCATGTCGGAAAGCGATCTGGCCAGCTCCCCTACGTCTGATGAAGTCAGCAATGTGATGGGCGAGTTGATGAACCAGGTGGTGGGGGACTTCACCGGAAAAATCCGCCGCGAATTGCAAACTCACATCACACAAAACCAACCCAAAATGCTGGTGCTCAACAAACAGGTGCAACTGAGCGTCGACGCCAACTTGGACAACCCAGAAGCACGCCGCGTCACCTTCTACACCGCCAGCAATAACATTTTTTACTTGGAGTTGGCGGTGGACAGCACCGAGTTCATTAAGCTGCACGACTTTGATGCCAATGAGGTGGTGGACCCGGATGCCATCATCGCCCAAGCGGCCCCCAATCACGCATCCCCCGATACCGCAGCCGTCTCGCAGCAAACAACTGCCGACAGTGAGACAGAAGCACTGCTGAAATCTCTAGGCATGTAATCCATCGCTGTATGGAAGTGCCTTTTGCTAAAGGCTTTGACATGGCTTGATGACTCACACGCCACACATTGCGGCTGTTCAAGCAGTGTTTGCAGCCACGCAATATCGCACCCATTGAGCGGTCAATAATTCACACACTCGCTATCGAGGCCCATAGGGGATCTTCGACGCGCTTCACATTCTTCTGCATTGCACTGCCATGTCACTGCCCCCTGGAACCGCAGAGCAAGAGCTCTCGCTTGCAGCTGCTCACGTCGATCTTGAACGTCTGCTACGCGAACAACAAGCGTTGTTAAACAGTGCGGGCGTTGGAATTGCCTTCATCAGAAACCGGGCAGTGGTGCGTTGCAACCCTCACTTTGCAAAGATTTTTGGTTTTTCTAGCCACGAACAAATTGCTGGCATTCGCAGTGCAAGCTTGCACCCTTCGCGCGAAGAATTTAAAGCTTTAGGCCGCGCCGCCTATCCCAGCATGGTGCAAGGCAAAACATTCAAAACAGAGCGCCGTATGCGCCGTCGCAGCGGCCATCTTTTCTGGGCCAGCCTAAGCGGGCATTTGATCAATCCCGACACACCTCTGGATGGCGCTATCTGGATCATCGACGACATCGATGAGCAGCGGCGCCGTAAAGCGTTGCTGTCCAACGCTTTACGTGAAAAGCAGTTGCTGTTTGAAACTGCTGCCGTAGGTATCGCCTATTTCAAACAAGGCACGCTGACTCGCTGCAATCCCCACCTTGGAAACATGTTGGGCTTTGAGCCAGAAAGTCTTTTGGCGCTCACCAACATTCCGGTATCCATCGCCTACGGCACGTCACCTTTGAGTGTGCTGGCACAAATCAGCATGGGAAGCACAGGCAACTTCGAGGGAGAAATTACGCTGCGGCACCGCCAGGGCCATAACATTGAGTGTGAAGCACGCAGTCGCTGGGTAGATCCTTTGGATCGCACTCAGGGAGAAGTGTGGATATTGATGGATATTACGGAGCGCAAGCATATTCAGTCCATGCTCACCAAGGCACAAGCTGAACTGGAGCGCCAAGTTTCTGAACGCACCAATCAGCTTAGTGAAACGATTCAGACCCTGCACCAAGAAGTGGAGGATCGAAAGCGCGTACAAGAGCGCATCCATTGGATGGCCCATTACGACCCGCTGACAGGCTTGCCTAACCGTACTTTTTTAGCCGAACGCAGCAAAGAGGCGATTGCTCAAGCCCGCACCAATCAAACGCCGCTCGCTGTCATTTTTTTAGACTTAGACCGTTTCAAGCACGTCAATGACTCTCTGGGCCATCAGGTCGGAGATGAATTGCTGCAAGAAATTGCCAAGCGTTTGCGGGCGGTAGTGCGCGAAAAAGACACCGTGGCGCGCCTGGGAGGAGATGAATTCGTTCTTCTTTTACCCGGTGCCAATGCACAAGGTGCAGCGCGCGTTGCAGGCAAATTGCAAGAAGCATCCCTGCGGCCCTACCAAATTGGTCACCACGAACTGAGTATGGCGCCATCTATGGGCATCGCTTTATTCCCCCAGGATGGTGAAAACATTGAAAGCCTTACCCAGTCTGCAGACGTGGCCATGTACCACGCCAAACTTGATGGCCGCAATACCTATCGTTTTTTTACTCCGCAGATGCATGCCAAATCAGTACGTGCACTGCAGCTTGAAAATGCCATGCGCCGCGCTTTAGAGCGCAATGAATTCACTCTGCACTATCAACCGCAAATTTGTTTGCACACTGGAGAGATTCGCAGCGTTGAAGCGCTGCTGCGCTGGAACCAACCTGAGCTAGGGCAGATCTCTCCCGCAGAATTTATCCCCGTTGCCGAAGACAGCGGCCAGATTTTGCAAATTGGGGAATGGGTGCTACGCAAAGCAATTACCCAGCTACAAACCTGGCACCAAGAAGGCTTCCAAAAGCTTAAAGTGGCAGTCAACCTTTCGGCCATTCAATTTCACCAGCCTCAGCTTCCTGAGCTGATTGGCCGCATTCTTTTGGAATCTGAAATTTCCCCCAATGCCTTGGAGTTGGAGCTTACGGAAGGGGTGGCAATCAACGACCCCAAGGCCGCTACGCTGACTATGGATGCACTGAGAGAAAGTGGCATCTGGCTATCGATTGATGATTTTGGAACAGGCTATTCCTCACTCAGCCAGCTCAAGCGCTTTCAAATTTACAAACTCAAAATCGATCAGTCGTTCATTCGCGACTTGGATCATGACAGCAACGACCGTGCGATTGTCAATGCCATTATTCGTATGGCCCAAGCATTAGGCATACAAACTACCGCAGAAGGCGTTGAAACCCAAGCACAACTTGATTTTTTGCGCGACCAAGGCTGCGATGAAGCGCAAGGCTATTGGTTCAGCAAACCAGTCAGCGCAGAACAAATTAGTGCGCTGCTGGCCTCCTACAAGCCATGGCTACCCAGTGCATCGCCCAAATAAAAAGGATGACGGGCACGCCAAATCCTTGCACCGCCAGCATCTAAGCGCGTCAAATAAACACGCACCCCAAACAGTGGCTGGCAATGGTCGCATAGCTCTACTTTTCAGAGTAATGGTTTAAGGGGGGATTACCGATAAGCCTTAAGACAGGGCCACACAATCACCGTCACAATCCATGCCCCTAATAAAAAGCCCGGCTAACAAGCCAGGCCAAAAAACAAATATCTTGTCAGTCAATGCAAGTGGCGCGGCCGATGGCCGCTTCCGCCTCTGGAGCCACTGCCTCCACCACTGGGAGGCAACTTACCAATCTCCAGAGAACTTAAAAGACTGTCAAAGCGCTGCATAAACAACTTGTCAATCTCAGAAACCACCCCTACCAATTCAGAAGCCTCAAAGTGACGCTCCATCATCTGGATCACATCTTGCACCAGCATATCGCGCTGAACCTTCATGATGGCAGCAGGATTAGGACCCACAAACAACATCACGAAATCATCTCGCGCTTCCTGAGAACGGTCGCCATCCTCTTCGTCGAACTCCGCATCATAGAAAGTGACTTCAATGGCTGCACCTTCTTCAGCGAGCTCATTGAGCCCCATGCAGACGTCATCTAATGCTTGGCGAAAATCCTGATCGCCAGACACCGTCCAACAGATCTGCAGCGTGCGTTCTTTGGCGTTGAACTGGATACCAGGCTCCTCTTCATATGCACTGGCAGCACCGGCCGCTAAAGAGCGTGCTCCGGCGTAAGCCCATAAAGGTTGCAGAGCGTCTTGCAACTGCTCAAAGGTCACATCAGCGCGCAACAGCACTTGGCCGTGAACGTGAATTTCAAAAGGAGCGTTGTAACTAGACATTGTTTTCTTTGGTTAAAGATCGCAGCAAAGAGCTTCGTACAAGCATATTCGTGCCCATTCTGACACGCATCTTGAATTGCCGACTTCGGTGTGCCAGAACATCTAACGAACCAAGTGTCTTCCGAAATAAAAAAAGCTTCTCAAAAGAAGCTTATTGAAATTTGGTGCCTCGGGCCGGAATCGAACCGGCACGCCTTGCGGCGGCGGATTTTGAGTCCGCTGCGTCTACCAATTCCACCACCCGGGCTGAGAAAGGTAAAACGCCAACATAGTTGGCGTTTTGCAAGCGATTAAACTTGGTTGCGAGGGCTGGATTTGAACCAACGACCTTTGGGTTATGAGCCCAACGAGCTACCAGACTGCTCCACCTCGCGATATGCATCAATTATAGCACACCCTTATCCTGCAGCGCTGCAAACTTCAGAATATACCCGCAATCGAGCCACCGCCTTCATTCCGTCTGACGCTGATTGCCATCCCACGCTGGCAA
>NZ_CADEPJ010000159.1 GCF_902829245.1 Comamonas jiangduensis | reverse complement strand
TTGCGATAGAGTGAATTGTAGCGCAATTTTTTGACACTTCAGAAAATCGCGCTACAAATTTTCATCAATGCTTCACCGCACGTGTTTTCTTTACCGCCGTTTTAGCAGCAGCCGCTTTCACAGCTACAGAGGGAGATGCAACCACAGCAACATCATCCAAAGCAACTGGCATACGCTCCAACGCGATCTTCAAAACTTCGTCAATCCACCGCACAGGAACAATCTCAAGATCCGTTTTGACATTCACGGGGATATCTTGCAAATCTTTCACATTTTCCTGCGGGATCAACACCGTTTTGATGCCACCTCTCAATGCGGCAAGCAGCTTCTCCTTGAGCCCACCGATGGCGGTCACCTCTCCTCGCAAGGTAATTTCACCAGTCATAGCCACATCTGCACGCACAGGAATCCCCGTCAGCGCAGACACGAAGGCAGTTGTCATCGCGGCACCTGCACTTGGCCCATCCTTAGGCGTCGCACCATCAGGGACGTGAACGTGGATGTCACGCTTTTCAAAAGCCACATCTTCAATACCTAGGGCATGAGCACGACTGCGCACTACAGTGCGGGCAGCCTCTACCGACTCTTTCATTACATCGCCCAAAGAACCGGTGCGCAAAATATTACCCTTGCCAGGCATCGTGGCGGCTTCAATGGTCAACAAGTCACCACCGACCTCCGTCCACGCCAAGCCTACCACCTGCCCCACTTGGTTTTGCTGCTCAGCACGTCCATATGTGAACTTGCGAACACCCAGGTAATCAGCCAAATTGGCAGCCTCAACGATGACCTTGGGTTTGAGCGACTTCAGTTGCAAGCCCTTGACAACCTTGCGGCAGATTTTCGACAGCTCACGCTCCAAAGAACGCACACCCGCTTCACGTGTGTAGTAACGCACGATGTCCTGCAGCGCATCATCATTCACCTCTAGCTCACCCTCTTTCAAACCATTGTTGGTGATTTGCTTAGGCAGCAGATAGCGTTTGGCAATATTGACCTTCTCGTCTTCGGTATAGCCCGACAAACGAATTACCTCCATCCGATCCAACAGCGCTGAAGGAATATTCATGGAGTTCGAGGTCGCAATAAACATGACATCACTCAAGTCAAAGTCGACTTCAACATAGTGATCAGCAAAAGCGTTGTTTTGCTCAGGATCCAGGACTTCCAACAAAGCGCTGGAAGGGTCGCCCTGAAATCCATGCCCAGCTTGTCGATTTCATCCAATAAGAACAAAGGGTTGCGTGTCCCTGCCTTCTCCAAGCTTTGCAAAACCTTACCCGGCATAGCTCCGATATAAGTGCGTCGATGTCCGCGGATTTCAGCCTCATCGCGCATCCCACCCAAAGCCATACGCACATACTTGCGGCCAGTGGCTTTGGCAATCGATGACCCAATGAGGTTTACCCACGCCAGGCGGACCAACCAAACACAAAATAGGCGCCTTTACTTTGTCTACGCGTTGCTGCACAGCAAGGTATTCCAAGATGCGATCTTTAACTTTCTCTAGGCCAAAGTGATCTGCATTCAGTACCTCTTCCGCATAGTTCAAATCATGTTTGATCTTGGTTTTTTTGCTCCAAGGCAGCGCGGTTAGCACATCAATATAGTTACGCACCACTGTCGCCTCTGCCGACATAGGAGACATTAGCTTGAGCTTCTTCAGCTCGGCCTCAGCCTTCTTGCGCGCCGCCAAAGGCATCTTGGCTGCCTTGATCTTTTTCTCTATCTCTTCAAGATCTGCGCCTTCTTCACCTTCACCCAATTCTTTTTGAATGGCCTTGACTTGCTCATTCAAATAAAAATCGCGCTGACTCTTCTCCATTTGGCGCTTGACACGGCCACGAATTTTTTTATCTACGTTGAGAATGTCGACTTCACGCTCAAGCTGCTCAAATAAATTCTCCAGTCGCAGCTTGACATCGGAGAGATTCAAGACAATTTGCTTCTGATCCAACTTCAACGGCAGATGGGCTGCAATGGTGTCCGCCAAACGGCCGCCGTCATCAATCCCGGCGATAGACGTCAAGATTTCTGATGGAATTTTCTTATTGAGCTTGACGTATTGAGCAAACTGCTGCGATGCAGCCGTGCGCAAAGCTTCAATTGCGCTCGCTTGCTTACCAGAGGGTGCGGGGGTAGGGATTTCTTCACAGCGCGCTACGAAGTGCGTTTCTTTATCTTCGACTTGTAGCAGCTTTGCACGCCCCTGCCCCTCTACCAAAACCTTTACAGTTCCATCAGGGAGCTTCAACATTTGCAAAATGGTGGAGACGCTTCCCACCTCAAACAAGTCATCCACAGATGGCTCATCTTTAGAGGCAGTTTTCTGAGCCACCAACATGATGCGGCGATCCGCCTCCATCGCTAGCTCCAGCGCCTTGATGCTTTTCACACGCCCTACAAACAGTGGGATCACCATCTGCGGAAACACCACCACATCGCGCAAAGGCAGCAACGGCAGCTCAACACCTGCCGCAGGATCTATTTTTTTTGGTTCCGACATAGAACTCCTTCGCAACCCAAGCACCCATCGAGTGCTTGAACTCATTAACTCTTACGCTGCAAGCACTACAAATAGCAACTGCAAGCAACTTATGCCTTTTTGGCAGTCTCTCGATAGACCAACAGCGGCGCCTTACCCTCATCGATTGTGGTCTCATCCACGACCACTTTTTCAACATTTTCCAGGTTGGGTAAATCAAACATCGTGGACAGCAATGACTGCTCCAAGATGGAACGCAAGCCACGCGCACCGGTTTTGCGCTTGATTGCCTTACGGGCAATGGCATTGAGTGCGGACGATCGCACCTCCAACTCAACACCTTCCATAGCAAACAACTTGCTGTATTGCTTTACCAAGGCATTCTTAGGCTCCGTCAAGATGCGCACCAATGCGTCTTCACTAAGTTCTGTCAACGCCGTCACAACAGGCATACGGCCAATCAGCTCCGGGATGATCCCGAACTTGATGAGATCTTCAGGTTCAATATCACTGAATAGTTCGGTCAAAGAACGGTTGGCCTTGCTACGAACTGCAGCCCCAAAACCGATCCCTGATGCCTCGGTACGGTTTTCAATCACCTTCTCTAGACCCTGGAATGCACCACCACAAATAAACAAGATGTTGGTGGTATCGACCTGCAAAAAGTCTTGGTTAGGGTGTTTGCGCCCACCTTGTGGGGGAACACTGGCCATCGTGCCTTCAATCAGTTTCAGCAACGCCTGCTGCACCCCCTCACCAGACACATCTCGTGTGATACTGGGGTTGTCCGATTTACGAGAAATTTTGTCGATCTCGTCGATGTACACAATGCCTCGCTGTGCGCGCTCGACGTTGTATTCGCAGCTTTGCAGCAATTTTTGAACGATGTTTTCTACATCCTCACCAACATAGCCTGCTTCTGTCAGCGTGGTAGCGTCTGCCATCACAAAGGGCACATCCAATTGACGCGCCAAAGTTTGCGCCAAAAGCGTTTTGCCAGAGCCTGTTGGCCCAATCAGCAAAATATTACTTTTGGACAACTCAACATCGTCCTTTACAGCTTTGTCCTTGTGATTTAGACGCTTGTAATGGTTGTAAACAGCAACAGCTAAAGTGCGCTTGGCCTGCTCCTGATCAATCACGTAGTTATCAAGGTTGGCCTTAATTTCAGAAGGCGTAGGCAGATCACCGCGCGCCTCACGCGCACTGTTGTCAGGAACTTCATCGCGAATAATTTCATTGCACAAATCAATGCACTCATCACAGATGAAGACGGACGGCCCAGCAATCAACTTTTTGACCTCGTGCTGACTCTTGCCGCAGAAGGTGCAATAAAGATTTTTTTCGCTGGTTGTGCCTTTTTTCTCGGCCATGGGGGCTACGCCTTGTTTACGTCAATAAGAGAGAAGGATGATAGCAATGAAAAAACGGCGCTACCCGAAGGGGAAAGCGCCGCTTGCTGCTGATCAGCGCTAAGTATTAGGCGCGTTTTTCAAGAACGCTATCGACCAAACCATAGTCTTTAGCTTCTTGCGCAGACAGGAAATAGTCACGCTCTGTGTCATGCTGAATTCTTTCCAACGGCTGACCAGTGCGCTCTGCCAGAATTTTGTTCAAACGCTCACGCGTCTTCAGAATTTCACGGGCATGAATTTCAATTTCTGTAGCCTGTCCACGCGCACCACCCAAAGGCTGGTGAATCATGACTTGCGAATTAGGCAGCGCAAAACGCTTACCCTTTGCGCCAGCTGACAACAGGAAAGCTCCCATACTGGCAGCCATACCACAACACAAGGTGGAGACATCTGGCTTGATGAAGTTCATGGTGTCAAAAATAGCCATGCCTGCTGTCACACTGCCACCTGGAGAATTGATGTAGAACGAAATATCCTTCTCAGGATTTTCACTCTCCAAGAAAAGCAACTGAGCCACTACCAAGTTGGCAGTTTGGTCATTGACCTCACCAACCAAAAAAATTACGCGCTCTTTGAGCAAGCGGGAATAGATGTCGTAGGAACGTTCGCCACGTCCCGACTGCTCAACCACCATAGGCACCATGCCCAAGCCTTGCATATCCAATGCGCTCATGTTTTCTCCAAACGGGGAACAGAACAAATACTGTAACCAAGAAATGAAATGGGGCTTGTGCTGCAAAGCACAAGCCCCGGATCAAGAACTTTTTTGCCCAACCGCGTAATCAACAATAGAAAACAAGCGGTTAGCTATGTTCAAGGGTGCCTGTTAGGCCTGACCCATCAGTTCTTCGAACGACACAGCCTTGTCGCTCACCTTAGCCTTGCCCAGAACAAATTCAGTGACGTTATTCTCAATCACAACAGCTTCCACCTCAGCCAAACGCTGGCGGTCACCGAAGTACCAACGCACGACCTCTTCAGGCTTTTCATAAGAAGCCGCCAACTCATCCACATGCGCCTTCAACTGCTCAGGCGTAGCTTCCAGCTTGTTAGCCTTGACCAACTCAGCAACCACCAAGCCCAAGCGTACACGGCGCTCTGCCTGAGGCAAGAAGATATCTTCAGGGATTTCCGCCTTGTCAGCATCTTTAATGCCACGCTGCTTCAGATCAGCGCGTGCACTTTCCATCAAGCGAGCAACTTCAGCTTGCACCGATGCCTTAGGCAGATCCAACTCAGCCACAGAAACCAACGCATCCATCACAGCTTGCTTGTTACGAGCCTGCAGACGGAACTTCACTTCACGCTCCAGGTTCTTCTTGATGTCAGCGCGCAAGGCTTCAACAGAACCGTCAGCAATACCCAAAGACTTCACCAAAGCTTCATTCACTTCAGGCAAATTAGCAGCCTCTACCTTGGTCAAAGTCACCAAGAAATCAGCGGTCTTTCCAGCAACATCCTTGCCGTGGTAATCCTCGGGGAAAGCCAAGGGGAAAGTCTTGGACTCACCAGCCTTCATGCCACGCACAGCATCCTCAAATTCCTTGAGCATCTGACCTTCGCCAACCAAAAATTGAAAGCCTTCAGCCTTACCGCCTGCGAAAGTTTCACCGTCGATCTTGCCTTCAAAATCCACAGTTACGCGGTCACCGTCCACTGCAGCTTCAGCAGCAGCACGCTGCGCAAAAGTACGGCGCTGCTTGCGCAGAATGTCCAACGTCTTCTCAATGGCGGAATCGTCCACTTCAGCAGTCAGCTTTTCCACTTCAGCAGCGGCCAGATCACCAATCTTCACTTCAGGGAATACTTCGAAAACAGCTTCGAAATCAGCATTTCCTTCAGCAGCACCTTCTTTTTCAGAAATACGAGGTTGACCGGCTACACGCAGACCTGCTTCTTGGACAGCCTTTGCGAACTCTTCACCCACCTTGTCGTTCAGCACTTCGTACTGCACCGAATAGCCATAACGCTGCGCAACAACGTTCATTGGCACTTTGCCTGGACGGAAACCGTCCATCTTCACAGTGCGCGCAACCTTCTTCAGGCGAGCTTCGACTTCGGTCTGGATTGCAGCAAGAGGCAAGCTCAGCGTGATTTTGCGCTCAAGCTTTTCAAGAGTTTCAACTGTAACGGCCATGGTGATTCCTAATTCTGGGGAAATAGTGGACTGTGCCGACTGCAGTCCACAGCCTGCACCGTATTCCGCATAGTCTCACTGGAATGTGGTGCGCGGGGCGGGACTCGAACCCGCACAGTGTTGCCACCGTCAGGACCTAAACCTGGTGCGTCTACCAATTTCGCCACCCGCGCGGTTTTGATAACTACAGGCTAGAACAAACCCACCTGCGTCATAGGTCAATCGGCAATTTTAACCTCGAAAATATCCTTCCCGCACATTCTCTGTCATCATTTTTCTTCTGCGTATTCCAGTTCAGGACGTTTCACACGGAAACATGCGGCATACATGGCAGGCAATGCAAACAAGGTCAGTACCGTAGCCACAATCAACCCTCCCATAATGGCCACGGCCATTGGCCCCCAGAAGACACTGCGCGACAAAGGAATCATGGCCAGCACGGCTGCAGCCGCAGTCAACACGATCGGGCGTAGCCGCCGCACTGCAGCTTCGACAATCGCATCCCAAGCTGCTACGCCACGCGCTCTATCTGACTCAATTTGGTCAATCAAAATCACTGAGTTGCGCTGAATCATGCCCATCAACGCGATGACACCCAGGAGCGCGACAAAACCAAACGGACGATTGAGCAGCAACAACGCTGCAGCAACACCGGCAATCCCCAAAGGCCCCGTCATAAAAACCAGCAGTGCACGACTAAAACTGTGCAGCTGCAGCATGAGCAAGGTAAACACCAAAAATAGCATCACCGGGATACCCGCAGCAATAGACATTGCACCTTTGGCACTTTCCTCCACGGCACCTGCCGCCACAATCCGATAGTCCGCCCAACCCTGCTCACGCCATTGCGCTTGCAGCCTGTCCATTTCGGGCTTCAAAGCCTGCGTCAAGGTCGCGCCTTGCAAACCCGCGCGTACATCGCCCTGCACCGTAATCGCGTACGTGCGCGCATCGCGCCACAGCACCCCCGGCTCCCAACCCAGCACAGGCGTCGCAATTTGCGCCAAAGGAATAGATTTGCCTGACGCAGTAGGCACATAGGCCCCAGCCAAGTCAGCAATCGCATCACGCTCACTCAGAGGCTGGCGCAGCACGATGTTGATCAGCTTGTCGCCCTCGCGAAATTGCCCAATCGTTGTGCCTGTCCACATCGTTTGCGTAGCTTGCGCAATCGACTGACTACTCACACCCAAAGCCCGCGCTTTTTCCTGATCAATCTGCAAGCGCATGACTTTGACAGACTCATTCCAGTTGTCATTCACACCCCTCATGTCTGGATGCTGTTTCATGAGCGCCTTGACCTGATCGGCCAATACGCGCAGCTGCGTTGCATCCGGGCCAATCACCCGAAACTGCACAGGGAAAGGTACAGGCGGCCCACTGGGCAGCAGCTTGGTGCGTGAACGCACCTCAGGAAACGCTTGCGCCAACTCCGCAGGCAGCGTTTTCATCAACTGATCTCGCACCTGCAAGCTCTCTGTCATCAGAATAAATTGCGAGACATTACTCTGCGGAAACACCTGATCCAAAGGCAAATAAAAGCGCGGCACCCCTGAACCGACCCACACGGTCACCGCATCTACCCCCGCTTGCGCTTGCAAATGCGTTTCCATCTGGCGCACCAATTGCTCGTTACCCGCAAACGAAGTGCCTTCCGGGAACCATGCATCCAGCAAAATTTCGGGGCGATTGGAATCTGGGAAAAACTGCTGCTGCACGCGGGTCATACCAAAAATACCGAGGGCAAAAACCAATGCTGTGGCCCCAATCGTGAGCCAGCGATGCTCCACACACCAGTACACAGCTTTGCGAAAACGCTGATAAAAGGCGCTATCGAACACCTCATGGGGATCTGGTGCAAAGCCGGGTGTACTGACCCGTGCCTTGGGTTCCTTCAAGAAAATACTGCCCAAGTAAGGCACAAAATAAACAGAAGCAAACCAGCTGAGGATCAAAGCGATCACCGTCACCGCGAAAATTGCAAACGTGTACTCGCCCGTCATGGACTTGGCCATGCCAATTGGCAAAAGCCCGCGGCCGTAATCAAGGTTCCCGTCAGCATGGGCTTTGCAGTGATGTCGTAGGCAAACGTGGCTGAGCGCATCTTGTCATAGCCCTCTTCGAGCTTACGCACCATCATCTCCACCGCAATGATGGCATCGTCCACCAACAAGCCCAGCGCAATAATCAACGAGCCCAAGGACACCTTGTGCAACCCAATCCCCCAGTACCACATGGCCAAAAACGTCGCGGCCAATACCAGGGGAATGCTCACTGCCACTACCAACCCGGGCCTAGGGTCGATATACCAGCGGCGCCACCACACCGTGGCATCTGCACGTTTGTGCAAACCCAAGCTGATAAAGCTAACTGCCAGCACCACCACCACGGCTTCCACCAGCACTTTGATAAATTCATTGACGGATTCAGTGACAGCCTTGGGTTGATCCTGAATATTGACCAACTCCATGCCCACAGGAAGCTTCTGGGCAATCTGCGCAACAGCCGCATGCAAAGCCTTACCCAGACCAACGATGTCGCCTCCCTTGCTCATGGAGATACCCAGCGCAATCACTTCGCGGCCGTTATGCCGCACTTTGACGCTCGGCGGATCTTCGTAGCCCCGCGTGACCTCTGCGATATCCCCTAAGCGCAATTGCACGCCAGACGGCGCCATGACTGGCATTGCGCGCACTTGCTCTACCGCATCAAACTGCCCGGCAATACGCACCTGCACCTGCTCTTGCGGCGTTTGAATGACACCAGAGCCTTCTACGGCATTTTGCTGATTCAACTGGTTGACGACCTGATTGATATTCAGGCCCGTTGCTGCCAAACGTTTTTGGGAGAGCTCCACAAAAATTCGTTCGCTCTGCACACCAAACAACTCCACTTTGGCCACATCTTTAACGCGCAACAGCTGCTGGCGCACGTCATCGGCAAAAGTTTTGAGCTCTGCATAGCTATAGCCATCCCCAGAGAGCCCATAAATCACGCCATACACATCGCCAAACTCATCATTAAAAAATGGCCCCTGCACCCCTTGCGGCAAGGTGTTGCGCATATCCCCCACTTTTTTGCGCACCGTATACCAAAGGTCTGCCACATCCTGCGGCCTAGAGTTGTCTCTGAGCTGGAAAATAACCTGCGACTCACCCGGCTTGGAATAGCTGCTGATCTTGTCTGCGTAAGGCACTTCTTGCAGCGTGCGCTCAATCTTGTCCGTGACTTGCTCTGCCACCTGCTGGGCAGACGCGCCCGGCCAATAGGTTCGCACCACCATGGCACGAAAAGTGAAAGGCGGATCCTCATCCTGCCCCAACTGAAAATAGGCTGCCCCACCGAGCAGCAAAATCACCACCATCAAATAGCGCGTCAGCGGAATATGCTGCAGCGCCCAACGCGACAAATTGAAGCCTTCTTTTTCAGGCGCTTGGTTGGATCCACTCATGTGTTTTCTCCAAGCTCAACGCGCTGCATCAGGATGACGAGGCTGGTAGATGCTGACTTTCTGGCCTTCTGTGAGCACATGGGTGCCAGCTGCCACCAACTGCATTCCTTTATCAACCCCGGCCGCAATCACTACATCGTTGCCATCCACCCCAGCAACTTCCACTTTGCGTGCGTGCACGGATGAAGACTGGCGATCAAATACCCACACCATCGATGCGCCTGACTGCTCCCATACCGCCGTGGAAGGCAGCTTGATCAAAGTGTCGTTTACGTGGTCAGCAGACTGCATCGACACATACGCGGTCGCACCCAATGGGGGCTGCACCCCTGCCTGCAACTGAACTTTCACGGTGTACGTGCGTGTTACGGAGTCTGCACTGGCAGCCACCTCCCGCACTGATGCATCCAAAGTCTTGTCCTGCGCCCAAATGCGAACCTGTACCGCTTGCCCAGGTTTTACCCGGCTGCGAACACCTTCAGGCACCGCAATCACCACATCCCGCGCACCATCGTGCGCCAGTTGCACCACCGGCGCGCCCGCTGTCACCACTTGCCCCGGCTCAGCCTGCACTGCAGTGATAACACCAGAGGCATTGGCCACCAAACGCGTATAGCTACTCTGGTTGTTTTGCGCGGAGGCCTGCGCCTGCGCCTGCTCTAACTGGGCTTGTGCAGACTGCAAATTGGCTTTGCGTCTGTCCAGCTCCACGCCGCTGATAAAGCCTTTTTCTTTCAACGCCGAATAACGCTCCCAATCTGCCTGCGCCAAGTCGCGTTGGGTTTTCGCCGCAGCTACCTGCGCCTGCGCAGCCTGCGCAGCCAATGCATAGTCTTGGGCATCCAGCTCTGCCAGCAACTGGCCTTTGCGCACCACGTCGCCCACGTCTACCAGGCGCTGCACCAACTTGCCTGCCACCTGAAAACCCAAACGCGACTCAGTCTGCGCCCGCACCTCCCGGCATACTCCACCTCGGCGGCTGGCGTGGGCGCCTGCTTCCACCAGCTTTACGGCCGGATGGGCTCAGGCGCAGGCGCCTGCCTGGAACAAGCCGCTAAAACGCCTACCGCGATCGCGCAAGCAAAAAGCCCCTCAAGGGCAGAACTACAGCGTTTGAAGACATAACAAAAAAGTTACTGACTGATTGGTTAGCAATCTAGGAAGGCCTTGCCGACTGTCAAGCGACAATGCGTGGGTGAATGCCTCTGATCCCACCACCATGCCCACCCAAGCAGCTGCTGTCACCCACTACGAGAACTTCCCTGTCGCATCGTGGTTGTGCCCAGCCCCGCTGCGGCAGCCGATTGCCGCTATTTATGCCTTTGCCCGTGAAGCCGACGACATCGCTGACGAAGGTGATGCGCTGGCGCCGCAGCGTTTGGAAACACTGCGCGCGTATCGCCAAGAATTACATGCTATTGCTGGTGGGGCGCAACCTCAAGCACGCTGGGCCACCATCTTCGGCCCCTTGCAGTACAACCTGCTGCAGCACCATCTGCCCGTCACCCTGCTCGATGATCTGCTCAGCGCTTTCATGCAAGACATTGAAAAAACACGCGATCACGCGACTTACGGTGACCGCACCGAGCTGCTGGACTATTGCAGCCGCTCTGCCAACCCAGTAGGTCGGCTGTTGCTGCATTTATATGGCGTCCACGACGCAGCATCGCTGGCGCAAAGCGATGCCGTGTGCACCGCACTGCAGCTCATCAATTTTTGGCAGGACTTGAGTGAAGACATTCCACGCGGCCGCCACTACCTGACCGATGCAGACTGTGCCCAATTTGGCGTGACACGCGCGGCATTGGCCGCACAGAAAGTCACACCCAGCATTCAAAAACTCATAGCTTCTAACGTAGATTGGGCAAGGGATTGCATGCAAAAAGGCTCCAAACTTGTGCACCGCCTGCCCGGGCGCATTGGCTGGGAGCTGCGTTTGGTGGTGCAAGGCGGTTTGTGCATTCTGGACAAAGTCGAGGCGCAAGCGGGCCGCAGCTTGCACACCCGCCAGACCCTGCGCAAAACCGATGCTCCGGGCCTGCTGTGGAACGCACTTTGGATGTAGGCCGCAGCATTTGCACCAGGGCTGCACAATTGAAAAAACCGGCCTGAGCCGGTTTTTTGGATGAGGGAGAGCGCCGCAGATTTAGCCCAGGCTTTCTTCATTCGTGCTGTGCGACAAGGCAGGCCCTGAAGCATTTTTTGCTGCTGCAGCGGCCGTTTGCCCACCGCTGCCAATACTGGCTGGGCGGCGAGATTGGCTGGCGTAGCTGCCCGAAGCTGCACCGGGCTCCAGCACAAACTTTGCCGACATTTGCGCCATTTGATTGGCCTGCTCTTGCAACGATGTCGAGGCGGCCGAGGTCTCCTCCACCAGGGCAGCGTTTTGCTGCGTCACATCATCCAAATTGGCCACTGCATCATTGATTTGCGCCAAGCCCTTGGACTGTTCACGGCTGGCTTCCGCAATTTCACTCACGATATCGGACACGCGGGCGATGCTTTGCACAATATCTTGCATGGTGTTGCCCGTGCGGTGCACCTGCTCGCTGCCGGTGCGCACACGATTGACGGAATCATTGATCAAGACCTTGATCTCCTTAGCGG
>NZ_CADEPJ010000158.1 GCF_902829245.1 Comamonas jiangduensis | reverse complement strand
AAGGGGGCGCCACCGGCTCGCCCTTGCTGTATTTCACCCAGCGTCAAGCCACCCTGCTGCAAGGCTGGATGGGGGAAGCAGGCTCCAATGTGCTGGTGAGCTATGCCATGCGCTACGGCAATCCATCGATGGCTTCGCAGCTCGATGCCTTCAAAGCCCAAGGTGCAACGCGCATCCTGATCGTGCCGCTGTACCCCCAATACTCGGGCACCACCACCGCCAGCGTGTGCGATGCGGTCTACGACTGGGCCAAAACCCAGCGCCACATTCCAGAGCTGCGCTTTGTGCAGCGCTACCACGATCACCCCGGCTATATCGAGGCCCTGGCCCAGACGGTAGAAAAACACTGGCGGGAAAACGGCCGTGCACAAAAGCTGTTCCTGAGCTTTCATGGTGTGCCCGAGCGCACCTATACGCTGGGTGACCCCTACCGCGATGAGTGCTACGCCACAGGTCGCTTGCTGGCACAGCGCCTGGGCCTGAGTGAGGAGCAATACATCCTCACCTTCCAGTCGCGCTTTGGCAAAGCCAAGTGGCTGCAGCCCTATACCGAGCCCACGCTGATCGACATGGCCAAAAACGGCTTGGAAAGCGTGGACATCATGTGCCCCGGCTTTACCAGCGACTGCATCGAGACACTGGAAGAAATCAACCAAGAAGCGCGCGAAGCCTTTGAGCACGCAGGCGGCAAGGACTACCGCTTTATTCCCTGCCTGAACGACCACAACGCCTGGATTGGGGCGTTGCGTGACATTACCCAGCAGCACCTGCAAGGATGGCCCACAAAGCCTTAAGCCTTACGCCCCCGAGCCACCTGCTGCCCACAAAAGAAACCCTGCCTGTACTGCTACAGGCAGGGTTTTTTGTTGAAAGCCGCGTTGCCGCTTATTGGATGGGAAAGGGGTTGCCGCTGTCCGAAGCTTGGCCCGCAGACTGGCTGGTGGGTTCGGTGCGCGGCGCAGCAATTTCATAGGCAGTGCGGTCTTTGCCCTCGATCCACTTGGGCGCTTTGCCACGTCCTGTCCATGACAGCCCGGTTTCAGGGTCGTAGTACTTGGCCTGCACTTTTTTCTTTTGCACAGGCTGGAAAGGAAACACCTGCTGCGCCGTAAAGCCAAACGTGGCGATCAGCTCATGCACGGTTTTCAGTGCAGCTGCCGACTCTGTGCGACGTATTTGTTCAATCGTCTTGTCCAGCTCGCGTTTGCGAGCCAAAAGCTCTTGGAACTGGGTCATTCAGTGAGGGGTCTGGGATGGAAAGAAAGTAACAGGAGGCCGTCATGGCCACCCAAAATTTCGAAGCTGAGCGATTTTGCGCGAAAGTGTTCGATTGCGTACAGCGCACGCCCAAAACATCCGCTTTGCGCTAGGTGCAATCTGCAATCACCTTGCCCGCCTGCTCCTCGCGCACGCGAATGGCATGAACACGCGCGCTCTGCGGCAATGCCACGGTAAACGCCAAGCCTGTGCATGGGTGTTTGGCGCCGCGCAGCACGCCGCCGCAGGTGCTGCATAGAATCACGCTCGGCTTCTACGGCCTGCATTCGGCGCAGGCTTGGATCGCCCCCTCACTTCAGCGGCCGCAGCGCCGCCCCTTGGCTGAATGTCTGGCCCCAAAGTCTTTGGACCTTGGGGTATTTGCTTTTGGTGGAAGCACTCCTTGGTGCCACATCAAAAAACAACACCACAGCCATGACCTCTCTCTCCTCCTCCCCCACCGGGCAGCCCACGGCTGTCAACAGCTACAGCTGGAAAGCCTTGATGGGTTCTGCCGTCGGCTACGCCATGGACGGCTTTGACCTGCTGATTCTGGGCTTCATGCTCAGCGCCATCTCGGCCGACTTGAACCTCACCACCGGCCAGGCCGGCTCGCTGGTGACGTGGACACTGATTGGCGCCGTGTTTGGCGGCATTGTGTTTGGCGCCCTGTCTGACCGCTACGGCCGCATCCGTGTGCTGACCTGGACCATCATGCTGTTCGCCATTTTCACGGGCCTGTGCGCGTTTGCCACCGGTTACTGGGATTTGCTGGCCTACCGCACCATTGCCGGCATTGGCCTGGGCGGTGAATTTGGCATTGGCATGGCGCTGGCTGCTGAAGCCTGGCCTGCCCGCCACCGCGCACGCGTGTCCTCGTACGTGGCGCTGGGCTGGCAAGTGGGCGTGCTGGCGGCGGCACTGCTCACCCCTTTGCTGCTGCCCGTCATTGGCTGGCGCGGCATGTTCCTGGTGGGCGTGATTCCCGCCGTGGTGGCCTGGGTGATTCGCCACCGCATCCATGAGCCCGAAGTGTTTGTGCGCAAGCCACAAACCGAGCGCGGCGCGCGCCTGAAAGCGTTCCAACTGCTGATCAAAGACAAGGCCACCACCAAAATCAGTCTGGGCGTGATCGTGCTGACCTCGGTACAGAACTTTGGCTACTACGGCATCATGATTTGGATGCCCGGCTTCCTGTCCAAGCAGCTGGGGTTCAGCCTGACCAAATCATCCATGTGGACCGCTGTGACCGTGCTGGGCATGATGGTGGGCATCTGGATTTTTGGCCATCTGGCCGACCGCATCGGCCGCAAACCCAGCTTCTTGCTGTTTCAGCTCGGCGCTGTGGTGATGGTGCTGGTGTACTCACAGCTGTCTGACCCCACCACCATGCTCTGGGCCGGCGCCGTGCTGGGCATGTTTGTGAACGGCATGCTGGGCGGCCTGGGCGCCGTGATGAGCGAGGCCTACCCCACCGAAGCCCGTGCCACGGCACAGAACGTATTGTTTAACATTGGCCGCGGCGTGGGCGGTTTGGGCCCGGTGGTGGTGGGTGCGGTGGCCATGGGCTATGGCTTTCAGATGGCGATTGCGCTGCTGGCCGCCATCTACGTGCTGGACATGATTGCCACTGTGTTCCTGATTCCTGAGCTCAAAGGCAAAGAGCTGCATTAAGCCTTGCTCCTTACCTAGCCATAAAAGAGAGCTGCTAGCGCTTGAAAAACCTGGGCTTCCAATACTTTTATATTGGAAATCCAGCATATTCATGCGCCAGCAACTCTTATTTTAAGTCACCGCGTGCAACGGTGGCTGTGGTGGTGGCTGCAGCAACCACCACCACAGCCACCACTGAGTCGTCTCTCAGTCGGCTTTGATGTTGGCCTCTTTGACCACCTTGGCCCACATCTCCCGGTCACGCGCCGCCATGGCGCCCAAGGCCTTGCTGTCCATAAAGTCTGCTGTTGCACCTTGGTCCAGGGCTTTTTGCTTGAAAGCCGCATCGCGCAGCATGTTGCGGACATCCGCTTCCAGTTTGCTGACCACAGCAGCCGGCGTCTTGGCAGGCGCAAACAGCGCAAACCACGACGTGGCATTCACTGCGGGCAGGCCGGTTTCCGCCGTGGTGGGCGTTTGCGGCAAGCTGGGCAGGCGCTCCTTGCCGGTAACGGCCAGCACTTTGAGCTTGCCCGCCTGGATGTGCGGCATGAAAGGCGGCGCGGTGCCAAACGTCAGGTCTACCTGGCCGCCCAGCAAGTCCTGCAGCGCCGGGCCTGTGCCTTTGTAGGGCACGTGAACAATCTGAATGCCTGCCGCCTGCTCCAGCTGCACGCCGGTGACGTGCTGCAAAGAGCCGTTGCCCGAAGACGCGTAGTTCAGCTTCCGGGGATTGGCCTTGGCATAGGCCACCAGCTCTTGCATGCTGTTGACCGGCAAATCACCACGCACCACCACAATTTGCGGCGCAGACAGCACATTGGCTACGGGCACAAAGTCCGCAGGCTCCCAGCTGGACTTGCCCAGATGCGGCGAGATCACATGAAAGCCCGAGTACTGCATCAACAAGGTGTAGCCATCAGGCTCGGCACGCTTGACCTGCGCAGCAGCAATATTGCCGTTGCCGCCCCCTTTGTTTTCCACCACGATGGTTTGGCCCAGCACCGGGCCCAGCGCTTGCGCCGCCATGCGGGCGGCCAAATCGGTCGTCCCCCCGGCCGAAGCGGGCACCACCATGCTGATGGGCTTGGTCGGATAAGCCGCTTGCGCCCCTGCCACACCATGCAGCCCCACCAAGCCAGGGTTGATGGCATGCAGTTCATCGGGCGACATGCCCCAACCTTCCAGCGTGCCGGGGCGAAAATTCTCAATCAGCACATCGGCTTCTTGCAGCAGCTGGCGCGCCAAGTCCTGCCCCTGGGGCTGGCGCAAATCCAGCGCCACCGACTTTTTATTGCGCGACTGCACCTGCCACCACACGGAGGTGCCTTCTTTGATCAAGCGCCAGTTGCGCAGCGGATCGCCCGCGCCCGGCGCTTCAATCTTGATGACCTCGGCGCCAAACTCGCCCAGGGTTTTGCCCGCAAAAGGGCCGGCAATCAATTGCCCCATCTCCACCACGCGCACGCCGCGTAGCGCTCCTTCTTGCAACCCCGCCAGGGGGTTTACCGTCTCTTGCATTGCATCTCCTTGCGAGCACACCCCGTGTGCAGCCCCGCTTGCTGGCCATCATGCAAAAGCAGCACGGTTTTACAAAACGCTGTTTCGCGAAAATGCCATCGCGTTTCAGCATAGCCACCACCAAACCAAGTACTTACCCTTATGAAAAGTTGACGTATAGAACATCTGCCTTGCTGTTTAAGCACAGCAAAATCGACCTATGCGACTGGACCCTCTCTCTTTGCGCTTGTTTGTGGCCGTGATGGAAGAACAAGCGATTGCCCGTGCTGCGGCGCGCGAACATATTGCGACCTCGGCAGCCAGCCGCCGCCTCAGCGAGCTGGAAGCACAACTGCAGGTGCGGCTGTTTGAGCGCAGCAACCGCGGCATCTCCCCCACGCCGGCGGCCTACACCCTGCTGGATCTGGCGCGCAATGTGCTGGGCGAAATGGATGGCATTGGCCGCCAGATGCGTGAGTACGGCATGGGCATGCGCGGCCATGTGCGCGTGGTGGCCAATATCTCGGCCATCACCCAGTTCTTGCCTGCCCAGCTGCAAAGCTTTATGGCCCAGCACCCGGAAGTGCAGGTGCATTTGCAAGAAAAAATCAGCAGCGAAATTGCCTTGGCCGTGGCGCAGAACACGGCCGACTTTGGCATCTTGAATGCCGGGCATTACGGCGGCGATTTGCGCTACACCCCCTACCGCACGGATGAGCTGGTGCTGGTTGCCCCCAGTGGCCACCCGCTGACCCAGCAAGCCAAGGTGCGCATGCAGCAAGCACTGACTTACGACTTTGTCGGCGCACACATGGGCAGTGCCTTGAATGGCCTGCTCACCCGCAGCGCCGCCCAGCTGGGGATGCCGCTGAAGCTGCGCATCCAGGTCACCAGCTACGACGCCTTGTGCCTGATGGTGGCTGCGGGCCTGGGCGTGGGGGTGCTGCCGCGCAAAAGTGCGGCGCTGTATGTCAACAGCCTGGGCCTGCAGACGATGGCCCTGGACGAGCCCTGGGCACAGCGCCAGCTGGTGCTGTGCATGCGCTCTTACGAAGCGCTGCCCAGCGCGGCGCAGTCCCTGCTGCACCACTTGACCGACCCCAACTCCGACAGCAGGCCCCTTATTCCTTGAAGTTATATGTTTGCAATAGATCGGTCGTTCCTCTGTGGGCACTGAAGGCGGACAATCGGGGCCATAAGTCTTTTTGTAAGTGCTTGCATTGCACGCAAACACCATCGCCATGCCTTCTTCTAAAACATTGATTGCTTTTTCGCTGTGCCTGAGCGCCAGTGGCTGGGCTTTGGCCGCAGAGCCATTGCTCACACCGCAGCAACTGGCCGCGCTGCTGCCCCAAGCCCAAGCCTCCGCCACCGTGCGCGTGATCGACATCCGCGACCCCAAAAGCTTTGCAGAAAACCACATTCCCGGTGCGGTCAACGCCCCTACGGCCAATGGCGCGGCCCTGCCACCAACCCTGGCGAGTTGCCCGACCACGCCAAGCTGGTTGCGCTGCTGCAGTCGCTGGGCTTGAAGGCGGACAGTCATGCCGTGGTGGTCTCCAACGGCAAAGACGCCACCGACTTTGGCGCCATGGCCCGCGTGTACTGGACTTTGAAATCGCTGGGGCTGAAGGAGCTGTCCATCGTCAACGGCGGCATGCAAGCATGGAATGCGGCCAAGCTGCCGCTGTCTACGCAGCCCGTCAAAGTGGCGCCCAGCAGCTACGCGCCCACGTTCGATGCGACATGGCTGTCCACCCGCCAAGATGTGCAGCAAAGCCTCAAGCTGAGCAATGCGGTGCTGGTGGACTCACGCCCCGATGCCTTCTACCAAGGCAAAACCCAGGCACCTGCCGCCAAGCTGGCGGGCACCTTGCCTGGTGCGGTGCAGCTGGACTTTAACCAGTGGTTTGAGCCCAAGACCGCCCTCTTTGTCGACACCGCCAAGGCCAAGCAAATTGCCGCCCAAATTCAGGTGCCCGAAGGGCAAGGCGCCGTCGCGTTTTGCAACACCGGCCATTGGGCCGCGACAGACTGGTTTGGCCTGAGTGAAGTGGCAGGTATTCCCAACGTGAAGCTGTACGCTGGATCGATGGTGGACTGGACGCAGCAGCCCGACTTTCCCCAGCTGCAAAACGCTCCCGGCCGCGGTGAGCAATTGCTGCGCTCCACCAAGCAGTGGTGGGAGCGCAAGTTCAACTGAACGCATTGCACAACAATAAAAAAAGAGCGGCTAGCGTACGTATTTCATAGTTTTCAAGCATAAAACACTTTGAAATCTAGATAAATAAAGCGCTAGCAGCTCATGTTTTTGAATAAGAAGATTTTTCGAGAGGCGGTTTCGCAATGAAGCGTTTACCTTTGGCCATCCTGATGGCCGTGTTTTTGGCTGGCTGTTGTGGTCGGTCTCCGTGCGCCAGGCGGCGTTGTTTGCCGTGGGCATTGGGCTGGGCGCTGTGCTGGCAGGCAAGCGCTTTGGCTTTACCACCGGCTGGCGCATGCTGGTGGAAGACAAAGACCCTCGGGCGTCTTTGGCCAGTTGCTGTTGCTGGCATTGGCAGCCTGTTTGGCCATGCCACTGCTGGGCCACTTTCCTGAATTGACCGCAGCACTGGGCCCGCCCAGCGTGAGCTTGATCGTCGGCGCGTTTGTCTTTGGCCTGTGCATGCAAATTGCCGACGGCTGCGGCAGCGGCACGCTGTACAAGGCAGGCTTGGGCATTCCCATGAACGCCGCCATCTTGCCGGTGTTTGCCATTGGCAGCTTCCTGGGCAGCGTGCACCTGGGCTGGTGGCTGGACTTGGGCCGCGCAGCGCCCGTGGGCCTGGTCACCGCATGGGGCTGGGATGTGGCCTTGGCCGCCACGCTGGCAGGTTTGGCAGTGGTGGCCGCCGGAGTGAGCTTGTACTGCAAGCGCGCCAACTTGCAAGCGGGGCGCGCACCCAAGCCTTTGTTTGTGCGCAAATGGATCGTGGGCGCCGTGCTGCTGGCCCTGCTGGCCACACTGAATCTGGTGATTGCAGGCCAGCC
>NZ_CADEPJ010000157.1 GCF_902829245.1 Comamonas jiangduensis | reverse complement strand
CTCCGGCCCTGCGCGACCTGTCCGCCCGCACCCTGCGCGCCCTGTACAGCCCCCGGGACCTAATGGACAGCGGCTTTCGCCAGGACCCCGTCAACCGCCGCACTTTCATGCAAATCCTGCAGGAGCCGCGCGGCCAGACGCACGCCTTCCGGCTGATGAACGCCACCTCGGTGCTGGGACGCTACCTGTGGTCATTCCGCCGCATCGTCGGGCAGATGCAGCACGACCTGTTCCACGTCTACACCGTGGACCAGCACACCCTGATGGTGCTGCGCAATATGCGGCGCTTTTTCATGGCCGAGCACGCGCACGAATACCCCCTGTGCTCGCAATTGGCCAGCGGCTGGGACAAGCCCTGGCTGCTGTATCTGGCCTGCTTGTTCCACGACATCGGCAAGGGCCGCGGCGGCGACCACTCTGAAATTGGCGCCATCGAAGTCAAGCGCTTTGCCCGCCAGCACGACATGGAAGCAGCCGATGCCGCGCTGGTCGAATTCCTGGTGCGCGAGCACCTGCAAATGAGCACGGTTGCACAAAAGCAAGACACTTCCGACCCGGATGTCATCTGCGCGTTTGCCCAGCGTGTGGGCAATGAGCGCCAGCTGACCGCGCTGTACTTGCTAACCGTGGCCGACATCCGCGGCACCAGCCCCAAGGTGTGGAATGGCTGGAAAGCCAAGCTCCTGGAAGACCTTTTTCACAACACCATGCGCGTGCTGGGCGGGCGAGCGCCCGATGCGCAATCGATGGTGGAAGCGCAAGCGCGACGCGCTGGTGCAGCTGGCGCTGTCGGCGCAGCCCCATGAATCGCACAAAGCGCTATGGGACACCTTGAACGTGAGCTACTTCATGCGCCACGAGCCTGCCGACATTGCCTGGCACACGCGCCACCTCTCGCGCCACGTGGGCAGCCCCACGCCGGTGGTGCGGGCGCGCCAATCGCTGGCGGGCGAAGGCGTGCAGGTGCTGGTGTATGCCCCCGATCAGGCCGACTTGTTTGCCCGCATCTGCGGCTACTTTGACAAGGCCGGGCTGATGGTGGTGGATGCACGCATCCACACGGCGCGCAATGGCTATGCGCTGGATACGTTCCAGATTGCTTCCGAGCAGCTGCATATGCACTACCGCGAGCTGACCACCTTGATTGAAAACGGTTTGCCCCAGGCCATTCAGAGCAAAGAACCGCTGCCTGAGCCCATCAAACGCCGACTGTCACGGAGGGTGCGCAGCTTTCCCATGGTGCCGCGCGTCACCCTCACGCCCGATGAAAAGCGCAAAGCTGGCTGCTCAACATCTCAGCCAGCGACCGCGCCGGCTTGCTGTATTCCGTGGCGCGCATTTTGGCAGCGCACGGCTTGAGCGTGGAACTGGCCAAAGTCTCTACGCTGGGCGAACGCGTAGAAGACAGCTTTTGGTGCAAGGCTCCAGCCTGGCCAACAACGCCAAGCAACTGCAAATTGAAACCGAGCTGGTGCAGATGCTGCAAGAGTGAACGCATGCAGTGAACGCAGCCACCTTCGCAACGCGGCAGCCGGAACGCTTGCCTAGCAAAGCATTTGCACAAAAAAAGAGCACCTAGCGCTGGATACACAAGCATTTCAGACATAAAACCATCTGAAATGCTTTAAATACCAGCACCAGGCGCTACTTTTTTATCTCAACCAGCTCAGTAGTGCGGGGGCAATTCGTCACGCAAATTGCGCGGCGCCGCTTGGCCCCTTCCGGCACTTGCTGGCGCAGTTGGCGCACTTCATTCAGCAGCGCATCAATTTGCTGTTGCTGGCGGTAGATGGTCATGTTCAGCTCTTCCAGCAAGTCATCGGTGTAGCTGGCCTTGACCTCCAGCTCCATGATGCGCGCCTCAAGCTGCTCGGCGTTCAAGGCGTCACTCATGCGGCTATCGCCTTGGCCAAGCGTGCCACGCCTTCGCGGATTTTGTCCTCGTCGGCCGTGGCAAACGACAGGCGCAGGGTGGACGCATCGGGGTTCTGGCTGAAGAACGGCGCACCCGGCACAAAGGCCACGCCTTGCTCAATCGCTTTCTTGGCCAGCACATTCGCGTCGGCCAGCTTGCCGCCTTGGCCTGTCAGCTTGACCCACAAGAACAAGCCACCTTGCGGCTCGGTGAACGACACCACATCTCCCAGCTCGGCACGCAGCGCATGCATCATGGTGTGGGCCCGCGCGGCATACACCTTGCGCATCTTGGCCAGCGTCGCGGGCATATGCCCGGCCAGCAGGTACTGCGCTGCCGTAGCCTGCGCAAACGTGCTGGTGTGCGCATCGCTGAATTGCTTGCACATCACCGCCTTGGCCAGCAGCTCCGCGTTGGCGATCAGCCAGCCAATGCGCAAACCAGGGCTGAGCACTTTGGACAGCGAGCCGCAGTGCGCCAGCCACTCGCGGCTGCCCAAAACTTCGTTTGACAGCGCCAGCAAACTCGCGGGCGGCGGTGCGTCGAAGTACAGATCGCCATACGGGTCGTCTTCCACCACCAAGGTCTTGTACTGCACCGCCAATTCCAGCACACGCTTGCGCCGCTCCAGACTCAGCGTGGCACCGCTGGGGTTGCCAAAAGTAGGAATCAGATACACCAGCTTGGGCTGGTGCTCGGCAATCAGCTGCTCCAGCGCTTCCACGATCACGCCGTTGGCATCCACCGGGGCGCTGATCACTTCTGCGCCATACAGGCGAAAGCACTGGATGGTGGCCAGGAAGGTGGGCCCTTCCACAATCACCTTGTCGCCGGGGCTGATCATGCATTTGCCCAGCAAATCCAGCGCCTGCTGGCTGCCCGTGGTGACGATCAGGTTGTCTGCATAGACGTCTTTAGCCCCTTTGGTGGCCATGAAGGCCGCCAGTTGCTCACGCAAAGGGCCAAAACCTTCTGTCGCGCCATATTGCAACGCCAAACCTGCATTTTCAGTGAGTGCTTTGTTGGCGGCTTCTTGAATACCTGCCACGTCAAACATGGCACTGTCTGGGAAACCCCCTGCAAAACTGATAATCCCCGGTTTACCCAGCAACTTGAATAATTCGCGTATGGCGGAGGTTTCTACATTATCTAAACGTTTCGCAAATTGCATTAAGAATTTCCTTTCATTTAAAAATTCAATGCCTTATCTATTTCTTCCATTCAACAGCTTTGCTTGCAAACGCGCTGTTTTCCGTATCTTTATCTTTCATCGAAATCAGTGAGAAGAATTTGCTGCACTGCAACAAAAACACATCAATAAGCGCCTTTTAATATATTTATTTTTGAAATATTCAAATCCAGCTTATTCAAATATCAAAAATTTCTCAAAAATATTAATCGGCTCACTGTGCAATGCTTCGCGGCATTCACTTGCTGGGTTACCCCCCCTAGCGCCAGCGATGCGTACTTCCTCTTCTCACCCTCTTCTCACTGCATTCGGACTGCCCAAATGTTAGCGGTTTCTGCTGGCGCTTCGGCGCTCACCGCCTGCAGATCCCGCGGTTCTGCCCCATCTAAGGCAAGAAGGGCACCATGCCCCGCAAGCGCCATCAGCAATCCCGCAGCAAGCTGTTGTCCCAAAACGGGCGTACGCACCTGAAACCGGGTGCCAAGTTACCGATGTTGTGGGCAGTGTGACAAGGGGCGTGTGGAAAGCACGGCCCTTCACCCATCGTGCAAAAGCACCGCAACATGCACTCCAGACGCATCCCCAGGATGCATTGGTAGACAATGCAGCCATCCTTTTTGATGCCCATGAAAAAATCTGCGATCAAACCCTTCTTCACCATCCTGCGTGAAGCCAACCCCAGCCCACAAACCGAGCTGGAGTACACCACCGTGTTTGAATTGCTGGCAGCCGTACTGCTGTCCGCACAGGCCACCGACGTGGGCGTGAACAAAGCAACGCGCAAGCTCTTTCCCGTTGCCAACACGCCCCAGGCTATTTTGGATTTAGGCCTTGAAGGCTTAGAGAGCTATATCAAAACCATCGGTCTGTACCGCAGCAAAGCCAAACACCTGATGGAGACATGCCGCATTTTGGTGGAGCGCCATGGCAGCAAAGTGCCAGACACCCGTGAAGCACTCGAAGCCCTGCCCGGGGTGGGCCGGAAAACTGCCAACGTGGTGCTGAATGTGGCATTTGGTCAGCCGACGATGGCGGTGGATACCCACATCTTCAGAGTCAGCAACCGCACCGGTCTGGCGCCGGGAAAAACGCCGCTGGAAGTCGAAAAACAGCTCCTCCAACGCGTTCCCGCTGAGTTTGCGGTGGACTCCCACCACTGGCTGATCTTATTGGGCCGCTATGTGTGCCAAGCGCGCAAACCCAAGTGCTGGGAATGCTTGGTGGCGGCACAATGTGACTTCAAGCCCAAGAGCGAAGCGCCCAAGTAAAGGCAATGGTGTGCAGAGCGTCACGAAATGTCACCTGCTTTTGACTTTGGTTAAGGCTTGATGTAAGGCAATAAGTGTTAACCCTATAGCCTCTATATTTAGCACAGTCCTAAACACACATCGACCAAGAGGAACACACCATGTCAAGCGCCTCTGCTAACGCCCCCCAAGCGGCATCTCCCCCTCCCAAGCTGATGCCAAAAATTGGTTTAGCCGCTGCTTTCATCACCTTATTGGCGATTGTTTTCATGCCCCCATCGCAGGCCTGCCGCAAGCAGGGCAGATGATGTTGGGCATCCTGGCTTTCGCCGTGATTGTCTGGATGACGGAAGCACTGGACTACGCGGTCTCCGCGCTGGTCATTGGCGCTTTGATGGTGGGTTTGCTGGCCATCAGCCCTGTACCGGGCAAAGAAGCTGCAGACGCCGTTGCCATGGGCACCGCGGCGCTGCCCTATGCCCTGAGCGGCTTTAGCAATAGTGCAGCCGTGCTTGTTGCGGCAGCTTGCTTTATTGCGGCAGCCATGACAGCGACCCGCCTGGACCAGCGCATTGCCCTGCAAGTGCTGTCCTTTGTGCCAGCCCGGGCCAAGTACGTGGTGATGGGCGCGATTTTGGTGGGCTTTTTGCTGTCCTTCATCGTCCCCAGCGCCACCGCCCGCGTCGCTTGCTTGATGCCCATCATGCTGGGCTTTCTGACCGCTTTTGGCGCAGACCGCCGCAGCAAGTTTGCTGCTTTGGTGGTTATTACTGCTGCACAGACTGCCAGCGTTTGGAACGTCGGCATCAAAACGGCTGCGGCACAAAACATGGTGGCCATCGGCTTTATTGAACGCCAGTTTGGCCAGACCATCACCTGGGGAGAGTGGTTCATCGCCGGTGCGCCGTTCTCGGCAGCCATGACCGTGGCCTTGTACTTCATCATGACTCGGATGCTCAAGCCAGAGATGGATCACATCGAGGGTGGCCGTGACGCTGTGCGCCAGCAGTTGCTGGCCTTGGGGCAGATGACCCTCAACCAATGGAAGCTGCTGGCCATCACCCTGATTTTGCTGGGATTTTGGGCCACCGAAGGCGTGCTGCACAGCGTGGACACCACCTCGTCGACCATCGTAGCGATTGCGCTGATGCTCATGCCCCGCATTGGTGTGATGAGCTGGAAAGAATCACAAAAGGGCTTCCCCTGGGGCACCGTGGTGCTGTTTGCCATCGGTATCGCCATGGGCTCCGCCCTGCTTAAAACCCAGGCTGCACCATGGCTGGCCAAACTGATTGTGCAAAACCTGGGGCTGGCCAACGCCACGGCATTTGCCATTTTGATGCTGCTGTCGTTGTTCCTGATCGTGATCCACCTGGGCTTTGCCAGTGCCACGGGCTTGGCCTCGACCATGATTCCCATCATCATCAGCGTGCTGCAGGCGGTGGAGACACCCGGCATCAACCCGATTGGCATGACCATGCTGCTGCAGTTTGTGGTGAGCTTTGGCTTTATCCTGCCCGTGAACTCGCCCCAGGGCATGCTGGCCTACGGCACCGACACCTTTGACATCAAAGACTATGTGCGCACCGGCTTGATGCTGACCCTGGCTGCCACTGTGCTGCTGGTCATCTTTGCGCTGACCTACTGGCCGATGATGGGCTATATGACGCTGCCTAGCGCTGGTTAATCAGTAGCAGCCCTCTACCAAAAAGCCCTGCCAGTGGTGGCAGGGCTTTTTTACAGGCGCACGCTGCAGCTGCGCACCAGTTGCTAAGCATCCAAAGCGGCATCGCGGTATACAGCCCGCTTTTGCGCCCAGCGCTGCAACACCCGCGGCACGATCAGCACCAGCAGCACGATCACCACCAGCGTGAGCGACATGGGGCGCTGCAGGAAGATCCAGAAGCTGCCCTCGCCGATCGACACGGCGTTGCGCATCTGCGCTTCGGCCAGCGGGCCCAGGATCATGCCGACCACCACGGGGGCCGTGGGGAAGTCGAAGCGGCGCATCAGCACGCCGAGCAAACCGATACCGTACAGCAGGAACAAGTCGAACGTGCTCTGGCGCATGCCATAGGCACCGACGGTGGCGAAAATCAGGATCCCGGCGTACAGCTGGGGGCGGGGAATCTTCAGCAGCTTCACCCACAAACCCACCATGGGCAGGTTCAGCACCAGCAGCATCAGGTTGCCGATGTACAGCGAGGCGATCAGCGCCCACACCAGGGCACCGGCGCTGCTGAACAGCTGGGGCCCGGGGTTGATGCCGTAGTTCTGGAACGCGCCCAGCAGCACGGCCGTGGTGTTGCTGGTGGGAATGCCCAGGGTCAGCAGCGGAATCAGCGCCGCCGTCACCGTGGCGTTGTTGGCCGCTTCGGGGCCGGCCACGCCTTCGATGGCGCCCTTGCCGCCGAACTCGGCCTTGTCCTCGCCCTTGGCCAGCTTCTTCTCGGTGGCGTAGCTCAGGAAAGTCGGGATTTCTGTGCCACCGGCGGGAATGCAGCCAAACGGCGTGCCGATGATGGTGCCGCGCAGCCAGGCCGGCACGGAACGCTTCCAGTCACGGCGCGTCATGTGCACGCGCGTCACCTTATTCTGCGACTGGTCGACCTTGCCTTCGTACAGGGCCGCGTACAGCACCTCGGCCACGGCGAACAGGCCCACGGCCACCAGCACGATGTCCACGCCGGCCATCAGTTCCATCTTGCCACCGGTGTAGCGGGCCGAACCGGTGATCTGGTCCATGCCCACGCAGCCCAGGGCCAGGCCAATGAACAGGGCCGTCATGCCGCGCAGGCTGCTTTGCCCCAGCACCGCGCTCACGGTGGTGAAGGCCAGCACCATCAGCATGAAGTACTCGGGCGGGCCCAGCTTCACTGCAAAGTCCGCCACGGTGGGCGCGAACAGCGTCACCACCACAGTGGCCACCGTGCCCGCCACGAAGGAGCCGATGGCCGCCGTGGCCAGCGCCGCGCCGGCGCGGCCGTTTTTGGCCATCTTGTTGCCCTCCATGGCCGTGACCATGCTGGCGGTTTCCCCCGGCGTGTTCAGCAGAATGGAGGGGGTCGAGCCGCCGTACCCCACGGGCTTCATCTTGCCGCTGGCGATGTACTCGGCAAACTCGCTGTAGCCGCTGCCGCCAATGGTGACGTTGCCGCCCAAAATGGCCGAGATCGCCTCACCGCCCCCACGGAAAGCCACGTAGTTGATCTTGGCAGGGTCCACGCCCACGGCCTTGGCAATCATCGCGGCCGCGATGTGCTCGGTTGAGCCGCGCGAGCCACCGCCCCACTTCACGCTGCCGGGGTCTTTCTTGAGCTGTGCGATCACTTCGCCCATGTTCTTGAACGGCGAATTGGCGGGCAGCACGAACACGTTGTATTCGCTGGTCAAGCGCGCCAGGGGCGTCACCTGCTTGAGGGTCACCGGGGGCTTGCCGGTGATGATGCCGCCCAGCATGACCGCGCCCATCACCATCAGCGCGTTCGGATCGTTCTTGCTACCGTTCACAAACTGCGCCAGGCCGATGGCACCGGCCGCGCCGCCCTTGTTGTCATAGGTGACGGACGAAGCCACGCCCGCATCCTGCAGCGCCTTGCCCAGGGCACGGCCCGTGGTGTCCCAGCCGCCACCGGGGTTGGCGGGCAGCATCATCTTCATGGCCGCCGCTTGCTGGGCCCAGCTGGCCGTGGGTGCCAGGCCTGCGGCAGCCAAAGCTGCCATGCTCTTCAAAAAGGTATCGCGTCGCATTGTTTTGTCTCCTGTCGATGGTTTCATCTCGGATGGATGCTGCAGAGACTCCGGCCCTGCGAGCCCAGCGCGATGATGAAGGTTTTGCCTGTCAAACAGCTGTCCCGCCATCACCGTGAAAACCCGCACCCGTCCTCACTCACAAGCCTACGGCGCAGTGCTAACGTCACCGCCATGCACATTCTTTTGGTCGAAGACGATCCCGCCATGCAAACCAGCTTGCAGCGCGCTTTAGCGCGCCGTGGCATCCATGTCAGCCTGTGTGCTGATGGCCTGCAGGCGATTGCCCAGTGGCAAGCCCTGCAGCCCGATGTCATGGTGCTGGACCTGAGCTTGCCCGGGCGTGACGGCCTGGAGGTACTTGCCGCACTGCGTGCGCTGCACGCCACCACGCCCGTACTCATCCTGACTGCCCGCAGCACCGTGGGCGACCGGGTACTGGGCCTGAATGCTGGTGCAGATGATTACCTGGCCAAGCCTTTTGATCTGGACGAGCTGGAAGCGCGCCTGCGTGCGCTGGAGCGGCGTGCCCATGGCGGCGGCAACCAGGCCCACCAGCCAGCCCATCACACCAGCTTTGGCACGCTGCGGCTGGATGCTGCCAGCGGCGCCATCTACCACCTGGGGCTGCCCATGGATTTCACGCCCAGGGAGCGCGCCCTCATGCAGGCACTGCTGGCACGGCCCGGGCAAGCGATTGCCAAGGAGCGCCTGTACGACCTGGTGTTTCCCGGTGAGGTGGATGTGAAGTACGAAGCCATTGAAGTGGTGGTCTACCGCCTGCGCAAAAAACTCTCTGGCACGGGCATGGATCTGGTCACGCTGCGCGGACTGGGCTATTTGCTCAAACCCACCGCAGCGGGTGCCGCGGCATGAGCACCCCTTCCCGCAAGCCCATCTGGTCTTTGCGCAGCCAGTTGCTGGTGGGCATTTTGCTGCCAGTGATTGCCTGCATCGCGCTGAACATGCTGTGGTCCTACCGCGCCTCGCTGCAGGCGCTGCACACCGCGTATGACCGCACGCTGCTGGCATCGGCCAAGACCATCGGCGAGCAGCTGGACGTGGACGGCTACGACGAGCACGCCCGCATCCACGCCCTGGTGCCGTATTCGGCGCTGGAGGCCTTCGAGGCCGACACCCACACGCGCTTGTACTACCGCGTGTCCAGCCTGGATGGGCAGCTGATCTCCGGCTTTGACGACCTGCCCTTTTGGCGCGGCACCATCCCGGCCCAGCCCCCCTACGCGGCGCTGGTGGACTTCTACGACAGCACCTACCGCGATCAGCCGGTGCGCATTGCCGTGCTGCTGCAGCCCGTGGCCAGCGCCACGGGGCGCAGCATGGCCGTCATCCAGGTGGCCGAAACCCTGCAGCTGCGCCACAACCTGGCCTTGAACCTGCTGACCGAGACCCTGTGGCAAAACGCCGTACTGCTGGGCCTGCTGGTGCTGACCATCATGATCGTCGTGCAGCGCGTCACGCGCGCCGTGCGCGAGGTGGGCCACGCCATCGGCCAGCGGCCGCACCATGACTTCCAGCCCCTGCAGCGCAACGCCGTGCCGCGCGAGCTGCAGCCCTGGATCGACGGCATGAACCGTGCGATTGAGCGGCTGCGCGATCTGCTCAGCCACCAAAAACGCTTTGTGCGCGATGCCTCGCACCAGTTGCGCACGCCGCTGGCGGTACTGAAGGTGCAGGTGCAGTCGGCCCGCCAGGGCGATATGCCTGCGGCCACGGCCTTGCAAGAAATTGAAGCCACGGTAGACCGCGCCACGCAGCTGGCCAACCAGATGCTGTCGCTGGCCAAGGTGGAGCAGTTGCGCCAGCAGCCGCAAACCGGCCAGCTGACCGCCTGGGATGCCATCGTGCGCGAGGTGGCGCTGGACCTGGCACCTTTGATTGCCGACAAATTGCTGGATTTTGAGCTGCAAGCCGACACCGCCATACCGCTGTGCGCCCACGAATGGATGCTGCGTGAGCTGGTGCGCAACCTGCTGCACAACGCCATCCGCCACGCCCCCATCGGCAGCGCCCTGCTGGTCACGCTGACCCTGCAGGCCGATAGACAGCACGCCTGCCTGCACATCATCGACCAGGGCCCGGGCCTGTCCGAAGAGTTGCTGCAGCGCCTGTACCAGCCTTTTTCAGCAGGCAGCGCCAGCACAGGCTCTGGCTTGGGGCTGGCCATTTGCCTGGAGATTGTGCAGGCCTTGCACGGCAGCCTGGATCTGCACAACCGCTACCAAGGGCCGCACATCATTGGCTTGCAAGCGGCGGCTTGCCTGCCGGTTGCTGCAGTCCAGTCGACCCCTGCGCAGCCCCCTGGCACTGCTGCCTTATAGCCATTTTCAAAAAATGGTTACAACGGGGTTTCTGCGCACGCCTGAGGGGGGCCGCGCCATCACTGCGCCGCACAGCTGGCGTTGGCGCTATGCATTGAGAAGCACTCTGCTGTAAGACATAAATTCCAAGAAAAACCAAGCCCATCCTACGCAAAGCGCTATCAAAAAATTAAGCAGAATGCCTGCCTCTCAAGGCATGCTGCATGCATGCACACAGCCTCCATAACATTCGATAGCACAGGCAGGAAACAGCAATGGGTTTAGCGCAGCAAAAAAACGCCGCACGGGTGGTGATCGTCGGCGGCGGGGTCGCGGGGCTGGAAATAGCCACCGCTTTGGGCAAACAGCGCCTGCCACACAGCGCCTCAGTGACCTTGGTCGACGCCGATTCCGCCCATGTCTGGAAGCCCATGCTGCATACGATTGCCGCTGGCACACGCGATCTGGCACAGCAGCAAACCACCTATCTGGCACAGGCCACCGATGCCCACTTTGCCTTCCAGCCCGGTGCCATGTCGGGGCTGGACAGAGAACGCCAGGAAATCATTCTGAACCCCATCATCACCGACGACGGGCGCGAGCTGGTGCCCGCGCGCCGCATTCGCTACGACAAGCTCATCATCGCCATTGGCAGCGGTGCCAACGACTTTGGCACGCCCGGTGTGCTGGAGCACTGCTACATGATTGATTCGCGCCGCAAGGCCGATGACTTCAACCAGGAAATTCGCCTGCGCATGCTGCGCAGCATGACCGATGGCAAAACGCTGCAAGTGGCCATTGTGGGCGGCGGCGCAACAGGCGTGGAGCTGGCGGCCGAGCTGGTGCAATTGTCCGAAAGCGCCGAAGCCTACGGCGCCCTGGGCAAGGCCGCCAAATTTCAGATCGTACTGATTGAGAGCGGCCCGCGCATTCTGGCCAGCTTCCCCGAAGAAATTTCTGCCGCCACCCAAAAACGCTTGGCCGCGCTGGGCGTGACGGTGCTGCTCAACCGCAAGGTGCAGGCGGCACAAGCCGATGGCTTGGTGCTGGATGGCGAAGAACTGATACCCGCAGGGCTGAGTGTGTGGGCCGCCGGGGTGAAAGCACCGGCATTTCTATCGACGCTGGGCCTGCCCACCACAAGGGGCCACCAGCTCATCGTCAACGATGACTTGCAAACCGCAGACCCCAACATCTACGCCGTGGGCGACTGTGCCAGCTACACCCTGCCCGGTGAAAGTACGCCACTGCCGCCCACCGCCCAGGTGGCCCACCAGCAAGCGCGCTATGTGATTGAGCTGCTGCCCAAAGTGCTGGACAGCACCCACGCCTATGCGGGCAAAGGCTTTGCCTACCGCGACTTTGGCGCGCTGGTGTCGCTGGCCAACTACGACGCTACGGCTCGCTGGGTAAATTTGGACTGTTCAACGGCGGCCTGATCAAAGGGCGCATGGCCATGCTCAGCCACATCTGGCTGTACCGCTCCCACCAAGCACGGCTGTACGGCTTTTGGCGCGGCGGCCTGTTGTGGCTGGTGGACTTGATCAACTCCCGCCTGCGCCCCTGCATCCGACTGGATTGATACCACCATAAAAAAGAGAGCTGTCAGCGCTTTCTTTGACTGGATTTACGACTAAAAACACCGTAAAAACCAGCAAATACCAACGCTAACAGCTCTCTTTTTTAGTAGTTCAACGCGATCAACCCTGAGGTTTGCCAACTTCGCAGGCTTTGACTTTGCGCGCTCAATGCTCTGTGCAACTGAGCGTATGGGTGTATGGCGTATGGGCGTTGGGCCTTTTAAACGCTCTTGGTCGCCACGCCCGCCGCGCCAAAACTGGCCATCTCGCGCAAGATGGCGCAGGCGGCAGGCAGCAGCGGCCATGCCGTAGCAGCGCCGGAGCCTTCCCCCAGACGCAGTTGCCAATCCAGCAAGGCCTTGGCATGCAGCGCTTGCAGCATCAAAGCGTGGCCCGGCTCGCCGGAGCTGTGGGCATACACACAGCGCTGCAGCACCGCTGGCTGCAAGCGGCTGGCCACCAGCACGGCTGCGGTGGTGATAAAACCATCCACCACCACCACGCGGCGCTCGGCCGCAGCCTGCAGCACCGCGCCAACCATGGTGGCCACTTCCAAGCCGCCCATGGCAGCCAGCACCTCCAAGGGGTCGCTCACCTGGGCATGCCGTGACAGCACTTGCTGCAGCACAGCAATCTTGCGCTGCACGCCTTCGGCACTCAGGCCCGTGCCCATGCCGGTAACCTGCTCAATCGGCACACCACACAGTTTGGTCAGCAGCAAGGATGCGGTCGAGGTATTGCCAATGCCCATCTCCCCCAGCAGCAGCGCATTGCCCGGCAGCTTTTTGACCAGCTCTACGCCATTGCGAATCGCCAGCGCGCACTCCTGCTGCGTCATGGCCGGGCCTTGGCTGCAGTCTTGTGTGCCATAGGCCACTTTGCGGCGCCACAAACGGGGCTGTCCAGACTTGGGCAGCTTGTCTTCAGGGTCTTGCTCACGCACCGCAAAATCACGCGCCACGCCGCAGTCCACCACATTCAGCGCAATGCCATGTTGGCGCGCCAGCACGCTCACTGCAGCGCCACCGGCCATGAAGTTCTCCACCATCTGCCACGTGACATCCACGGGGTAGGCCGAGACCCCGAGCGCCGCCAGCCCGTGGTCGGCGGCAAATACCACCATTTGCGGCTGCTGCAGCACAGGGGCATCCGTGCCCAAGATGCAGGCAATGCGGTGCGCCAGCTGCTCCAGCATGCCCAGCGAGCCCACGGGTTTGGTCTTGTCGTCCAGCAAGGCCTGCACATGGGCAGCCAATGCAGCGTCTTCGATAGCAACAACTTCAGGAATCACAGGCAACATATCCACCTTCTCACAATCAACAAGGGCGCTACAGCGCTTGGCAGCAAGTATGCGCCCTGTGCCTGCCCTGGGTGGATGAACTTTCTCAACTCAGCAGTAAAAAACCCGGCCTGGGCCGGGTTTAAAGTGCGCTGCAGGGCGTGTTTACTTGCCCATGGGCTCTACAGGCGGCATGGGCGGGTGCATCATGTTGTGGTGGGTCTGCGGCATGACCGCAGGCGCGGCTGGGGTTGCTGGTGATGCAGGCGCGGGCACCTGGTAGGTTTGTGTGTACTCGCGCAGTACACCACCGCCTTGCACACTGCCGGAGATTTGCGGCTGGCGCACGCGCTCCACGCAGGTCTGGCGATCCAGATCGGTTTTGAAAATCTCACAGCGGCGCAGCGCATTGCGCTCAAACTCGTTGGGCTGGCCTGCTCCGGGGTTGTGCGGGCCTGCACCGCGGCTGCGTTCGCCGGCTACTGCCGCTGCTTCGTGGTGCTGCGGGTGGCATATTTGCCGTGGCCTGCTGGGTGATGCCCCTTGTGCTTGGGCATGACTTTGGGGTGGTCTTTGGGGCGGTGCTTGGGCATTTCCCCGGCAGGATAGGACTTCATGGCAGGCGCTGGCTCGGGCATGGGGGCGGGCTGGGGTTGTGCATGCGCAAGCGCACCGACAGACAGGGCCACAGCACACAAGGTCACGCGCAAGGAAGCGGTCAAAGGCAGTTTCATCAAAGTGTTCTCCTGAGATAACTGAGTGATGCCCCGTCATGCGCGCCCTGCCTGCAGACAGGTATCGGTTCAGCCCAATAAGGCTTGCAGTCTCAGGCCTACAGCCCTAGCAATCACTTACATTTTGACGGTAAACCAGCGCTCTACGCCCTGCGCCATGCGGGCAAACACATCGTCCAGCGACGGGGTTTTTGCACCCCACAGCGCCTGCACCACGGCAGCGTTCTCAAACAGGCCATGCCAGTACGTGCCCCACACATTGCCTTGGGCGCTTTGCCACACCATGCCGGGCACGGGTTCATCGGCACACTGGGTTTGGCCAGCTTCCATGTCAGAACGCAACTGGGTCTGGCCATGGTGGATTTCATACACCTGCAGATCCACCCCTTGCAGCGCCGCCCATGCACCGCGCAATGCCGGCAGGTGCGCAGACACTCGGCGCACGGTCTTTTCACGCTCAAACAGTGTGACCAGAGGCAGCAGGCCCAGGCCGGCTTCGTTGCCATCCACGCCGTGCAGGTCAATCAAGGCTTCGCCCAGCATTTGCAGCCCCCCACAAATACCCAGCACGCGCTTACCCACCTTGGCATGGGCGGCTACGGCAGCATCCAGCCCCTGGTGGCGCATCCATTGCAAGTCAGACGCCGTGGCTTTGGAGCCCGGCAAAATCACCCAGTCCGCCCCGGCAATCTGTGCTGGCGAACGCGCCCATACCACGCGCACGCCGGGCACCTGCAACAGGGGCTGAAACTCATCCAGATTGCTGATGCGCGGATAGGCCACGATGGCAATCGTGGTGTGCACCGCCTGCCCTGCACCGGTGCTGCCCCGGTCATCAAACACGCCATCTTCTTCGGGCAGGCCATGGTCAAACTGCATCGGAATGCAAGCCACCGTGGGCACGCCGGTTTTGGCCTCCAGCATCGCAGGCGCCGGGGCCAGCAGCGCTGCATCGCCCCGGAACTTGTTGAGCACAAACCCTGGATGAGGGCTTGCTCATCTTCGGGCAGCAGCGCCCAGGTGCCATACAGGTGGGCAAACGCCCCGCCCCGGTCAATGTCCGAGACCAGCAGGCAGTGCGCTTGGCAGTGCTTGGCCACGCGCATGTTCACCACGTCGCTGCCGTGCAGGTTGATCTCGGCGGGAGAGCCCGCGCCCTCAATCACCACCACATCGTTTTCGGCACGCAGCGCATCCAGTGCCTGCGCAATCTGCGGCCACACCTTCAAACTGCGCCCACGCCACGGCAGGGCACTGAGTTCTGCATTCGCCTGCCCCATCAGCACGACCTGGCTGCGCGTGTCCGCCTCGGGTTTGAGCAGCAGCGGGTTCATGCGCACATCAGGCACGGCACCTGCCGCCAGGGCTTGCAGGTATTGGGCTGTGCCGATCTCGCCCCACTGCCCATCGGGCGTGGCAACCACGCGCGCGTTGTTACTCATGTTTTGCGCTTTGAAAGGCGCCACTTTCAAGCCCTGGCTGCGGTAGTAGGCGCACAGCGCCGTGGCCACCCAGCTTTTGCCTGCGCCACTGCTGGTGCCTAGCACCATGATGCAACGTGCTGTCATGTCTTGGTTGTCAGGTTGAGCGGGCAGCGCTGTACCACCCGCAATCTTGGGGCCATCAGCATACGCCGGCCCAGCGCGCTGCTACGCGAGATGGGCGCACAGCGCTGCCTCAGGGAGTTGGTGGGCATGGCCGCCATCATGAAAGAAAGGTGAGCATCTTGCGCCCAGTGTGTGGGGCATGCAAGGTCATGGCATGCTGCGCCAGGCATGCTCCAGCGCGGCCTGTGAGGCCGGCGGTAGCACGCCCAAGCGCACATGGCCGGGTAGCCCAAAGCTTGCGCAGTCACGCAGTTTGATGCCCTGGGCACGCCAAGTTGCCAAACACGCCGCCATGTCGCCCACCGGCAGCCGCGCCACAAAGTAGTTGGCCTGATGGCCGGGCACCACCTGCCAGCCCAGCCGCGCGCACAGCGCCAACTGCTGGGCCTTCCAGTCACGCAACTGCTGCAGGCTGTGCGCCAGCCACTGCTGCACCTGCGGCGTCACCCACGCCTGCAGCATGGCCACCGTGTGCGCCCACTACCCAGGAGGGCGCCAGCCAGCGCAGCGCCTGCAGTGCTTGGGCCGAGGCATGCACCGGCGCAATCGCGTAAGCCGCGCGCACACCGGTCATGCCCAGCGCTTTGTTCGGCGTCCACAACTGCCACAGGGCATCGCTGTCGCGCTGCGGCGCAGTGCCTTCCAGCCACAGCGGGCGGTAAGCGCAGTCCAGCACATGCCAAGCAGGCTCGCCACCCGTGGCGCAGCGCTGTGCGGCCAGTCACCCACATGGTTTCTGGCACCCCCAAGGGGCTGGATGGCTCACAAGCCCAGTGCAAGTGCGCTGGCGCTGCTGCTTCACCCTGCGCACTGCCACGTGGGTGTGCTTGCAGCCCCCATACCTGGGCGGCCTGCAGATAGTCGCCATAGTGGTGCTGAGGCAGCGTGATGGCCGTGGCACCGTGGCGCACGGCATGCTGGGTCAGGCGGTGTATCAGTTCACTGCTGCTGCCGCCGATCACGATGCGTTCCGGCGCCACGCCGTGAAAAGCCGCCAGTTGCGCACATACATCGGTGTAGTGCGGGTCAGGGTATTGCGCTGTGCGCCGCTTGCAGCGCCTGCACGGCTGCTGGGCATGGCCCGCAGGCATTGCGGTTGGTGGAAAAGTCATGCGCGGGCACGCCCAGCGCGTCGGTGCCGCCATGCACCATCAGGGTGTTTTCAGACAGCATCACCCACCCATGGCCACAGAATAATCGCCATAAAAACAATAGCTAGCAACGTAAGCAAAACCTGCACCCCAACCACTTTGGAGGCCAAACCCACTGCACGCTGCACATCGGTGGCCTGCGGGGCACGCCCTTGCGGGTTGAGCTGGTACACGCCGGGTTTCGACAGGCGCACCCCAGCGCCTGCGCCATGGCCCCCATGGGCCAGCCGCCGTTGGGCGAAGGCGTCACCGCCACATCGCGCCGCAGCGCAGGCCAGGAGATGCCGCGTGCCACCAGCGCCAGCAACGCTGCCGTAATGCGCGCTGGCAGCCAGCTGAGCACATCATCTGCGCGCGCGGCCATTTGCCAGCCCACTGCCAGTGGCGGCGTTGCGTGCCCTGCCCGCGCCAGCCGGGTAGCCCCACATGGCGTCGGCCGTGTTGGCCAGGCGGTACAGCGCCGCACCGGGCAGCCCAAGCACGGCAAACCAGAACAGCGGGGCGATGACGGAATCGCTCAAATTCTCGGCCAGGGTTTCAATCGCGCTTTCACGCACGGTGGCGGCATCGAGTTGCGTGGTGTCGCGGCTGACCAGCCAGCTCAAGCGCTCGCGCCCTGCGGGCAGCGACTGCTGCAAGGCAGCTTCCACCGCCAGCACCTCGTCTTGGAGCATGCGCCACGACAGCAACGGCTTGAGCAACACCCCCACCACCAAGCCCTGCCACCACCATTGCGTGGGCGGCAGCAGCCACTGGCACAGGGCATAAATCACAAAAAAGAGAGCTGCCAGCGCACACCAGGCAAGCATTCCGTAGACAAATGCCTTGTAATCCCTGGTTTTCTCAACGCTGGGCGCTATGCATTGACCGATGCGACCCAGCAACTTGCCCATCAGCACCACAGGGTGCAGCCATACGGGCGGCTCGCCCCACAGGCGATCGAGCAGCAAGGCCACCAGTACCGCCAGGGCGGCGGCCATGATTTGCTGCGCCCAGAACAGGTGCGCAGCGCCCTCTGCGCCCCACCATTGGTACAGCCACGCCAGCGGGCTCAGTGCCACGGCCAGCACGGCCGTCAAATCGATACCGTTCATGGGCGCGGCGCGGCTTCAGGGTTCGTCGCCGCAGGCTGGCCCCAGCGCTCGTCAAACAGCATCTCTTGCAGCGGCGCACGGGTGGCCCATTTTTCTTGCTGCAGCATGGGCTCGGCGTAGTAGGCCTGCACCGGCCCCAGGCACACCACGGCCAAGGGGTAGCTGCCTTGCGGCATTTGCAGCAACTGCGCCAGCGCCACGGGGTCGTAAATGGACACCCAGCCCATGCCCAGCCCTTCGGCACGTGCGGCAAGCCACAGGTTCTGGATGGCGCAGGCGGCCGAGGCCACGTCCATCTCTGGCATGGTGCGGCGGCCAAACACATGGGCTTCGCGCCCCGGCGGCAGCGCCACAATCAGCACCTCGGCCGCATCCAGCACGCCTTGCACCTTGAGCTGCATGAAATCGTCCTGGCGCACGCCCAGCGCCTGCGCCGTCAGCACACGCTCTTGCTCGACCAGCGCATGAATGCCTTCGCGCATGCCGCGCGAGCGTATGCGAATAAAACGCCACGGCTGCATGAACCCCACGCTGGGCGCGTGGTGTGCCGCACGCAGCAGGCGCAGCAAGACGTCATCCCCCACCGTGCCGGGCGCAAAGTGGCGCATATCGCGCCGCTCATGAATGGCGCGGTACACCGCAGCGCGTTCCTCGTCGGAAAACGGCGTGGCCGCCACCGTCTGGTAGTGCTGCAGATCGTGGGGCGCGGGTGGCTGGGGTCGTGGGCTTGGCTCATGCCTGCATTCTCAGTCTTCAATGCCGCGCTGTGCAGGAATGCCTGCTTTGAAGGCATGCTTGATCATCTGCATCTCTGTCACCGTGTCCGCCACGTCGATGATTTCCTGCGGGCAGCGGCGGCCCGTCAGGCACACATGCATTTCTTTGGGGCGCGCTTTCAAGGTGTCGAGCACGTCTTGCAGCGGCAGCCAGCCGTAAATCAGCGGATAGGTCACCTCATCGAGCACCACCAGAAAGTACTCGCCCGACAGGATGGCCGCCTTGGCCTTTTCCCAGCCATCGCGCGCCAGCTGGGCGGAGTGGTCCAGGTCTTTACTCTTCCAGCTAAAGCCGTCGCCCAGCCCTTCCACGGGCAGGCCCACTTGCTCGGCCAGGCGGTGTTCACCAAAACGCGCGGTCGGCACTTTCATGAACTGGAACACCTTGACCGCTTTGCCACGCCCTGTGGCGCGAAACGCCAGGCCAAAGGCTGCCGTGCTTTTGCCCTTGCCATCGCCGGTGTTGACAATGACCAGCCCGCGGCGCTCGCCCTCGGGTTTTTCATAAGGTTTTTCAGAAGGTGGTGTTTCAATTTGCATAGCTGTTAGCGCTTACCCAACAAGGGCTAGCGGCCGTTTATGTTCAAAATTAAGCAGACTTGGCAGCGGTGGGCAAGGCCATCCACATGCCCTCAATCTGGCGAATGCGGATGCGGTGCTCAAACACCGCCTCCAGTGCAGCGTGGGTGTCGCCAGCGTGCGTGGCGCCCTGGTGCAGCACCTGCCCGGCTTGCATCACCACCATGTGGTCGGACTGCAGGGCAATGCCCAGCTCGTGCAACACGCTGACCACGGTATGACCTGAAGCCACCAGACCCTGCACGGTCTCCATCCAGGCGCTTTGGTGCGGCGGGTCAAGGTTGGCCAGCGGCTCATCCATCAGCAGCACCTGCGCCTGCACCGCCAAGGCACGCGCCAGCAGCACGCGCTGGCGCTCTCCGCCCGACAGCTCACCCAAAGGGCGGTGGCGCCAGTCCCACGCCTGCGTGGTGCGCAGGCATTGCTCCACCACCGCATGGTCATGCGCACTGGGTGGCGCCAGCCACGCCTGGTGCGGCATGCGCCCCAGCATGACCACGTCGTAGCTGCACAGCTCTTGCGAAACCGCTTCGTTCTGCCCCAGCCACGACAAGGCCCGAGCGCGGGCTTTCACCGGCCAGTCGGCCAGCGGCTGGCCCAGCAGGTGCACCTGCCCACTCCAGCTTTTGCGCGGCTGCAAACCCGCCAGCGCGCGCAGCAAGGTCGATTTGCCCGCGCCATTGGGGCCAACAATCGCGGTCCACTGCCGGGCGGGCAGTTGTACGTCCACACCGTGCAGCAAACACTGCTTGCCCGCATGCACGCGCACATCGTGCGCTTGCAGGGCCACGGCTGCATGCGCTGGCAGAGCTTGGGGGGGTTGTTGCATGCCCATGGTCAACCCCTTATCTGCCGCGCGGCGTGGCCACGGTGCATCAGCCACAGCAAATAGCTGCCGCCCAGCAAGGCCGTCAGCACGCCCACGGGCAGCTCTTCGGGGGCCATCACCCAGCGCGCCAAAATGTCGGCCGCCAGCAGCACCACGCCACCCATCAAGCTGCTCAGCAGTGTGCTGCGCGCATGGCCTACGCTGACTATGCTGCGCACCAAATGCGGCGCAGCCAGCCCCACAAAGGCAATCAATCCCGTCTGTGCCACGGCAGTGCCGGTGGCCAGTGCCATCACGGCAATCAAACCTGCGCGCATGGGCGCCAAGGGCAGCCCCAGGCTGGCGGCAGTGGATTCACCCAGGGTCAGCCCATCAAGCACGCGCGACAGCCCCCACGCGCACAGCGCGCACAGCGCCCAGGCGCCCAGCATCAACGCACACGAAGCCCAGCCGATGAAGGCCGTGCTGCCCAGTCCAAAGGCCTTCATCGGCTGCAAGATGTCGGGGTAGCGCAGCTCCAGCATGTCGCGCACCGCACCCAGCACCACGCCCACAACCACGCCCGCCAGCAGCAGGCGCAAGCTGTTTTGCACGCCCTGGGCCAGCATCAGCGTCAGCAACACGGCCGCAGCCGCACCGGCAAAGGCCATGCCTGTCATGCCCAGTCGCTGCAGCCATTCCATGCCCATGGCGGCTGTGCCGCTGAACACCATGGCCGCGGCCCCACCCAGCGCAGCCCCCGAGGCGCTGCCCAGCAAGTACGGATCTGCCAGCGGGTTGCGAAACAGCCCCTGCGCCACGGCACCGGCCAGCCCCAGCAAGGCACCGGCTAGCCACGCGCCCAGGGTGCGAGGCAAGCGGATGTCCCAGACAATTTGCTGCGCCACCGGATCGCTGTGCATGCGCAACACGCTCTCCCACCCGGTACTGCCCACACTGGCGCCCAGCAGCAGCAAACCACCGCTCGCGGCCAGCAGCAGCACCGCCAACCAACGGCTGCGCACCAGCGCTTGGGACAAATTGGCTTCAACCCGCACGGCGTGGCGCTTTCTCTGCCAGACAACGGGCAATGATGCGGGCCGCCTCATCCATGCGCGGGCCCGGGCGCACAATCACGCCCGACTCGCGCGCATCAAAGGCACACACCCGCTGGTGCTTGACAGCATCCAGCGTGTACCAGCCCGGATAGGTGTGCGCCACCTGCATGCTGTGGTTGCCCATCAAAATCACATCGGGGCGGGCACGCAAAATAAATTCTGGGTTCAGGCGTGGAAACGGCCCCATCTCATTGGGCACCACATTGCCCATCTGCATGCGCGTGAGCAACTCGCCGATGAACGATGAAGCCCCCGCCACAAATGGCCCACGGCTGACTTCAAAGTACACCTTGGCGCCGTGCACCCCCGCAGGCAGCGATTGCGCGGCGGCATTGATGCCCGCTTGCATGCGGCGCCATTCGCGCTCTGCCCCCTGCTCGGGTGGCAAACCCAGCAGCAAGCCAATGCTGTGCAGCACACGGTACACATCGGCTTGCGTGCGTGGTTCCAGCGCCACGGTGCGCAAGCCCAGGGCTTCTAGCCGATCCACCACGCGCGCAGCGGTGGACAGCAGCACCACGTCAGGCTTGAGCGCCACGATGGCTTCCACATTCGGATCCAGCCCGCCACCGAGCACCGGCAAGGTCGTCAGCAGGCTTTCAGGCCAGTTGGAATAGCGATCCACCCCGACTAATTTGTCGCATGCGCCCATAACGCAGACTGTTTCGGTCAGCGAAGGCAGCAGGCTCACGATGCGCTGGGGCTGCTGCGCTCTGGCAATCACACGCCCTCTTTCGTCTTTCAGGGCATTGGCAGGCACACCTGCTGGGGCACCCGCTGCATGGGCCACCCCACCAGTGCAAGTGCTCCCACGCAGATCACTGCGCGCAGGCTACGGCGTAACAAAGCATTCATTTCAGTTGCAACGGCAAACCTGCCGCCATCAAAGTAGCGCGGCTGCACACACGTGCCACGTCTTGGTTCAAAGTGCCCAGTGCGTCCACAAAAGCGCGCACCTCGCGCCCAGCGGAATGACACCCAGGCCGATCTCATTGCTCCACCACCACCACCGGCCCGGGGCACTGCGGTAAAACTTCTAAAAACAAAGCACGTTGCGCTTGCCAGTCAAGGGCTAGAGCCTGATTTGGCTGATCTTCTGAAGCCGCCTGCTCGACGCTTTGCATCGGCATCATCCAGTTGGTCAGCCACAAAGTCAGGCAATCGACCACGACCAAGGTCTGCGCCTTGCTGTGCGCCTGCAAGGCTTGGCCCAGGTGCAGCGGCGCTTCCACAGTCTGCATGCCTGGCACGCGCAGCGCACGGTCGGCCTGGTGACGCGCAATGCGCGCTTGCATCTCCGCATCCCATGCCTGGCCCGTGGCGAGGTACACCGCATAGCGGCCTGCGCCCGCATCCACCCAATCGCGGGCAGCCTGCTCGGCACGGCGGGTTTTGCCACTTTTTTGGCCGCCCAAAATCAATTCTTGCCAGGGCTGCATGGCATGGGGGTTCATCAGATTCATAAGCGCCGCAAATTATGCCGTTGCAGCCACATCGGCCCATTGCACTGCCTCTGCGCCCAGCAAGGCGGCAATCGCGCGGGGGTGCGATGGAAACCAGGCGTGGAAATAGCTGGCGCAGATGCTGCCGTGCTGGTATACGGCTTCACCCTTGTCCGCCTGTACGCTTTGCCCTGCACGGCTGGTGCGCGCCACCTCGGCAGCAGCGCTGTCAAAACGCGAGTAGTGAAAGGTATGGCCGCGCAGTTGGCCGCCGTGCAGCACACATTCCTGCATGCCCAGCCCTGCCAAACGCGGCTGCATAGACGCAGTGCCCGGCAAAATGCCCCACATGGGCAAAGCCTCGCCTTGCGCCGTGTGAATGCTGTGCCCCAAGGCCAGCATGCCGCCACACTCCGCCCACACGGCCTTGCCCGCTTGCACATGCGCCTGCAGGTCAGCCTGCAAGCCTGTGTTGGCAGCCAGCTTGTGGGCATGCAGCTCAGGATAACCACCGGGCAACCACACGGCATCACATGCGGGCAAGCGCTCTGCGGCCAACGGAGAGAAAAACACCAGCTTCGCCCCCATGGCCTGCAAACAATCCAGGTTGGCCGGGTAGATAAAACTGAATGCGGCATCACTGGCTACAGCGACGGTGCGACCTTGCAGCC